>JAIFMO010000117.1 GCA_020048435.1 Sulfuritalea sp.
GCGCCCGGGGCGCCGGTCTCCGCATCCGCTGTGAGGATTATCCGTCGGGGTTGGATGGTGATCGGTCTGCTGCGTTTGCGCCAGGTGCGCGTCGCCTTCGGGCAGCGGGCCAGCGACGCTGTGTTGCGGCAAACGGCCGAGCGGCTGGCAGCGTTGCCGGAAACAGACTCACGCTTGTTCAAGTTGCCGGGCGATGCGTTCGCTTATCTTGTTGAGCAGTCGCAAGCGGAACAGGACGAAACTTTATTCTCCCGTACGCTGGTTCAGGATATATTCGGGCGCTTTGATACGCCTCTATCATGCGATGGTCAGGCTATCGTCGTCGACGTGGCGATTGGTCTGGCTTTGGCGGAAGCCGCTAGCGAGATGCCCGGCGAGTTGCTCGAACACGCCGAAACTGCGCTGGGCCAGGCGAAGTCACAGGGATCGCGCAACTGGGCGCTCTACACGCCGGGGCTGGAACAGGGCATGGCCGAACGGCTGCAATTGATGGCCGAACTGCGCGAGGCGCTTGCCCGCGGCGAGTTTGAAGTTTTTTATCAACCGCTGGTTGCTGCCGACAGTCGCCGCTTGCTCGGCAGCGAAGCACTCGTGCGCTGGCGCCATCCTAGGCGTGGCTTGGTATCGCCGGTATTATTCATTCCCCTGCTCGAAGAAAGTGGTCACATCGTCGAGGTCGGCGCCTTTGTGCTGCGCGAGGCCTGCCAACAAGCACAGCGGTGGCGGCAAAGCTTTGCGCCCGACTTCGTGGTGTCGGTCAACCTGTCGACGCGGCAATTTACCGATCCTGACCTGCTGCGCGTCGTGCGTGAAGCCATGCGCGATTCTGGCCTACCGCCGGCGGCGCTGATTCTGGAAGTCACCGAAACCTTCCTCGCGTTGAATCCCGAACGTGCCGCGAGCCTGTTGCGCGAGCTCAAGGACCAGCTTGGCGTGGCCGTGGCCATCGACGATTTTGGTCAAGGCTATTCCTCGCTCGCCGCGCTGCGTCAGTTTCCGATCGATATACTGAAAATCGACCGTGCATTCGTCATCAACGCGCCAAACGATCCGGTCGATGCCTCGATCGCGCGCGCGGTCGCCTCGCTGGCGCAGGGTCTGGCGCTAACCCTGGTGGCGGAGGGCGTCGAAACCGAAGCACAGGCTGCCTTTACACATGGCATAGGCTGCCACAAGCTACAGGGCTACCTGTTTGCCAAGCCGCTCGATGTTGCTGCCTTCGAAGCGGCTTACGGCAAGGCGGTCTGAGTCACCTTGTTGCGCTCGATGCGGGCGTAGGCCGAGTGGTTGTGGATCGACTCAAAATTTTCCGATTCGAGCACATAGGCATCGATTCGTGGTTCGGCGTTAAGTACGCCGGCTACATCGCGCACCATGTCTTCAACAAATTTCGGGTTGTCGTAGGCGCGTTCGGTTACGTATTTCTCGTCTGGTCGCTTCAGCAGGCCATAGACCTCACAGGAAGCCTGCGCCTCGACCATCTGCACCAGTTCCTCGATCCAGAGGAAGCTGTTGGTGGTGGCGGTGACGGTGATGTGGGAACGCTGGTTGTGGGCGCCGTAATCCGATATTTTCTTGGAGCAGGGGCACAGGCTAGTGGCCGGCACCACCACCTTCATGGTCTGGCGGTAGACGTTGCCATCAAGGATTTCGCCGACGAAGCTTACTTCGTAGTCCATCAGGCTCTTGACCTTTGAGACGGGCGCTTCCTTGTTGATGAAATAGGGAAAGTTCATCTCGATGATGCCGGTTTCAGCTTCAAGCTTCTTCACCATCTCGCGCAGCATCGCCTCGAAGCTCTCGACCGAGATTTCCTTCTCGCGGCTGTTGAGGATTTCAACGAAGCGCGACATGTGCGTACCTTTGAAGTTATGCGGCAGGCCGACGTACATGTTGAAGGTGGCGATGGTGTGTTGCACGCCACCGCTCTTGTCGAGCACCTTGACCGGGTGGCGAATGGATTTGATGCCGACCTTGTTGATCGGTAACTGGCGGGAATCGGCGCTGCTCTGGACGTCTGCGATAGTCATGGGGTCTCTGGCATTCACGGGGGGAGTTCCTGGGTTCGGTCCGCACGCAGGATAACTTCCCGCGCGTCATTTCCTAATATGGTAACAATCCCGACAAAATCAATCAACTATTAAATTGCTCTGAAAATTCTCTGATTCTCCGCGCCATACCGCTGGCGTCGAGCCCCAATTGAGCCAGCATCGCAACTTGGTCACCATGTTCGACGAACTGATCGGGCAGGCCCAAGCGCAGCAGACGAATATGGCTTGCCGTTTGGCAATCAATGGTTTCGAGGCAGCGCGCAACCTCCGCACCGGCGCCGCCGATGATGGAATTCTCTTCGACAGTCACCAGCAAATCGTGTGTGCGCGCCAGTTCATCCACCAGTGCGCGGTCCAGCGGCTTGACGAAGCGCATGTTAGCGACGGTGGCATCAAGTTGATTGCCAGCATCGAGCGCGGCTGTAAGCAGGGAGCCAAAGGCTAGTATCGCCACCCGCTTGCCGCGGCGACGTACTTCGCCCTTGCCGATGGGCAGGGCGCAAAAAGTCGGCGCTAGCGGTACGCCTGGACCGGCGCCACGCGGATAGCGCACGGCGGTCGGGCCAGCATGCTCATAGGCGGTCGTCAACATCTGTCGGCATTCGTTCTCGTCGGCCGGGGCCATGACGACCATGTTGGGAATGCAGGTGAGGAAAGAGAGGTCGAACGCGCCCTGGTGGGTCGCGCCGTCGGCGCCAACCAGGCCGCCGCGGTCGATAGCCAGCATCACCGGCAGATTTTGCAGTGCGATGTCATGCACGAGTTGGTCGTAGGCCCGTTGCAGGAAGGTCGAATAGATCGCCACCACCGGCTTCATGCCCTCGCAGGCCAGGCCGGCGGCAAAGGTCAGTGCATGCTGCTCGGCAATGCCGACGTCGTGGTAACGCGCCGGAAACTCCTCGGCAAAACGCACCATGCCCGAGCCTTCACCCATGGCTGGCGTGATCGCGATCAGGCGTGCGTCCAGCCTTGCCATGTCGCACAGCCAGTCGCCGAAAATCCGGGTGTAGGTGATCTTGCCGGTGACTTTGTCGGTGTCAATACCGTTGCTGGAGTCGAATTTTGAAACACCGTGGTAGAGCACGGGATCGACTTCGGCCAGTTTGTAACCTTGGCCCTTGCGGGTGATGATGTGGAGAAACTGCGGTCCGCTGAGTTCGCGCAGATTTTCCAGGGTCGGGATCAGCGAATCGAGGTCGTGGCCATCGATGGGCCCGATGTAGTTGAAGCCGAACTCTTCGAACAGGGTGCCCGGCACGAACATGCCTTTGACATGCTCCTCGGCACGTTTGGCGATTTCCAGCAGCGATGGCGTTACTGACAGGATCTTCTCGCCCGCCTTGCGCGCGGCGTTGAAGGTGCGGCCCGAAAGCAGGCGAGCAAGGTATTTGTTGAGCGCGCCGACCGGTGACGAGATCGACATGTCGTTATCGTTGAGGATGACGAGCAAGTTGGCGTCGACCACGCCGGCGTTGTTGAGCGCCTCAAAGGCCTGGCCGGCCGACATGGCGCCATCGCCGATGATGGCGACGACGCGGCGGTCTTCACCCTTGTTGCGGGCGGCGACGGCCATGCCCAGCGCCGCCGATATGGAGGTCGACGAATGGCCGACGCCAAAGGTATCGTATGGGCTTTCCTCACGTCGCGGAAAGCCGGCAATACCATCCTGCATGCGCAGTCGCGCCATGCCCTCGCGCCGGCCGGTGAGAATCTTGTGGGTGTAGGTCTGGTGGCCGACGTCCCACACCAGCCGGTCTTCGGGTGTATCGAAAACGTAATGCAGGGCGAGCGTAAGTTCGACCGTGCCAAGATTCGACGACAAATGGCCACCGGTCCTGGCTACCGATTCGATCAGGAAGCTGCGAAGCTCTTCCGCCAGTTGAGGCAACGCGGCGCGTTCCAGTTGCCGCAGGTCGGCCGGATCGCGGATGCTGTCGAGCAGTGGCGTGGTGGTCATCAGAAGCGCCGTTCGACGATGTAACGGGTAAGGCCACCGAGTCTTTCCGCTCGATCACCCAAGGGCGCCAGGGCGGCCAGCGCCTCGTCGCGAAGTTCGGCGGCCAGCGCCTTGGCGCGCGTGATGCCGAGCAGGCTAACGTAGGTTGGCTTGTTCTGCGCGGCATCCTTGCCGGCGGTTTTGCCCAGCGTTGCCGTGCTCGCTTCGGTGTCGAGGATATCATCGACCACCTGGAACAGCAGACCGATGCGATTGGCGAAATGCGACAGGGTGGTCTGGGTGTCGGCATCGGCATTGCCACAGTGGGCGCCGAGCAGCACGGCGGCGCGGATGAGTGCGCCGGTCTTGTGGATGTGCATCAGTTCGAGTTCTTCCAGCGCCAGCGTCTGGCCGACGGCGGCAAGGTCGATGGCCTGGCCACCCGCCATGCCACGCGAGCCAGCAGCCTGCGCCAGCAGCAGCAACATGGAAAGTCGGCGCTGGCAGTACGGCAATCCCATCAAACCAGGACTATCGACCTGCCCGGCAATATGGCTGTCGTGCAAATTATCGACCGGCTGATTGATCAGTACCTGGAAGGCCAGCGATTGCAGCGCGTCGCCAACCAGCAGCGCGGTGGCCTCGTCGTATTCGACATGTACGGTTGGTTTGCCCCGGCGCAGTTTGTCGTCGTCCATGCAGGGCAGGTCGTCATGCACCAGCGAATAGGCGTGGATAAGTTCGACGGCACAGGCCGCCCGATCAAGGTCGGTGGGAAGGGCACCCAAGGCCGCGCCAGCCGCGTGGCAGAGCAATGGGCGGATTCGCTTGCCCCCGCCCAGCACCGCGTAGCGCATGGCATCGTGCAGGCGGGCCGGTTGTGTGTCGGCCGGCGGTAGCCAGTGCGCCAATGCGTCTTCCGTGCGGTTTTGAACCGCGGACATCCAGTCGGCAAAATTCATGAATTGGAGCGGGCTTCAGTTTTCACCGGCGGGCACGGCCAGATCGGAATTGCCAGGGGCCACGGGGGCGGTAGACGCGCAATCATAGTCCCTGAGATCGCCGAGCGTTTGACCTTCGAGAAGACGAATCTTTTGTTCGGCACCCGTCAATGCATCCTGGCAGTAGCGAAGCAGTGCGTCAGAACGATTGCTTCGAGTTCGGTCAGCGCGGCTTCAAAGGAGGCCGGTTTGGTCGTGGCGGGCGCGGCGTGGGCCTTGGACATGGGGTGCGGCGCGAGGAGTGCGATAAATGGAAAGAACGTAAAAATAACGTATTGAGGGGCTGTCGGTCAATTTTCGGGTCGGGCCGCTACTGATTTCGCTATACTTCAAAGTCCCCGCGAATGGCTTGCTGTAAGCCGCCTACATGGATTTTATTGGGGTTATTGGGGTTGTTTATTGGTTGTTTATGGGCTCTGCCCGCAGTCATTGTACTTTCCGGTTTTCGGGTAGTCTTAATTCTTGGAGTTTGGGAAATCATGTCCGACATCGGAACCCGTGCGCGATTTGCTCCTGGCGTTTCGCAGTTACCCGTGGATTGGTATTTCGACGAGAAGCGCTTCGAACTGGAGAAGCAGCTGATTTTCGATACCGGGCCGGGGTATGCCGGTCACGAACTGATGGTGCCGGAACCCTACAATTACCGTTCTGCCGAATGGCTCGACCATTCGAAACTGCTGGTGCGCCAGCCCGATGGCGTTTATCGGATGTCCAACGTCTGTCGTCATCGCCAGTCCATCATGCTGGAAGGATCAGGCACGGCTCAAAACGTCGTTTGTCCGATCCACCGCTGGACCTACGACACCGGTGGCCACTTGATTGGCGCGCCTCACTTTCCCGCCAATCCCTGCCTCAACCTAGGCAAGCAGAAGCTCGAATCCTGGCATGGGTTGCTGTTCAAGGGCCCGCGCTCGGCCAACGCCGACCTGGCCGGCATGCAGGTGGCTACCGAATTCGATTTCTCGAACTACAAGCTCGACCATGTCGAACTGCACCAGTGTAATTACAACTGGAAGACTTTCATCGAGGTCTATCTCGAGGATTACCATGTGGTGCCGTATCACCCCGGACTGGGCAATTTCGTCACTTGTGACGACCTCAGTTGGCAGTTTGGTGACTGGTATTCGGTGCAGAAGGTGGGCATCACCTCGCTGACCAAGACCGGTTCGCCTGCCTATGCCCGCTGGCATCAGGCGGTACTCGACTATTACGGCGGCCAGTTGCCGCCGCACGGCGCGATCTGGCTTACCTACTATCCGAACATAATGGTCGAGTGGTATCCGCATGTGCTGGTGGTGTCGTCGCTGATCCCGCAAAAGGTTGATCGCACGCTCAATGTTGTCGAGTTCTACTATCCCGAAGACATCGCTCTGTTCGAGCCCGAGTTCATCAAGGCCGAGCAGGCCGCCTACATGGAAACCGCCATTGAGGACGACGACATTGGCGAGCGCATGGATCGCGGCCGTCGTGCGCTGTGGCTAGAAGGCTGCAACGAAGTCGGCCCCTATCAGTCGCCCATGGAAGACGGCATGCAGCACTTCCACGAGTTTTATCGGCGCATCATGGACGGGCACATGAAGTGATGCGCCTGGCGCAGGCCTAATCCAAGGCCTAATCCAAGTCAGTGGATCGATGTCTGAACGGGACGTCGCTGGAGCCGGGTTCTCCCGATAAGACTGTAAACTCGATACATCTAAAGAGAATGCGTGGAACCACCAAAGCATGACCAAGCCAAAAAGCAAGGCAAAGAGCCAGTCCAGGAAGGACTCGAAAATCATAAATTTCATATCCTTGGGCTGCCCCAAGGCCAGCGCGGATTCCGAGCAGATTCTTACGCGCCTGCGCGCCGAAGGCTACGAATTTTCGGGTAGCTACAATGGCGCCGATCTGGTTGTCATCAACACTTGCGGCTTCATCAACGCAGCGGTGGAAGAATCACTCGATACCATCGGCGAGGCCTTGGCCGAGAACGGCCGGGTCATCGTGACAGGCTGCCTTGGTGCCAAGGGCGACATTGTTCGCAAGGCGCACCCCGGAGTTCTTGCCGTGACCGGCCCCCATTCGACGCAGGAAGTGATGGCGGCGGTGCATGCCCATCTGCCGCCGCTGCACGATCCGTTCGTCGATCTTGTGCCGCCCGAGGGTATCCGCCTGACTCCGGCGCACTACGCCTACCTGAAAATTTCGGAAGGCTGCAACCACCGTTGCACCTTCTGCATCATCCCAAGTCTGCGCGGCGACCTCGTCTCGCGCCCTATTGGCGACGTACTGCGCGAGGCCGAGAATCTGGCCAAGGCCGGCGTCAAGGAACTGCTGGTCATTTCGCAGGACACCAGCGCCTATGGCCTTGATGTCAAATACCGCACCGGTTTTCATGGCGGCCGACCGCTGAAAACGAAGCTGCATGATCTTTGTCGGGAACTTGGCGATCTTGGCCTCTGGGTGAGGTTGCATTATGTCTATCCCTATCCCAGCGTTGATGACATCATCCCGTTGATGGCGGCGGGAAAGGTATTGCCTTATCTTGACGTCCCCTTCCAGCACGCCAGTCCGCGAATTCTTAAGCTGATGAAGCGGCCAGGCGATGTCGAGCGAGTGCTTGAGCGCATCGCCGCGTGGCGGCGCGCGGTGCCCGATCTGACAATTCGTTCCACCTTCATCACCGGCTTTCCGGGTGAGACGGAAGCCGAGTTCAACGAGTTGCTCGACTTCCTTGATGTGGCCGAACTTGATCGCGTCGGCTGTTTCGCCTATTCGCCGGTCGATGGCGCGACGGCCAACGAGTTGCCGGGTGCGTTGCCTGAAGCAATGCGCGAAGAACGCCGGGGGCGCTTGATGCAGCATCAGGAAGACATCAGCACGCGCCGGCTGGAAGCGAAAATTGGTCGCCGCATCCCGGTAATCGTCGACGACATCGAGGATGACTGCGCCGTGGCTCGCTCGCAGGGCGATGCACCGGAAATAGACGGGCTGGTTTACGTTACCGACGGCGAAGAATTGGCTATCGGTGATATTGTCGAAGTCACCATTACAGATTGCGACGTACATGACCTTTATGCGGTCTTGAGCGCCCCACCTCAGCCAACCACCTGATGCCAGCCATTGAATATGCCCTCACTGATTGAAACCCTACGTGCTGCCGTTGGCTCAACGCATGTGTTGACCGATGCGAGTGACGTCGCCGCCTACTGCACTGACTGGCGCGGACGATATGTGGGCGTCGCGATGTGCGTGGTGATCCCGGCCAGTACTCGCGAAGTAGCTGCTGTCGTCGCGGCCTGCTCGGAGGCGGGTGTGGCGATTGTTCCACAGGGCGGCAATACCGGCCTGTGCGGAGGCGCGACGCCCATCAAAGGCGAAGTCGTGGTGAGTCTGACGCGGCTCAATCGGATTCTCTCGATCGACACGGAGAACAATACCCTGACTTGCGAAGCCGGGTGTACCCTGGCAGCGGTGCAGGATGCCGCCGAGACTGCCGGCAGGTTGTTCCCACTATCGCTTGCCGCCGAAGGTACCGCCACCATTGGCGGCAATCTGGCGACGAATGCGGGCGGCGTGCAGGTGTTGCGCTATGGCAATGCGCGCGAACTGACGCTGGGCATCGAGGTGGTGTTGCCCGATGGGCGCGTGTGGGACGGCCTGCGTGGTCTGCGCAAGGACAACACCGGCTATGACCTGAAACATCTTTTCATAGGGGCCGAGGGCACGCTCGGACTGATCACCGCTGCGGTACTAAAGCTTTATTCGCGGCCCCGTCAAACCGCAACCGGTTGGGCGGCGGTGAGTAGCCCCGGCGATGCCGTCGCGCTGCTCACGCGCGTTCGCGAGAAAATTGGCGGCAGGGTTTCCGCGTTCGAACTTCTCGGCAGGCCCGCGCTTGATCTGGTGTTGAAAAACATCCCGAACAGTCGCGATCCTCTCGCCATGCAGTCGCCCTGGCAGGTGTTGATCGAGCTTTCCGACACCATGGAGTCAGACCTCGACGCTGCGTTGGAGAGCGCGCTCGCCGATGCCTTCGAGGCGGGCGAGGTCAGCGACGCGGTTATCGCTCAGAGTGGCCCGCAGGCGCAGGCGTTGTGGGCATTGCGCGAAAATATCTCCGAAGCGCAGAAGATCGAGGGCGTCTCTATCAAACACGATATTTCGCTGCCGGTGTCGCGCATAGCCGAGTATATTGCCCGCGCCGACGCTACCCTCGAACGCGACTTCCCCAGCGTGCGCATCGTCTGCTTTGGTCATCTGGGCGATGGCAACCTCCACTACAACCTGTCCAAACCGGCGGCGCAGGACAATGCCGATTTTGTTGCGCAAACCGAAGCAGTGAACCGTATCGCCCATGACCTGGTGCATGAACTCGGCGGATCAATCTCCGCCGAACATGGCCTGGGCCAGCTGAAGCGTGCGGAAGTCCTACGTTACAAAAGCGATGTGGAGATGGACATGATGCGCGCCGTCAAACGCGCGCTTGATCCAGACGGCCTCATGAATCCAGGCAAGGTTCTCTAGCCCGGATGTTTCGTGCGAATCAGTGCGTTCGCCCCTGATCCGCATAAAAATCCGTTGGCCGCGGCCGAAAATCGCTGCCAGGTTGCCATGCACGGATTCCCTCTCGGTGATATCGGCCAGTTGTTCGAATCCGATGGTGGTGTTGACCAGATCGAGGAGAATGCGCCGGGCAGTTTCTGGTTCGCCACTCAGAAACAGGGATGCCGCCTCATCGTAGCCGAAATAACCGGCGACTGAGCGGCTGCTTATTTGATTCCTGTTTAACCCGGCCACCAGCGCCCGGGCAGGCCTCGGGTGGCGATCAGGGCGCTTGCGTCCATGCTGACGGCGACGCCGGCGTGGATGAGAAAGCCGCCCCAGATCGAGCGCGTCTTCAAGGCCAGGGTGCCGAGAAAGACGCCCGCAAATATAGCCGCGAGTGTTTCCGGCAGGGGCTTGCCGATGTGGATCATGCAGTAGGGCACCACCATCGCGAAGATCGCCTGCGAGCCCAAGGCCATACGCATTGAATTGAGCCAGAAGCCCCGGAAGAAGAATTCGAGCGCAAAGAACTGCGTGACATACAAAATCTCCCAACCGAGCAGGTCGGCCCAACTGCGCGAGGCCTGGTGGTACATGGGGTAGTAGTTTCCGAAGCGCGGATCAAGGAGTGTTACGAAGACGATGCCCACCAGCACGACAAGGTAGGCCAGCAAGTAGAGCCAGGCATGCTCGGCGACACTTTTTGTCGCCAGCCCGTAGTCACGTATTTTTTCTCGCCACACGAACCGGATCAATATGGTGGGGATGACGACGTAGCCGAGCACGCGCCAGGTCGTCCACCAGGCGAATCCGGCAAGTTCGCGCCAGTCCGAGTGTTGAATTGCCGACAGGAAACCCGATAGGGCGCCGCTCGGGTCATCATGATGGTGGGCGGCCAACTCGCCGACAAGCGCATGAAAATGTCGAGTGTGACCGAAATACTCGATCAGCACTAAACAGACCGCCCCCAGGCACAGGGCAACCAGCGGGCGGAAATCGTAGCCATTGCCGCCAGGGTATTGGGCGCGGGCTTCCGCCGTCTCGGCATCAATCTCGCGCCAGGTTTCGATAAAGAATCGCCGGGGATGCAGGAGGATGAGCCGTTCGCGCCAACTCCCGCCCCGGCGCGTTCCCTCAAGCGTTTTCTGCGAGACGGATGTCATGCGATCACTCCTTGACATCCTTCATCATGTTGAGCGGAACGTCGGACATCCAGATGCCCGATTTGCCCTGTTCGCCACGCATGATGGTTTCGCCGCGACCATCCACCACCGCGGAGACACCGTTGAGCGTAGCCCGGATCATTGGAATGCCCGTCTCGGCCGAACGCCAGGAAGCCAGCATCAAATGCTGCTCCTGTTCGTTGGTCAGGCCAAACCATTTGTCGTTGGTCAGGTTGACGATGAGATCAACCCGGCCATCGGCCGGGATGATGGCGCGGGTGAAGCGCGGCAGTATCGCCTCATAGCAGATCGAAGGTAGCAGGGTGAGTCCGTTCCAGGTCCACAGCACGGGACCCGGTCCAGGTTCGTGTTGTGTCACGGCGGCAAACAGGGTTTCACTCTTGGGCCAATAGTCGCGAAAAGGAACGCGTTCGCCGAACCACAGCAACTTGCGTTTGTCGTAGATCTGGTTGCGAATCTTGCCGTCGGCGACAGGTTCGATGAAGACCGAGCGGTTGGTGACTTTGTCTCCATCGCGGGAGAGTCCATTGGCGATCAACGGAATGCCGGCTGCGGAAACGAGTGAGTTCAGACGGTCGGTCATTTCCCGGGCATACGGCCGCCCGGCCGGAACAGCCTGTCCATGGATCAGATACGGGAATGGCAGAGAACTTTCCGAGAACACCACCAGTTCGGCACCCCGCGCCACCCCCTCGCGGTAGAGTGATTCCAGTTTTTGGTAGCGGGCCAGAATTTCGTTGTAGTTGAAACGGTGGCCAAGCGGGAAATCTGCTTGTGCGATTGCCACCCGGAGCTTTCTCGGTTCTATTGGTAACGACCGGGGCCAGGAGATCGCCAGCAATCCGGCGAAGATCAGCGCCCAGCCGGCAACGCGTAGCGGCGGTGATGCCGCGGCCTGCCCGCGCAGGAGGTAATCCCCGAAAAAGGCGCCGGTCATGACGACTAGAGTCGATACGACAAGAATGTCGGGAGGATTGAGCCGCCAGGGCGCTGCAAGAGCATAGTATTCGGCGCCCAGATACAGGGGAAACAATTGCGGTACGGCGAGAAAGATGACGACGTAGGCAATGGGCCATGCCTCAACCGGCCTCAATCGAGCCTGGCGCATGAGCATGGTGGCAACGAGGGCGGTAAGCGCCAGATGCAAGCCCATGGCAAGCGAATAAAGCAGGTGGGCCACGACACCCACGGCGACGGGGAGCCGCCCAAAAACAGCGATGGTGTCGATCAGCCACCAATAGATCAGCAACTGGCCGACGAAGCCAGCCCACCAGCCAATCGCAAATATCTTGCGATAGCCCAGGTTGTTGGTGGCCAGGTGCAGGAGGGTGATCGTCGCCAAACTGGTAAAGACCAGATGGAAGGGCGCGAACGACAGTGCCTGGGCAAGGGCTGCCAAGGTGGCGAGGCCCAGAGACCTGGCCGAAGGCAGCCACTCGGCGAAACGCGTCGAGACATTCGTTGTGGCTTGCGCCGAAATCTCGCTCACTCGTTCCGGTGGGTGCCGAAGTCGGTTTTCACTCGTTTTCCCTGCCGATGTTGGAAGCCCAGGCGAGCGCCTGTGTCAGGCAGGTATTAACGATGGTGTGGTCGACGCCGGGCAGTTCTTCGACAAGGTCGTGACAGAGCAGACCGTTGCCGTTCTCCAGCGCTTCGCTGAGCACCAGCAGCGTACCCAGTTCGCCATCGCCGTGTTCCAGGGCATCGCGCACGTCGGCACCGACATTGACGCCCTTGAGGATTTCAGCGAGTTCTACGCCCATCAACGTTGGCATCAGCGACATGATGCCGGTCATGAAGGCGCGATCTTCGGTCTCGCGGTTGCCGGGGTGCAACTTGGCGGCCAATAGTTCCATCAAGCGGCCCCGCGTCGCGGCGAGTTGCAGCAGCGGGCTGGCGACATTGCCGCTGGCCGGGTTGGTGTACAGCAGAATCTGTAGCCAGCGCTGCAACTGCCGGCGGCCGAGCACGGTGATGGCGTGACGCAGGCTGGTCACCTTGGTGCGCACGCCGGTGGCGACCGAGTTGGTGAGCCGCATCAGATTCATGGAGAGGCCGGGTTCGTGCTTGAACACGCTCTCGATCACGCTTGTTTCGGCATCCTCCAGCACCATGCCGAGCAGGCGCACCAGCGACATCTGCGAGTGGCCGAGTTTTTTGCCGGCCAGGATGACCGGTTTGGCGAAGTAGTAGCCCTGAAACAGCGCATAGCCGAGGTCGTGACAGTATTTGGCCTGCTCGCGCG
This sequence comes from Sulfuritalea sp., assembly GCA_020048435.1. GTDB lineage: Bacteria > Pseudomonadota > Gammaproteobacteria > Burkholderiales > Rhodocyclaceae > Sulfurisoma. The sequence goes on from JAIFMO010000117.1 coordinate 12,945, forward strand.
AGTCGACTTTTTCGGCCAGCAGCTTGAGTGGCCAGCGCTTGAGCGCCGCCGTGGATTGCGCCAGCCCGGCCCGGTCGAGCGGCATCAGATCGACCTTGACGATTTCGACCAGATCGAGCAGCGGCAGCCACTTGTCTTCCATGTTGACAAAATCGTCGAGCGCCAGCGTGAAGCCGCGCGCCTTCAGTTCCTTGCAGCGTTCGAGAATATCCGGGGTGACTTCGACGGTTTCGAGCACTTCGAGCACGATCTTGTCGGGCGGCAGGATCTCGATGATGTCGGAGAGCAACAGGCTTTCGTCGCAGTTCACGAAGCCCTTGTAGGGCCCCAGCGCCTGCTCGATACCAAGTTCGGCAAAAGCGTGACTGATCACGCTGGCGGTGGCGGCCAGGTTGTCATCAACATTTGCCTCGTTCTTTTGGGCGCCGCTACGAAACAGCAACTCGTAGGCGAAGAGTTCGTTGTTGCGGTCGAGGATCGGTTGGCGGCCGATGAAAACTTCTTCAGTGGCCGGCATCGTAATTCACAATCAATCCCGGCCAGACGGACTCCATGGCGGCCTTGAACTCGTCCTGAATGCGGGCCAGGGCCTTGGCTGTATCGGCCTCGAAGCGCAGCACCACCACCGGCGTGGTGTTGGACGCCCGCGCCAGACCGAAACCATCGGCATATTCGGCGCGCACGCCGTCGATGGTGATGAGTTTCCGGGCACTCGGGAATTTTCCCTTCTTCAGCAACTTGGCTACGAGCTGGTGCGGTTCGCCTTCCTGCATCTTGAGGTTGAGTTCGGGTGTCGACAGGGCGTTGGGCAGGTTCTTTAAAGGCCAGTTGGCATCCGGCCAGCGCGAGACGATTTCGAGCAGGCGGGCGCCGGCGTAAAGGCCATCGTCGAAGCCATACCAGCGTTCCTTGAAGAACATGTGGCCGCTCATTTCGCCAGCCAGCGGTGCGCCGGTTTCCCTCAGCTTGCTCTTGATGAGGGCGTGGCCGGTGTTCCACATCAGCGGCACGCCGCCCTGGAGCTTGATCGACTCGGCCACCCAGCGCGAACACTTGACGTCGTAAATGATCTGAGCGCCGGGATTGCGCAGCAGCACGTCGGCGGCGAAGAGCATGAGCTGGCGGTCGGGATAGATGATTTCGCCGTCTTTCGTTACTACGCCGAGACGGTCGCCATCGCCATCGAAGGCGAGCCCCAGTTCGGCGTCGGTCTCGCGCAGGACGCGGCGAACGTCTTCGAGGTTCTCGGGCTTGGAGGGATCGGGGTGATGATTGGGAAAGGTGCCGTCGACCTTGCAGAACAGTTCGACCACCTCGCAGCCCATGCGACGGAACAGTTCCGGCGCGAAGTCGCCGGCGACGCCGTTGCCGCAGTCGACCACGATCTTCATTGCTCGGGCGAGCTTGACGTCGTCGACGATACGCCCGATGTAGGCATTTTTGATGTCGGCATGGCGAACATGTCCCTGTCCTTCCATGAAGTCGCGCTGATCGACCCGCTGCCGTAGTGCCTGGATCATGGCGCCATGCAGCGTTTCACCGCCGAGCACCATCTTGAGGCCGTTGTAGTCCGGCGGATTGTGGCTACCGGTGACCGAGACGCAACTGCCGATGTCGAGGTGGTGCGCGGCAAAATAAGCCATGGGCGTCGGCACCCGACCGATATCGACCACGTCGATGCCGGTCGAGGTGATGCCGACAGCCAGCGCGGAAGCCAGTTCCGGACCGGACAGGCGGCCATCGCGGCCGACGGCGATGCTGCTCTGGCCGCGTGCCCGCGCTTCAGTACCGAGGGCCTGGCCGATCAGGCCGACTGCCGCGGGCGTCAGTGACTTGCCGACGATGCCACGGATGTCATAAGCCTTGAAAATCTCGGGAGCGATGGGGGTCACGTCTGTCTCCGTGGTGGGGTGCCGCTTGATTATCGCACTTCCGCTTTGACGCTCAGCGGGCTTATGCGGGTTTGATCGCCAGTCGGCCTGTTCGCGCTTAGTGCAAGGTCTTGCGCGGTAGCTCGGTTCCGCTGTCGGGCGGGGCGGGCGAGGAGTGGACTGGCGCGCGCAGCGATTCGTCGTCGCGCACCGAAATGTGCTCGATCACAGTCTGGATCGTGGCAAAGGGGTTTTGCACCACCGTGGCCTGGGACAGCCGCACGCGCAACCGGGGGCCGCTTTCGAAAATGCGGCGCCAGGTTTCACGCACGGCGGCGTAGCCGATCAGGCGCGGCCCACCGGGATGGATGCAGACGATCTCGTCGTCTTCCGCCCACACCGACATCAGTGCTTCAAGATCGGCGCGTTCTATCGCATCGTAGAAGGCGGCTTCAGCATCGGCGGGGGTGGGGAAAATCGGCTTGTCCGGCATGGTGTTTTCAGGTGAGATCGAGTTCGCCCATGAGTTCGTCAAATACTTGCCCGGGGGTGAGATTTTCGAGGCAGTGCAGGTGCGACAGCGGACAGACGCGTTTGAAACAGGGGCCGCAGTCGAGTCCGAGCGACAGGATTTTCGCACGGGGCGACAGCGGTGGCGTATAGCCGGGGCTGGAAGAACCGTAGAGCGCCACCAACGGCCGGTCCAGCGCTGCGGCGACGTGCATCAAGCCCGAATCGTTGCTGACTACGGCACGCGCGCCGGCAATGAGGTCGATGGCCTGCCCCAGATCGGTCAGACCGCAGAGATTGAGGGCGGCGCCGGCCGACAGGCGGACAATTTCATCGCCGATGGCGGCATCCTTGGCCGAGCCGATCAGCCAGACTGCCGTACCCGTACCGCTACCGCCGACTTTTTGGGCTTGGGGCGTAGCTACCTGAGTGGCAACCTGAGTGGTCAAACGAGTAGCCAGTTGTGCAAAGTGGCGGGCGGGCCTGCGTTTCGCCGGACCGTATTCGGCGCCAGGGCAAAAGACGACAGGAGCGACGTCGAGCGGCAGACCGAGCGCGGCGCGGGCGGCGCGTTGCTGTTCGGGCGTTGAGAACAGGCGCGGCAGCGGCGTAGCGGCATCCAGCGGGCCGGCCAATGCGGCGTAGCGGTCGACCAGGCGCGGCAACGCCGCCGGGTCGAGCCGGCGACGCTCGTTGAGCAGGACGTAGCGGGCTTCGCCGGTGTAGCCGATACGGCGAGGAATGCGGGCGAGGAAGGGCGCCAGTGCCGATTTCCACGAGTTGGGCAAAACATAGACTGCGGAAAAGCCAGCGCTGGTTTCGTTACCCCTGAGTCGGCGCGCCAGGGCAAGACGGCCGGCCCAGTTGAATTCGCCATGAGCGAAGGGATTTTCGATGACCGCCGCGACTTCCGGCATGCGCGCCAGCAACGGCGCGCTCCAGGCCGGCGCCAGGACATGGATGGCGGCATCCGCTTGCCGCGCCCGCAGCCGCATCAGTAGCGGCTGCATCATGATCGTGTCGCCAATCCAGGAGGGGGCGACAACAAGAGTGAGGGTGCGCGCGAGGGTGAGCACGGGGCTGCACGCGATGCCGCGCGAGGGAATGGTCAGTGGTGGCCCGTGGGCCGTGGGCCCGTGAAGCGGTATTGGGTGCCGCAGTAGGGACAGCAGGCCTCGCCGGCGGGGTTTTTCAGGACGTCGAGATAGACGCGTGGATGGCGCGACCAGAGCGGGCTGCCCTCGCGCGGACAGTGCAGCGGCAGATCGTGGGCGGTAACGTCGACTTCGCGGGCGCTGTCGTTGTTGACTTGGCTGGCGACGTGGCTGGCTTTGGGGGCGGCGTTCATGGGTGTGGCCTCTTCAGACGTAGGCGAGCCAGTCGGCGTGGGACGGCAGACGGCCATTGACCGCGTCGAAATAGAGGCTCTGGATTTTCGTGGTGATGGGGCCGCGGTGGCCGGCGCCGATGGTACGGCTATCAAGTTCGCGGATCGGCGTGACCTCGGCGGCGGTACCGGTGAAGAAGGCTTCGTCGGCAATGTATATGTCATCGCGGGTCAGCCGCTTGGAAACCACCTTGTAGCCGAGTTCATCGGCCAGCGAATGGACCGTGGCGCGGGTGATACCGATCAGCGCCGAGGCGATTTCCGGTTCGTAGATCACGCCATCCTTGACGATAAACAGGTTTTCGCCAGCACCTTCGGCCACGAAGCCGTCGACGTCGAGCAGCAGCGCCTCGTCGTAACCATGCTCGGTCGCTTCCATGTTGGCGAGGATCGAGTTGGCATAGGTCGAGGCCACCTTGGCGCGCGGCATGGTGACATTGACGTGATGGCGGGCATAGCTGGACGTCTTGACGCGGATGCCCTTCTCCATGCCTTCCTCACCAAGGTAGGCGCCCCACGGCCAGGCGGCAATGGCGATGTGCGTTTTGGCGCCAATGGGCGAAACACCCATTTTTTCGGCGCCATAAAAGGCAATCGGCCGCAGATAGCAGGATTCGAGCTTGTTGGCGCGCACGACTTCCTTGTGCGCCGCCATGATCGTGGCCTTGTCGAAAGGCATCGGCATGCGGTAGATGTGGGCCGAGTTGAACAGGCGGTCGGTGTGTTCCTTCAGCTTGAAGATCGCGGTGCCCGACGCGGTCTTGTAGGCGCGCAGCCCCTCGAACACGGCCAGACCGTAGTGCAGCGAATGCGTCAGCACATGGGTGGTGGCTTCACGCCAGGGGACGAGCTTGCCGTCCTGCCAGATAAAGCCATCGCGGTCGGACATGGACATGGGAATCTCCGATGTTTCTGAAAGAAAGACTCAATTTTAGCCCATCAACCCGCGCTATTGCGCGAGGATGCCGCCTTCAGGCAGGATTTTGCAGAGCAGGAATCCATCCAGCGCCGCGTGCCACGCCGGCCGTCACGGATTGAGCCATAATGCTTGCACACAAACGAGGATTGCCATGATCACCATCGACTATCGCGACAGCCAAGTCTCCGTTTCCGTGCTTGGCGAATTTACTCTGGCCGACTTCAAGGAATTCGAAGAACTGGTGCTGTACAAGGTCAAGTTCGACGGGGCGGTCAATCTTTTTTTCGACCTGCGGGAAATGGCTGATTTCACCGTGGACATGGCGTGGGAGGAAATCAAGTTCTCGCGCGAGCACGGCGGCGATTTCAATCGCATCGCCGTGATCACCGACAGTGAGTGGATCGCCTGGAGCGCGTGGATGTCGCAGGTGTTCGTGGCCGCTGACCTGCGGGTTTTCCATGAGGCCGAGGATGCCCGCGCCTGGCTCGACGAGGCGCCGCGATGAGTACCACGCTGGTAAGCGTGCAGGAACTGGCGGGCCATCTGGCTGACCCGGGCTGGCGTATCTTCGATTGTCGTCACGACCTGTCGAATACGGCCTACGGCGAAAATGCTTATGCCAAGGGCCACATTCCGGGCGCGCTGTTTCTGCATATCGACCGCGATCTTTCCGGCGCGAAGGATGGCGGCAACGGTCGCCACCCGCTACCGACGCGCGAAGTCTTCGCCGCGAAGATGGCCGCCTGTGGCGTCGGACCCGACACGCAGGTGGTGGCCTACGACAATGAAGGCAGTGGCTTCGCCTCGCGCCTGTGGTGGATGTTGCGCTGGGTCGGCCACGAGCAGGTGGCCGTGCTCGACGGTGGGCTGCCGTTCTGGCGGCGGGCCAAGCTGCCGCTGGACGCCGAGGTGTCGAGCCCGCCGCCGGCACCGTTCGTATTGCGCCCCGGTATCGAGCCGACCGGGACGACCGAGGTGCTTGCCGGCATGGCAGGCGACAAACTGCTGCTGCTCGATGCCCGCGCGCCGGAACGCTTCAGCGGCGAAGAGGAAACGATCGACCCCGTTGGCGGCCATATTCCCGGCGCGATCAACCGCTTCTATTTTGACAATCTCGATGATGCCGGCTGTGCCTTCAAGCCGGCCGACGAGTTGCGAGCGGAATTCGACGCCATCCTTGGCGGGCGTGACCCGCGCCAGGTCGTCCAGTACTGCGGTTCTGGTGTCACCGCCTGTCACAACGTGCTGGCGATGGAGATTGCGGGCCTGCGCGGTTCGCCGCTCTATGTAGGTTCGTGGAGCGAATGGTGCATCGATCCGGCGCGTCCCTGTGCCGTTGGCGAGTGAAGCTGGGCCAGCGCCCAGGCGACGTGTTCCCGCACCAGTGCCGACGGATGCTCCAGCCGCGCCCGTAGCGCGGCAACGATGTCGGCGGTGGCCGGCGCCGCGTCTGGGGCACCCGGTGCGCCGGTTACACCATCCGATTCACCCAGCGCATTGCCCATTGCAACCGCGATGTTGCGCAACCAGCGTTCATGGCCGATGCGACGGATGGGGCTGCCGGCAAATTTTTCGTTGAAGTCGGTTTCGCTCCACGCGAACAACGCCACGAGGTTTGCGCTGTCGAGACCGAGGCGTGGCGAAAAATCAGCCTCGCGCGTCGGCGGCGCAAAGCGATTCCACGGACAGGCAAGCTGGCAATCGTCGCAGCCGTAGATGCGGTTGCCGATGAGTGGCCGCAGTTCAAGCGGAATCGCGCCTTTCAGCTCGATGCTCAGGTAAGAAATGCAACGGCGTGCGTCGAGGCGATAGGGTTCGATAAACGCCGCCGTCGGACAGGCATCGAGACAGGCGCGGCAGTTGCCGCAATGGTCGGTCGTTGGCGCGTCGGGCAGCAGCGGCAGGTTGACGAAAAGCTCGCCGAGAAAGAACCACGATCCCGCCTCGCGCGACAGCAGCAGGGTATGCTTGCCGCGCCAGCCGAGACCGGCGTTCCGTGCCAGTTCGACCTCCATCACCGGCGCGGAGTCGGTGAACACGCGATGAGCGAATTTTCCGATTTCCGCTTCGATGCGATCGGCCAGTTGCTGCAACCGCCCGCGCAGCAGTTTGTGATAGTCCCGCCCCAGCGCGTAAGTCGAAATCACGGCGCGTTTTTCATCGCACAACGCTTTGCGAAAAAAGTCGGCGCTAGCGGTACGGTAGTTCATGCGTACCACGATCACGGCGCGGGTTCCCGCCACCAGTTCCGTCGGTCGCGCCCGTTTCATGCCGTGCGCCGCCATATAATCCATTTCGCCGTGGCAGCCGGCGGCCAGCCAGGCGACGAGTCCGCCTTCCGCCGTTTCGTCAAGCGTGGGCCGCGCGATGCCGATGGCATCGAAGCCAAGTTCTCGCCCCCATCCCTTAATTTTTTTTGAAAGTTCCGACCAGTCATGCATGCCGCGCATCTTACGACAGCGCTCGCCGATGAAACCGCCACGCTGGCGCTGGGCGCGGCACTGGCGCCTGCCATCGAGCCGGGGCTGACCATCTGGCTCGAAGGCGACCTTGGTGCCGGCAAGACCACGCTGGTACGGGGCCTGCTGCGCGCCCTGGGCGACAACGGTCCGGTGAAAAGCCCCACCTACACACTGGTTGAAGTTCACCCTGTTTCTGGATTACACTTGTATCACTTTGATTTCTATAGATTCAATCAGCCTGAGGAATATCTTGATGCAGGCTTGGACGAATACTTCGACGGGCGGGGGGTGTGCGTGGCCGAATGGCCCGACCATGCCGCACCGTATTTGCCGGCGGCCGATGTCACGCTGCGGCTTACCCATGTGGGCGCGGGGCCGGGTTCGGGTCGCGTTGCGACGGTCTTTGCTGCGGGCGAACGGGGGCAACAATGCCTGGCCCGACTGATAAGCTGCCTGACGAATTCTCCGTTAGCCGCCGCGCCGTCCTCAAGTTCGCCGCCGCCAGCCTGACCCTGCTGGTCTCGAAAGTCGGCGCTGGCGCCACGGCGGCGGCGAGCACGCCCAGCATTCTGGCGGTGCGTGTCTGGCCCGCGCGCGACTACACGCGGGTCACGCTCGAACACAATCAACCGCTGCGTCATTCGCACCTGCTGGTGAAAAATCCGGAACGACTGGTGGTCGACCTCGAAGGTGTTGAGTTCAATTCGGTGCTCGCCAGCCTGCCGAGCAAAATTCTGGACAGCGATCCCAACATCAAGCTAATCCGCGCCGGTCGCAACAAACCCGGGGTGGTACGGCTCGTCATCGAACTCAAGGGCGAAATCAACCCGCAGGTTTTTTCGCTCAAACCCGTTGGCGAGTATGGCCATCGTCTGGTGCTGGATATCTATCCCGTTGCCGAGGTCGATCCGTTGATGGCCCTGCTCGAACAAAACGGTGAGCCGCCCTTGCAGAGCGCGCCGCGCATCGAACCGCGCCCGGCGGAGAAGGGCCGGACCGAGACAGGGCGACCAGAAAAAGTCCGGCCCGACGACACGGCGACGGTTACGCGCATGGTCACGGTCGTCCTTGATCCCGGTCATGGCGGGGAAGACCCTGGCGCCATCGGGAGTGGCGGCAGCAAGGAAAAAGAGGTGACGCTGTCCATCGGGCGCCGCCTCAAGGAAAAGATCGACGCCCAGCCCAACATGCGCTCGATGCTGACGCGCGACGGCGATTTCTTCATCCCGCTGCACCAGCGTGTAGGCAAGGCGCGGCGGGTGCAGGCCGACCTTTTCGTCTCGATCCATGCCGACGCCTTCATCAAGTCAACGGCACGCGGTTCCTCGGTGTTCGTGTTGTCCGAGAACGGTGCGTCGAGTTCGGCCGCGCGTTGGCTGGCCAGCCGTGAAAATGCCGCCGATCTGGTTGGCGGCGTCAATATCGGCGTCAAGGACCCACACCTGGCGCGCACGCTGCTCGATCTTTCGCAGACCGCGACGCTGAACGACAGTCTCAAGCTGGGCAAGGCCGTGCTCGGCGAGTTGGGCGGCATCAACGCGTTGCACAAGGGTCATGTCGAGCAGGCCGGCTTCGCGGTGCTGAAGGCGCCCGACATTCCCTCGATCCTGGTCGAGACGGCGTTCATCTCCAATCCTGAAGAAGAAAAGCGTCTGGTCGACGAGGAGTATCAGGACAAGATGGCCGACGCCATCCTGCGCGGCATACGCAATTATTTCTCGCGGAATCCACCGCTGGCCAAGTCAAAGTTGGTCTCATTGAGCCCATGAGTCGACTGATATAATCGGCCGCTTTTCCACGCAGCGACAAGGTTTAGCGGCCATGCTGGTTTTTCGCCGGGTTCCAGAGCAGTCCACGCAGCCCACCGTGTTGACCATCGGTAATTTCGATGGCCTGCACCTGGGGCATCGCGCCATGCTCGAACGCCTCGTTCAGCGTGGGCAGGCGCTGGGCCTGCCGACAACGGTAATGACTTTCGAGCCCCACCCGCGTGAAATGTTTACGCCGGAGCAGGCGCCAGCGCGGCTCACTTCGCTGCGCGAAAAGCTGCAACTGCTGGATAGTTGCGGGGTCGACCGATGTTACGTCTGCCATTTTTCCCGCCGCCTGGCCGCGTTGCCGGCGGAAGATTTTATCGAACGCATTCTGCGGCACGGTCTGGCGGCCCGGCATGTCATCATCGGCGACGACTTCCGCTTCGGCCAGGGCCGGGCCGGCGATTTACCCTTGCTGGAAGCGGCCGGCCAGCGGCTGGGTTTTGGCGTCGAGGCCATGCATACTGTCGAAATCAAGGGCGAACGCGTTTCCAGTTCAGCCGTGCGCACGCTGCTGGCCGCCGGCGATCTCGAACATGCGGCGGCGCTGCTGGGTCGTCCCTACTGCATTGCTGGCCGCGTCGTGCATGGCGACAAGATCGGCCGCCGCATCGGTTGGCCGACCGCCAACATCCAGTTGAAGCGTAAGCGGTTGCCGCTGACCGGCGTCTTCGCGGTAACCGTCACGGGTCTCGACAAGCGCCATTTGCCGGGCGCCGCCAGCCTGGGGGTGCGGCCGACGCTGGGACTGGGCCTGAAACCGGTGCTCGAAGTCAATCTGTTCGATTTCGACCGCGAGATTTACGGTTCGCACATCACCGTGCATTTCCTGCACAAGATGCGCGACGAGATGAAATTCGATTCGCTGGAAGCGCTTACGGCCCAGATCGGCCGCGACGTCAAGGGCATCCGCAATTACTTTGAAGGTAACTGAATCGAGGGCAACCGCGCCCATCCGAGCCTCATGAAGAAACAAGAAACCATGGCCGACTATCGCAAGACCCTCAACATGCCCGACACGCCCTTCCCGATGCGGGGCGATCTCGCCAAGCGCGAGCCGGGCTGGATCGCCCAATGGCAGGAACGGCAGCTCTACCAGCGCATCCGCGCCGCCGCCAAGGGACGCCCGCGCTTTGTCCTCCACGACGGCCCGCCCTATGCCAATGGCGACATCCACATCGGTCACGCGGTCAACAAGGTGCTCAAGGACATCATCGTCCGTTTCAAGACGTTGGCCGGTTTCGATGCGCCTTACATTCCCGGTTGGGATTGCCACGGCCTGCCCATCGAGCACCAGATCGAAAAGACCCACGGCAAGCATTTACCCGCCGATCAGGCGCGCGCGCATTGCCGCGCCTATGCGCAAGAACAGATCGAGCGGCAGAAGACGGATTTCATTCGGCTCGGCGTGCTCGGCGACTGGGATCGCCCCTACAAGACGATGGAATATCGCGTCGAGGCCGACGAGATTCGCGCGCTGGCCGAGATGTACCGGCGCGGCTACCTGTTCAAAGGCTTGAAGCCCGTCAACTGGTGTTTCGACTGCGGTTCGGCGCTGGCCGAGGCCGAGGTGGAATATGCCGACAAGAAATCGCCCGCCATCGACGTGGCCTTCCCGCTCGATGCCAGCGAGCGTAGCCGTCTCGCCGGGGCTTTTGGAATTGGTAGCCTGCCCGAGAAAACTGCCTACGCCGTGATCTGGACGACGACGCCCTGGACCATTCCCGGCAACCAGGCGCTCAACATCCATCCCGAGTTCGTCTATGAACTGGTTGACACGCCGAAGGGCTTGCTGATTCTCGCCGCCGAACTGCGCGCCTCCGCTTTGGCGCGCTTTGACCTCAAAGGCAAGGTGCTGGGCGCCTGTCACGGCATCGCGCTCGATCGCATGGTCTTTCGCCACCCGTTCTACGATCGCGCCTCGCCGGTTTATCTCGGCGATTACGTCACGCTTGACACGGGCACCGGCATCGTCCATAGCGCGCCGGCCTATGGTCTGGAAGACTTCGACTCCTGTCGCCGTGCCGGCATGAAGAACGACGAGATTCTCACGCCCGTGCAGGGCAATGGTCGCTTCGCCGAGAGCCTGCCGTTCTTTGGTGGCCTGAATGTCTGGAAGGCCAACCCGGAAATCATTGCCAAGCTTGCCGAAGTCGGCTCGCTCTTGGCGAGCAGCGAGATCGTCCACAGCTACATGCACTGCTGGCGTCACAAGACGCCGATCATCTATCGCGCCACGACGCAGTGGTTTGTGGGGATGGACCGCCAACTGGCCGAGGGCGAGACGCTGCGCACGGCGGCGCTGGCGGCCATCGAGGCGACTGAGTTCTTCCCGAGCTGGGGCAAGGCGCGGCTGCACGCGATGATCGCCAATCGACCCGACTGGTGCGTCTCGCGCCAGCGTAACTGGGGCGTGCCGATCCCCTTTTTCCTGCACAAGGAAAGCGGCGAGCCACATCCGCACACGCTTGAACTGGTCGAGGCTGTCGCAAAGAAAATTGAGCAGGGCGGCATCGAGGCCTGGTTCGCGCTCGATGCCAAGGACTTGCTCGGCGATGATGCGGCCAAATACGACAAGATGAGCGACACCCTTGACGTCTGGTTCGATTCGGGCACGACGCACTGGTCGGTGATGCGCGGCTCCCACGAGGCCGACTGCGCCTATCCCGCTGATCTCTACCTCGAAGGTTCCGACCAGCATCGCGGCTGGTTTCATTCGTCGCTCCTCACCGGTTGTGCCATCGACGGTCGCGCCCCTTACAAAGCGTTGCTGACGCACGGCTTCGTCGTCGACGGCAAGGGCATGAAGATGTCCAAGTCGAAAGGCAACGTCGTCGCGCCGCAGCAGGTGTCCGGCACGCTCGGCGCCGAAATTCTGCGGCTTTGGGTGGCGGCCACCGACTACTCGGGCGAACTGACCATTTCCAAGGAAATTCTTGATCGCGTGGTCGAGGTCTATCGCCGCCTGCGTAACACGCTCAAGTTCCTGCTCGCCAACACGACCGACTTCGATCCGACGACGCAAATGCTGCCGGTCGAGCAATGGCTGGAAGTCGACCGTTACGCGCTGGCGCTGACCCTTGAGCTACAAAGCAATTGTCTGGCCGCCTACGATCGCTATGAATTCCACAAGGTGGTGCAGGCACTGCAAAATTTCTGCGCCGAAGACCTTGGCGGTTTCTATCTCGACATCCTCAAGGATCGCCTCTACACCACGGCCGCCGACTCGCGCGCCCGTCGCTCGGCGCAGAGCGCGCTGTGGCATATCGTGCAGAGCCTGTCGCGCCTGATGGCGCCCATCCTGTCATTCACCGCCGAGGAAATTAGCCAGATCCAGGGAGGCGATAGCGTAATGCTGTCAGCCTGGCATGTGCTCCCCGCACTCGCGGAAAAGTCGGCGCTAGCGACACGGTGGCAAGCCATTCGCAGCGTTCGCGCCGAGGTCACGAAGAAGATCGAGGAGGTACGCAGCGCCGGCGCCGTGGGCTCGTCGCTGCAGGCCGAGGTTGATATTTGCGCGGAATCGGCTACCCACGATCTGCTCGCCTCGCTCGGCGACGACCTCAAGTTCGTGCTGATCTGCTCGAAAGTGACCCTGCAAAAAGTCGGCGCTAGCGGTACGGCAGCCATCGTCGTCACCCCCAGCCCCCACGCCAAATGCGCCCGCTGCTGGCACTGGCGCGAGGATGTCGGCCGGCACGACCACGCAACCGAACACCCCGAGCTATGCGGCCGCTGCGCCAGCAACCTTTTCGGTAGTGGCGAGGTGCGCGAGATTGCGTAACCTGTTGAAGGCGCCTCGCCTTGCCAGTTGGCTGGCGCTGGCGGCTGTAATCATCGTTGCAGACTTCGTTACCAAGGCTTGGGTGCTCACTGCCTTCGGCCCCGGCGAGTCGCTTGAACTGCTGTCGTTCTTCAACCTGGTGCTGGCATTCAACAGCGGCGCCGCCTTCAGTTTCCTGGCCGGCGCGGGCGGCTGGCAGAAATGGTTTTTCGTCGTGCTGGCGCTGGGCATCTCGGGCTGGATCGTCACCATGCTCTACCGCCACGCCGACGACCGCCTCCAGTC
>JAIFMO010000199.1 GCA_020048435.1 Sulfuritalea sp.
GCTCTGCCGCCAGCGCCGACGAGGCCGCGCGCCGCGCGGCGCTGGCGGAAGCCCGCGCCCAGCGGCGGCCCTTGCTCAAGGAAGCCGAAAAGCTCGAAAAACAACTCGCCGCCAGCCAAGCCGAGAAAGCCGAACTGGACGGAAAACTTGCCGATCCCGCGCTCTATGCCGTGCCCGACCGGGCGCTGATCGACGGCCTCAACAAACGGCAGGCTGAACTGGCCGCCGCCATCGATACGGCCGAAATGCGCTGGCTGGAGATTCATGAGGTGCTTGAAGCCGCCGACATGAAATAAGCTTCCACCACGGGGAATTATCGCTGCATAATCGTGCTCGTTTTGATCGAAATGACCGGGAGGGAGCATGTTCGGCAAATCACGTAGGGAAATCGAGTTGCTGCAACTGGCGCTCGCTGAATCCGGCGCGCGCGAGCAATCGGCGCAGGAACGCATCGCCACGCTGGAAAGCGCGTTCGCCTCCGCAAAAGCGCAGTGTGAAGAGGATCACCGGCGCAAGCAGTTTTTTGAAGAACTGGTCAAGCACCTGCATGAGTTCGGCGAATCGACCAAATCGGTGCAAAACAGCATGGCCGCGATGGCGCAGGTCATGCGCAAGGAAACCCTCGGGGCCGCCAAAGCCTCGGGAGAAACCGCGCACAGCCAGCAAACGGTGCGGAAGCTGACCGAACATATCGGCACCCTGACCGAACGGGCGCAGGCCAGCGCCATCGCCATCGACCAATTGCTCGACCGCACCGGCCGCATCAACGGCATTGTCCAGCTCATCAAGGAAATCGCCGATCAGACCAACCTGCTGGCCCTCAATGCCGCCATCGAGGCGGCGCGGGCCGGCGAGCAGGGCCGAGGCTTTGCCGTGGTCGCCGACGAGGTGAGGAAACTGGCTGAACGCACGACGGCCTCCACCTCGGAAATATCGCAACTGGTGACGCGTGTGCAGGAACAGGCTGCGCAACTCAAGTCCGAGGCCTCGGTCAATCCGGAAGAAATGGCCGTGATCCGCGCCAATGGCGAAGAAGCTTTTGCCAGCATCGACGGTCTGTTGGGTATTTCGCAGCACATGACGCAAACCATCGCCGCCACGGCGCTGCGCAGTTTCATCGAAACCGCCAAGGAAGACCACCTGGTCTTCAAGATGGAAATCTACCGCGTCTTTCTGGGTATTTCCGACAAGGGTCCGGATGACTTCTCCAGCCACACCGCCTGCCGGCTGGGCAAGTGGTATTACGAGGGCGATGGCAAGGCCTGCTTTGCCAAATTGCCCGGATACACGGCCGTCGAACCGCCCCACAAGCTGGTGCACAGCAACGGTCAGGCTGCCGTGCGGGCCTTCCGCTTCGGTGAGTTTGCCCAGGGGCTTGATGCTTTGGGCGCAATGGAACGGGCCAGCATGGAGGTGCTGAACCATCTGGAGGCCATGGCCGTTGCCGGCGAGCGTAACCCCGGCGTCCTGTGCGTTTCCAGCCTGTAAGCAGGTAAGCCGGCGAATTTGGTTGTTTGGCGATGCCTGGCGCAAAATGTTGGCGCAGGCGCAAATCCACCGGTTGCAGACCACGCAAACCGAGAGAATCCACACCATGAATCTGGAAACCTTCCTTGCTCAATCGGCACGACTTGAGCATGAAGCCGAACTGATCTACCACAAGGCCGCCGCGGTAATGGATGCCGAGCAGAATCGCCACGCCGTGGCGTTCTTTCAGGAAATGTCCGGCTATTCACACAAGCATCTGCAATGCGTGCTCGAACGCGCCGGCATTGCGGACATTGCCGAACTTTCCCACGCCGACGGTCGGGCCGATGGAACCAATGGGATCGCCCCGGAATCGCTCACTCCGCTCCCGTCGCCCACTGACATCATCGATCTCGATACCGCCATCAACATGGCGCTGGACGCCGAGCATCGCGCGGCGGCGTTTTACGACAACGTGGCGTGCACCTCGTCCGACGAGGAAGTGCGGCGGCTGGCCTGGGAGTTTGCCGAGGAAGAGCGCGCACACGTACTTGCGCTCGAACGCTTGCTGGGCTTGAAGCCCTATTAGCCCCGATGCATTTTCGGCAAAAAGTCGGCGCTAGCGGCACGGCGGCAGGGAACCGAAATTGACACCTGAAGTGCACGGGCGACCGCAAATCCACTGGACCGAGAACGGCGAGCCGCACACCGCCGACTGGCGCTCGGAGGCCGGGCTGCCGCCGGCGCAGCGGGTGATTGTCGCCGACGACCGCATCGCCGCCGATGCCGCCTTTCGACTGGTTTGCGAAGGCACCGCCCTGCTCTGGCGCGGTGACTTTCAAAATGCGCGCCAATTGCTGCTGGCACTGGCCCGGCGCATCGACAGGAAGCCGCGCAAAGTTGCGGCGGCGGCGGCGGATGATTTCCACCTGCACCGGCAGAGCCTGTCACGCCGCGCCCGCATCCTGGGCATGCTGCTGTTGCCCTTCGATGCCGATCACCGCGTTCCCCTGCGGCGCGCGCCGGATGTGCAGGCGGCGTGCATGGAAGTTTATGGCGCCGCCAGCGCGCCCTATGTCGCCTCGCTGCGCGAATTGCTGGGCTTGATCGGCGCCCATGAATGGCGGAAAAAGGGGATCAAGCTCGCCGCCATCGGTCAGTCCATCCATCCGCACTATGGCGTTTTCGCCCCCATCCGCGGCGAATATGTGGACCTGGTCGCCACCGCCCCCCTGCCCGACCCGCTGCCCGCGCTGGCCTTCGATATCGGCACCGGCACCGGCGTGCTCGCCGCCGTGCTGGCGCGGCGCGGCATCGGCCGTGTCGTGGCCACCGATCAAGACCCCCGCGCCCTGGCCTGCGCCAGTGAAAACATCGAACGGCTGGGTTGGCGCGGGCAGATCGAGATCGTGGCGGCCGACCTCTTCCCGCCCGGTCGCGCCCCGTTGATCGTCTGCAATCCACCCTGGGTGCCGGCCCGCCCCAGTTCGCCGCTGGAACGCGCCATCTTCGACCTCGACAGCCACATGCTGCGTGGCTTTCTCGCCGGCTTGGCAGCGCATCTCGACCACGGTGGCGAAGCCTGGCTGATTCTCTCCGACCTGGCAGAGCACCTGGGCCTGCGCACCCGTGCCGAATTGCTGGGCCTGTTCGACGCGACCGGCCTGAAACCCGTCGGCCGCATCGATGCCCGCCCGCAGCACCCCAAATCCCGCGACGCAACAGACCCGCTGCACGCCGCCCGTGCCGCCGAAGTCACCTCGCTCTGGCGACTCGTGCCCGCTGCGGGCATTGAAACATAAGCGCAGCGGCCGCAGCGAGGCTGCGTTGCCGTACCGCTAGTCCCACGGGGATTCCCTGCGGTCACGCCGTGATCGACAATCCCGAACGCGACACGCTGCAATTACTGGCGCCAATGCTGATAGTCAATGGCTATCTATCTAATGGCAACAATCAATTGGCGTAATTCTTTGGGCGTTTCTATTATTCGTCCTGTCGCAGCAATTCATTTCACGCCAACCCAGGAGAACCGCTCATGAACACCACGCTCATCAATACCGAAGTCCAGCCTTTCAAAGCCACCGCTTTTCACGGCGGCAAGTTTGTCGATGTCACCGAAGCCTCGCTCAAGGGCAAGTGGTCGGTGATGTTCTTCTACCCGGCCGACTTTACCTTTGTCTGCCCGACCGAGTTGGGCGACATGGCCGACTTCTACGGCGATTTCCAGAAGCTGGGCGTCGAAATCTATGGCGTCTCGACCGACACCCACTTCACCCACAAGGCTTGGCACGACTCGTCGGAGACCATCGGCAAGATCAAGTACCCGATGATCGGCGACCCCACCGGCGCCATCAGCCGCGCCTTCGGCGTGATGATCGAGTCCGCCGGCCTGGCCGAGCGCGGCACCTTCGTCATGGACCCGGCGGGCAAGATCCAGATCATCGAGATCAACGCCGGCGGCGTCGGCCGCGATGCATCCGAACTGCTGCGCAAGGTCAAGGCCGCCCAGTATGTGGCATCCCACCCGGGTGAAGTGTGCCCGGCCAAGTGGAAAGAGGGCGATGCCACCCTGGCCCCCTCGCTCGATCTGGTCGGAAAAATCTAATAACAATACCCCCAACCCCAACCGTCCCGCCCGGCCCAACATACATGGGCGGGGCCGGGATTGCAGCGGCAAGGCAGGTCACACAATGCTTGCCTTGCCAGTGCAACCCCCCGCCAGGAGAATTTCATGCTCGACGCCGCCATCAAGACCCAACTCGCCGCCTATCTCGAAAAATTGCAGCAACCCATCGAACTCGTCGCCTCGACTGACGGCAGCGACGCCGCCCGCCAGATGAGCGAACTGCTGGCGGACATCGCCGCGCTGTCGCCCAAGGTCAGCGTGCGCGAGGATGGCAACGATAGCCGGCGGCCATCCTTCTCCGTCGGTCGTCCGGGAGAGGCGCATCGCATCCGTTTCGCTGGCGTGCCGATGGGCCACGAATTCACATCCCTGATCCTCGCTCTATTGCAGACCGGCGGCCATCCGCCCAAGGTCGAGGCTGCCTTGATCGAGCAGATCAAGGGCATCCAGGGCAAATTCCGCTTCGAGACTTTCATCTCGCTGTCCTGCCATAACTGTCCGGACGTGGTGCAGGCGCTGAATCTGATGGCGGTGCTCAACCCCGGTGTCGACAGCGTGATGATCGACGGCGCGCTTTTCCAGAAGGAAGTCGAGGCGCGCCAGATCATGGCCGTGCCGGTTGTGTTTCTCAATGGCGAGCCCTTCGGCCACGGCCGCATGAGCATCGAGGAAATCGTCGGCAAGCTCGACACCGGCGTGGCGGCGCGCGAAACCGAGAAGCTTGACGCCAGGGACACCTTCGACGTGCTCGTCGTCGGGGGCGGCCCGGCCGGTGCGGCGGCGGCGATCTACGCGGCGCGCAAGGGCATCCGCACCGGCGTGGTGGCCGAGCGTTTCGGCGGTCAGGTGCTGGATACGCTGGCCATCGAGAATTTCATCTCGGTCAAGCACACCGAAGGCCCGCAACTGGCCATGGCGCTGGAACAGCACGTCAAGGAATACGGCGTCGACGTCATGAACGTGCAACGAGTGGAAGCTTTGCTGCCGGGCGAGAAACAGCATGAATTGAAGCTTGCCAGTGGCGCAACCCTGAAGGCGAAGACCGTCATTCTCGCCACCGGCGCCCGCTGGCGCGAGATGAATGTGCCGGGCGAGCAGGAATACAAGGGCAAGGGAGTCTGCTTCTGCCCCCACTGCGACGGCCCGCTGTTCAAGGGCAAGCGCGTAGCGGTGATCGGTGGCGGTAACTCCGGCGTCGAGGCGGCCATCGACCTGGCCGGCATCGTCGCCCATGTCACGCTGATCGAGTTCGACGGCAAGCTGCGCGCCGACGCGGTGTTGCAGCACAAGTTGCGCAGCCTGCCCAACGTCACCATCATCGTCAGCGCCTTGTCCACCGAAGTGCTCGGCGATGGCAGCAAGCTTACCGGCCTCGTCTATCAGGATCGCGTCGGCAACGCAACGCACCAGATCGATCTCGAGGGTATTTTCGTGCAGATCGGGCTGTTGCCGAACACCGACTGGCTCAAGGGCGCAGTCAATCTGTCACCGCGCGGCGAAATCGAGATCGACGCCCGTGGCCAGACCTCCGCGCCTGGCATCTTCGCCGCCGGGGATGTGACGACGGTGCCTTACAAGCAGATCATCATCGCCATGGGCGAGGGCGCCAAGGCCAGCCTTTCCGCTTTCGATCACCTGATCCGTAGTTCGGTAGCGTAGACCGGTGGCGCGGCCAGGGCGTGAGGAATACCGCTGGCGGAAGTGCCGGCGTAAACTGCAAGCTCCGATTTATTAGCAGGATGCACTCGCAGAAAGCCGGCGAGAAGTGGGGCAGGAACAGGCGCGGCACGCTCAACTTCCGCCTCGTAGCGCATATCGGCTACATCGGCGGTCTGCCGGCGTTCAAATAACAACGCGGATTTTGGTAGTTCATACTGAACAAGGAAAGACGAGTTATGCGTTACTGGCTGATGAAATCCGAGCCTTCCGTCGTTGGTATCGACGACGTGCTGGCAATGCCGAACCAGACCGTCGATTGGTGGGGCGTACGTAATTACCAGGCGCGCAATTTCATGCGCGACCAGATGGCGGTTGGCGACAAGGTGTTTTTCTATCACTCGTCCTGCCCGCAACCGGGCATCGCCGGGCTGGCCGAGGTGGCGAAGAAGGCTTATCCGGACCGAATGCAGTTTGATCCGGAGAGCCCGTACTTCGATCCGAAATCGACGCCTGAGAACCCGCGCTGGGTCAATGTCGATGTGCGGGTGACACAGAAAACGCGGCTGGTTGGTCTCGACGAGTTGCGTGCCCATCCCGAACTTGCCCACCTGCGCATTCTCCAGCGCGGCAACCGGCTATCGATCACGCCGATCGATCCGGCCGAGTGGGATTTCATCGTCCGTAACCTGATCACATGACCGTCTGGCTGGTCGGCTACCTCGCGCTCGGCGCGGTGGCGGGTTTTTTTGCCGGGCTGCTGGGTGTCGGCGGCGGCGCCATCATGGTACCGGTATTGGCGCTGATGTTCGCCGCGCAGGGTTTTCCTGAGGTTCACCTGATGCATCTGGCGCTGGGCACCTCGCTGGCGGCCATCATATTCACCTCGATTTCCAGCCTGCGCGCGCATCACCGGCATGGCGCGGTGATCTGGCCCATCGTCCGCGCCATCGCACCGGGCATCGTCGTCGGCACCCTGGCTGGCGCCCAGGTGGCGGCGAAGGTGCCGACGCGGCCGCTGGCGATTTTCTTCGCCATTTTCATCGGCTACGTCGCGGTGCAGATGCTTCTCAACATCAAGCCCAAGCCTTCGCGCGAATTACCGGGCCGGGCCGGCATGTTCGGCGTTGGCGCCTTCATTGGCGGGATTTCCGCGCTGGTGGCCATTGGCGGCGGCTCGCTGTCGGTGCCTTTCATGGCCTGGTGCAATGTCAAGATGCACAACGCCATCGGCACTTCGGCGGCCATTGGCCTGCCGATCGCGCTGGCGGGCACCGCTGGCTATCTGATCGGCGGTTACGGCGCGACGCAGCTGCCGCCCGGCAGCGTCGGCTTCATTTATCTGCCGGCGCTGGTCGCCTGCGTTGTGACCAGCATGCTGCTGGCGCCGCTCGGCGCGCGCGTAGCCCATACGTTGCCGGTGGCGACGCTGAAAAAGGTCTTTGCGCTGGTGTTGATCGTGTTGCTGGCCAAGATGCTACACGGCCTGTTTGGCTGATTCGCTCGGTCGCAATGGTTGCAGCAGTCGCCAACAGGCACCTTCAGCCTGCCACCATGCGTGGGCAGGGCAACAGTTCGGCAAAACTGGCGATGGCGGCGTAGCTGCCGGTGTCCTTGCGTGCCTGTTGCGTATCGGGTTGCAGCACGGCGCGCAGGTGGGCGATGCCGTAAGCGCGGGCGGAATCGAGCACCGGCAGGCTGTCGTCGACCAGTAACGCGCGAGCCGGATCGAAAGGTTCGACAGCGCGCAGGCAATCCCAGAACGCCACGTCTTCCTTGGGCAGACCGAGTTCGTGCGAGGTAATGAGCGCGTCAAAATGCTGCCGCAAGCCGGTGCGGGCCATTTTTAGCGTCAGGCTCTTGTGGTGCGCGTTGGTGACCAGCACGATGCGGCGGCCCGAATCACGTACCGCCGAGAGGAAGTCGACCACGCTGGGGTGTATGGCGATCAGGTGTGCTACTTCTTCCTTGAGCGCCATGATGTCGAGTTCGAGTTCCGTCTCCCAGAAATCGACCGAATACCACGCCAGCGTGCCAGCGCGGGCATGGTAACGCGCCATCAACTCTTCCCGTCCGACAGCCAGTGGCAAGCCGCGCGACTCGGCATAACGCGCCGGTACATGCGCCTGCCAGAAATGGTTGTCGAAATTGAGGTCGAGCAAGGTGCCGTCCATGTCGAGCAGGACGGTATCGATGAGGGACCAGGGGAGAGCGGTTGTGGCAGTGGACATTGCGCCAGTATAAGAAAAGTCGGCGCTAGCGGTACGGCACAAGGATGAAACCAGGACGCTACCAACACGCAACCGGCCGCCAAGGCAGCCGGTTGCGTGGATTCCCCCGCCCGAAAGCGGGGGATGGGAGCATCCAGATTAGTGGAGCTTTTTGATGCCCAGCATGTTCATGACGTACTTCTCATAAACCGGCTCGGTGTTGCCCTTCTTCATCTTGCGAATGAAATACTTCTCGAAGGCGATCTTGGCCAGATGCACCCATTTGCCTTGCGCGAACCAGTTTACGTTGCGCGGCGGAATTTGCGGCAGGGCAACGAAAGCAGCGCCGCTGTCGCCAAAGTCGGCAAGGCAGACCGCATTCCAGGTGGCCTTCTCGTCGGGCTGCTTGCCGTCGAGCAAATTGCGGATGTTGTGCACCGTGGCCGTGACCATCGACTCGATCATGAAGCCGGTCTTGGGCGTGCCGGTCGGCACCGGTGTGGGTTCCACCGGAGGAATGGCGACGCAGACGCCGACGCTGAAAATGTTCTGGAACTTCGGGTTGCGCTGGAACGGATCGGCGAGGATAAAGCCGCGCGGGTTGGTCAGCCCCTCGATGCCGAAGACGGCGTCGATGCCCTTGAACGCCGGCAGCATCATCGAAAACTTGAAGTCCAGCGTGTGCTCTTTCTTCAACGTGCCGTCGTCGTTATGTTCGGCAACGTGCATTTTGCCCGCCTCGACCTTGGTGACCTTGGCGTTGCAGATCCACTTGATGTGACGATTGCGCAGAATGGACTCGATCATGCCCTTCGAGTCGCCGACGCCACCGAGGCCGAGGTGGCCAACGTAGGGCTCGGCGGTGACGAAGGTCATCGGCACCTTGCTGCGGATGCGGCGCTTGCGCAAATCCGTGTCCATGATCATGGCGAATTCATAGGCCGGGCCGTAACACGAAGCACCCTGCACGGCGCCGACGACGATGTGGCCGGGGTCCTTGCAGAAGGTTTCCCAGTCCTTGGCGGCATCGACGGCGTGATCGACGTGACAAACCGAATGGGTGTTCTTGCCCGGGCCAAAGCCTTCGATTTCGTCGAAAGCCAGCTTGGGGCCGGTGGCGATGATCAAATAATCGTAGGCAATGTTGCTGCCATCCTCGAGTTCGATCTGGTTTTTTTCGGGATGCACGCGCTTGGCGCCCTTGCCGACGAACTTGATGCCCTTCTTTGCCAGATAGGGTTCCACGTCGAGGGTGATGTCTTCCTTCTTGCGCCAACTGACGGCGACCCAGGGATTGGACGGCGTGAACTGGAAATAGGAATGATTGGATACCACCGTGACCGTGTCCTGCGGACGGGCCAGTTCCTGCATTTCATAGGCGGCGGACATGCCACCAACACCGCCGCCAAGTATTACGATATGTGCCATTGTTTCATCTCCTCGCTTATCTTTTTATCAAAGCACCGTGTGCGATTCAAAGAGCTTGCCGATTCCTTCCAGCCCTTCCATCACGATTTTCTGCAATTCTTCAGGGTTGTCTTCCTGCTCGAGCATCAGCGAGCAGTAGGTCGAAAGCGACTTCAAGCCGCACGCAATCTTGATCACTTCCGCCGCCACCTCCGGTGTCATTTTGATCCCGGGTTGCAATTGCCAGACGGGTTTGTCGCTCATGCCAAATCTCCTTGGTTAATAAGAAAATACTTATGTATCAACAATCTGCGTTAATGGTACTACAAAACTTGTGGCGCAAAAACAGATAAACAGCGGCATTCGTTGCGTCGCTGGCGGTGGTGGGCGCATCATGGCTGTCAGCCGTCAGTCATGCAGCCGCCGCAAAATCCACCGTTTTCCGTCCTGTCGAGGGAGCAATCGCCATGAGCCAACCCACCCGTTCCGCACCCGACCCTTTTCCTGAATTGCCGTCGGCTTCTCCCGAGGCATGGGCTCGGGCTGCCGCCAAATCCGCGCCCGGCGGCGACACCGCGGCTCTCGACTGGATCACGCCCGAAGGACTGAGCGTCAAGGCGCTCTACACGGCCGCCGACACCGCCAATCTGCCCTTCGCCAATACCCTGCCGGGTTTCGAGCCTTTCGTGCGCGGACCGCAGGCCACCATGTACGCGGCCCGCCCCTGGACCATCCGCCAGTACGCCGGTTTCTCCACCGCCGAGGAATCGAACGCCTTTTACCGCCAGGCGCTTGCCGCCGGTGCACAGGGCGTGTCGGTGGCCTTCGACCTTGCCACCCACCGCGGCTACGATTCCGACCACCCGCGCGTGGTCGGCGACGTCGGCAAGGCGGGGGTCGCCATCGACTCGGTGGAAGACATGAAAATCCTCTTCGATGGCATTCCGCTCGACAAGGTCAGCGTGTCAATGACCATGAACGGCGCCGTGCTGCCCATCCTGGCCGGCTACATCGTCGCCGCAGAGGAACAGGGCGTTGCCCAGGACAAGCTGTCGGGAACCATCCAAAACGACATCCTCAAGGAGTTCATGGTCCGCAACACTTACATCTACCCGCCCGAACCGTCGATGCGCATCGTTGCCGACATCATCGAATACACCGCCGGGCAGATGCCGAAGTTCAACTCGATTTCCATCTCTGGATATCACATCCAGGAAGCCGGGGCGACGCAGGCGCTGGAACTGGCGCTAACCCTGGCCGACGGCATGGAATATGTGCGCACCGCGATGAAGAAGGGGCTGGATGTCGATGCCTTCGCCGGACGGCTGTCGTTCTTTTTCGCCATCGGGATGAATTTCTATCTTGAAGTCGCCAAGTTGCGCGCGGCGCGGCTGCTGTGGTGGCGCATCATGAAGGAATTCGGCGCGAAAAATACCAAATCGATGATGCTGCGCACCCACTGCCAGACCTCGGGCTGGTCGCTGACCGAGCAGGACCCCTACAACAACGTTGTGCGTACCACCATCGAGGCCATGGCTGCCGTGTTTGGCGGCACCCAGTCGCTGCACACCAATGCCTTCGACGAAGCCATTGCCCTGCCCACCGAAACCTCGGCGCGCATCGCCCGCAATACACAGATACTGATCCAGGAGGAGACGCACATCACCAGCGTCATCGATCCCTGGGCTGGCAGCTACATGATGGAAAAGCTGACGCAGGACATGG
>JAIFMO010000187.1 GCA_020048435.1 Sulfuritalea sp.
GATAGCAGCACTACTTCCGGTCCAAGTACCGTGCGACAGCGATGTGACCGTACCTGTTCCCGACGAAGCCAGACCTAAACCACCACTGGTGAGTTTGGTCACAGGACCAAGATTGTTCGACGACATGATCGTGCCGGGCTGGAATTCGGCGTCCGAACCGACACCCACAATGGCCGGCGGTCCGTTTACAGTCGGCTGCGCGGTGATCGTCGGCGCCTTGCTGGTGAGGCGAGGCGGATCATTGGCCGACGGCACATAGGCAGTTTGACCGCGACTGACTTCCACTTCGCCAAAGGCGTTCTTGACCGAAATGATACCTTCACCTGTTTGCACGTACAGGCCGTCAGGCTCCTTGCAACTCTTGTCGCAGACGATGGCCTTGTATTCGGTGCCGCGGATGCCGATGGTGGCTACCGCGGTATCCATGCGGTAGGCCTGCCGGTCGGTGCGCCCGATGGCGCCGGAAATGGCGCGCAAGCCGCCCTTGACGAAATTGAAGATGGCCGAGTCACTGGCTTTGTTCGCATCCTTGAACCGATACTCGGTAATCTTGAGTTCGCTGGCGGGTTGCAGGCTGACCAGCGCGCCATCGGTGAATTTGACTTGGGCACGGCCTTCTTTCGTCAGCAGGGTTTCGCCTGAGTCGATGGCAGTGCCGGCCGCGCCGGCACGCTGAACGCCCTTGGCATCGGTCACAAATACCGCGCCGGCCGACAGGACGATGGTGCCGGCTTCAGCCAGCGCCTGCTGGGCGGAGGTAACGCCAATGACTGCCCACAACGCGGTGATGAGAGTTTTTTTGAAAATCATGTCACATCACCTCAATAGAAATCGCGACGGACGGTAACCAGATACTGGCTACGGTCGAACTGGTTGAACCCGACGGTCGACTGATTGCGCGTGTAGATGTACTGGGGTGTCGCCGTCCACATTTTGTCCAGCTTGTAGGCCAGGCCAAGAGAAATGTCGTAGCGATCATCCTTGCGCTGGGTGCGGAACCAGATGTTCTGGCCGTTGTAGTCGCTGTGCTGCACCGACAGCGAAGCCAACAGTTTCATGTCCTCGTCCAGCTTGTATTCGCCGCGGGCGCTGCCGCCGTAAAGGTGCCGACTGATGGTCGGGTTCTTCATGATGTCCCTGTCGTCGCCATAGTAGGCGACCAGATTGACGGTGGGGTCGCCCTGTTGCAGGAAGGCATGGGTCCAAGTGGCACCGGCCATGATCAGGTTGGTGTCGAGGAAGGGCACGATGGGGTGGCGGATCTCCAAATACTGCCCAAAGGCGCCGACGATGTCCTGACGTCCGTATTCCTGCTTCCATTCGGCAAACAGGCCGTTCTGGGCGTCGTTGTGATATTGGCCGATGTACTGGTCGAAGCGCGACAGACCGATGCTGTATTGATTCTTGCCGTCCTTGAAGCGCACGCCACCCAGCTCCGAGGCGGAGGCGACCGTAAAGGCGGTTTGTGCATGGCCGCGGACGCGGCCAGTGATGCTGCCGAACAGGTCGACGTTTTCGCTCAGCTTGGTGCTGACGCTGCCGCCGGCATTAATCCCGACCAGGCCGCTTTTCTGCGCCGTGGCAAAGCCGCTCAGCGTGCCGGGAAGGCCCAGCGCCGGAATGAATACCGAGGTGGCGTTCGGGGCGGTGTTGATGTTGGTGTCGTAGCCTGTCTCGGCTTCGACATAGGCCGACCAAGTCGTGGTCTTTTGCTCCGTGGCGGCCGCAATAATGCGATCCAGGTCCGCCAGTGCCTGATTTACCTTGGCGGCGACTTCCGGCGGGGGATTCATGCCCCTGACCTGCATCAACTCACCGCGCGCGGCTTCGAATTCGGTCAGCACGATGAGTGCTTTCGCCAGTTCGGCGCGGGCTTGCGGGTGGCCGGGGTCCATCGCCAGCACACGCTCGAAGGCAAATACCGCGTTACCGGGTTTGCCCGCGTCCAGCGAGGCAATGCCGAGCAGGTAGTTGAACTCGATATCCTGCAAATGCGTGGCCAGGTTTTTCTCCAGCAAGGCCATGCCTTGCGCGGCCTGACCTTGCTGAAGGAGCTGCTTGGCATCGTCCAGCGTAGACGCCAGGGCCAGGGACGGCGAGAGCAGGCAGGCGGCTGTCGCCGCGACTATAAAGTGTCGGTCCACGAATTTTCCCCATGCAAGACCACAAGATGATGGCGGGCATTGTATGGCGTGTAAGTGCGGGGAGGGATGGAAATAACATTTTGTCATTTCCTGTGTTGCAATTTTACAACAGTCGTTCCTACGCCCGCTCCCGGCTCATCACCACGCAATCGCGTCCGGCCTGCTTGGCGTCGGCCAGCGCGGCTTCCGCCAGAGCGATGAGAGATTCAAGGGTGTCGCCAATCAGGAAAGGCGCGATCCCGCAGGATAGGGTGATTTTTTCTTCGACCCGGTTTTCACCGATGGCGACATGGCGGGAGGCGACCGCGGCGCGCAGGCGGTCGGCGATTTTCATGCCTTCTTCCATGCCGGTCAGGGGCAGTAGCAGGGCGAATTCCTCGCCGCCGTAGCGGGCCACCAGATCTTGCGGCCGCAGGCTTTCGGCGACGGTGTGCGCGATCAGGCGCAGTATCGAGTCGCCGACAAGGTGGCCGTAAGTGTCGTTGTAGTATTTGAAATGGTCGATGTCGGCCATGATCAGGCAGGCCGGCGCGGCGTCCTGTTCGCAGCGGCGCAGCATGCGGGTGAAGGATTCGGTCATCCAGCGGCGGTTGTGCAGTCCGGTGAGTGAATCGACGCTGCCAGCTTCCTCGAATTCGAGACTGAGCGACTGCGCGCTGACCAGTCGCAGGTTGTCGCGTCGCAGGCGTCCGGCCAGGACGCCGAGCAGGTTGCGGGCGATGCTGTGGGACGACTCGATCATCGCCCACAGGGTGTCGTGCGGAATCGCCAGTAGTTCGGATGTTTTGGCGGCGATGACGTGCGCCGAGACCTTTTGTCCGTCAATCAGCGAAATTTCGCCGACGCAATCGCCGACACCAAGCACCGTGTGCTGTGGCAAGTCGCGGCCGCCGAGATAGACGCGCAACTCGCCGGACAGGATCACGAACAGGTGGCTGTTGGGCACGCCCGGTTCGAGCAGCACCTCGCTCGCGGCCTGCGTGCGCCGCTCGCAGCTTTCCAGGAGATGCACGATCGATTCTGGCGCGGTATCGCAGAACAGGCGGCTGGCGGCCAGTACCGCGCGTTCGCTTTCGTTGAGCATGAATTTCTCCGGACGTTGTCTGGGGTATGCTTGGTAGCCTTTGCGGCGGCAGTTTAGCGCCATCCGCCTCATTTACCTCAAGCTCACCTCAAGGAAATTGTCATGTCCCAAGCCGCCGCCGACGTCAGCATGGCCCTGTTTTGCGACTTCGAAAACATTGCACTGGGCGTGCGCGACGCCCAATACGAAAAATTCGACATCAAGCCCGTGCTCGAACGCCTGCTGCTCAAGGGCAGCATCGTCGTCAAGAAGGCCTATTGCGACTGGGATCGCTACAAGAGCTTCAAGGCGACCATGCATGAGGCTAATTTCGAGTTGATCGAGATTCCCCATGTGCGCCAGTCGGGCAAGAATTCGGCCGACATCCGCATGGTGGTCGATGCGCTCGACCTTTGTTATACCAAGTCGCATGTCAATACTTTTGTCATCATCAGCGGCGATTCGGATTTTTCGCCGCTGGTGTCAAAATTGCGCGAAAACAACAAACGTGTCATCGGTGTCGGTGTCAAGCAATCGACTTCCGATTTGCTGATCGCCAATTGCGATGAATTCATCTACGTCGATGATCTGGTGCATCGCCGGCAGCGCGACAATCCGGATAAGCAGAGCCGTCGCCCCAGTGTCGCCGCCGAACCGCAGGAGCAGGAAGCGCGCCGCATCAAGGGGCTCGATCTGGCGGCCGCCATGCTCGACGCCATGCTGGAGGACCGTTCGGACGACGAACGCGTCTGGGCCTCGGTACTGAAAGAGGCGATCAAGCGGCGCAACCCCGGCTTCAATGAATCCTATTTTGGCTACAAGACTTTTGGCGCCATGCTCGAAGACGCCCACAAACGTGGCCTGCTCGAATTCGGCCGCGACGAGCGGTCGAGCGCCTATGTGAAGCGGCGGACGGCGGCGACGCCGCCCGCCAGCGAACCGGAGGCTGCTGTTGCCGTACCGCTAGCGCCGACTTTTTTCGAGGCGTCCGCCACTGCGCCCGTCGCAACATCCGCGGCGACGGAGGTCGAGCCGATGGCGTTCGAGCCACCAGCCTCCGGGATTCCGGCGGCCGAGATTCCGGCGGCCGAACCCTCCACCGAACCTTCGCGTCGTCGTCGTTCGCGCACCCGGCCGAAAAAGGTCGGTGCGATTGAGTCGTCTCCCGCGCCACGGGTTACGCCGGACGTTGTGGTGATTGAGGCCGCGCCGGCCGAAGCCGCGCCCAAGGCGGTGAAAAAGCCGCGCGTCAGTCGGCCGCGGAAACCGAAGGCAAGCGGAGAGACCTGATACGACGGGATCGCTCATTTCAGGATTTTTTCTTGCGCAACGGGGTAATTCGGGCTAAGCTTAGCCCGGTCTGAAATCGAGAGAGAACCGCCATGAAATACGCGACAGGCGAGACATCGTCATCAACGCCAGGCGTTGCCGAGCAACGCGCCGTCTACAACATGCACGACGCCAAGAGCAATCTTTCTCGGCTGGTCGAGCAGGCGGCGGCCGGCCAGGAAATTATCATCGCCAAGGCGGGCAAGCCGGCGGCGCGGCTGGTGCAACTGCTATCCCCGCAGTCGAAGACGGGTTTTCGCGAGTTGGGCATCGCCCGCGGCAAATTCGAGGTGCCAAGCGATTTCGACGAGCCGCTGCCCGGCGAAATGTGGGGTGATCTGTTCGATATTGCGCGACCCGAATGAAGCTATTGCTCGATACCCACATCGCGCTGTGGGCCTTGTCCGAGCCGGAGCGCCTGCCCGGCCACGTCGTGGCGCTGTTGCGGGATTTCAACAACGAGGTGCTGGTGAGCGTGGTGTCGGTCTGGGAAGTGGCGATCAAACATTCGATCATTCGTCCCGACGGCAGCCGCAAGCTCGGCATCAGCGCCACCGAGTTGCTCGACTGGATGCGCCAGGTCGGCTTCGACGTGCTGCCGCTCAAGCCCGAGCACTGTAGCGGCGCCGACGCCTTGCCCTGGCGCACCAACCCGGCCACGGGCCGCGCGCATGCTGATCCGTTCGACCGCATGCTGGTGGCGCAGGCGCTGGCCGAACCCTTGCGGCTGATCACCGCCGATCCACTGGTTGCGTTGCATCTGCCAGATGCGTCTGGCTTGATCGAGAAAGTCTGATTGCCTGATTGTGTCCCGTACCGGGCGGGCCGGGCGCATCCGGTAGAATCGCGCCCTTCGTTTGCCCTCGGCCAACCTTTGCCCGTAACGCCATTTGCACCTCTAATTGCACCCAATTGTCCCTAATTTCATGAAACACATCGTCGACGACGTCCGTATCAAGGAGATCAAGGAACTTTCTCCGCCCGCCCACATCCTGCGGGAATTCCCGGCCACCGAACTGGCGGCGACGGTGACCTATGACGCGCGCCAGGCCATCCACCGCATCCTCCACGGCTCCGATCACCGCCTGCTGGTCGTCGTTGGCCCCTGTTCGATCCACGACTACGACGCGGCGATGGAATACGCCCGCCGGCTACGCGACGAACGCGAGCGGCTGGCGGCCGACCTGATGATCGTGATGCGCGTTTATTTCGAGAAGCCACGCACGACGGTGGGCTGGAAAGGCCTGATCAACGATCCGCGCCTCGACGGCAGCTACAAGATCAACGAAGGCCTGCGACTGGCGCGCAAGCTGTTGTGGGAACTCAACGAAATGGGCTTGCCTTGCGCCACCGAGTTCCTCGACACCATCACGCCGCAATACACCGCCGACCTGATTGCCTGGGGCGCCATTGGCGCGCGCACCACCGAAAGCCAGGTGCACCGCGAACTTGCCTCGGGCCTGTCCTGTCCGGTTGGTTTCAAGAACGGCACCGACGGCAACATCAAGATCGCGGTCGATGCCATCAAGGCCGCCGCCGCGCCGCACCACTTTCTTTCCGTCACCAAGGCGGGCCACTCGGCCATCGTCTCGACCAACGGCAACGAAGATTGCCACGTCATCCTGCGCGGCGGCAAGAAGACGAACTATGACGCCGCCAGCGTCGACGCCGCCTGCATCGAACTGGGCAAGGCCGGCCTGGCGGCGCGGGTAATGGTCGATTTTTCGCACGCCAACAGCAGCAAGAAGTTCAAGTTGCAACTCGATGTGGCGCGCGACGTCGCCGCGCAAATGGCGGCGGGCGAAGACCGTATTTTCGGTGTGATGGTCGAGTCGCACCTGAAGGAAGGCCGCCAGGATTTGAGGCCCGGCCTGGCGCTCGATCACGGTGTTTCGATCACCGACGCCTGTCTCGGCTGGGAGGATAGCGTGATGGCGCTGGACCTTCTTGCCGAAGGCGTGCGGCAGCGGCGTCTGGCGCTGGCCGGGAAGTAAGTGCTGACCCGTGTGAGCGCCAAGCGGCTTTTCCTCGCGCTGCTGCCGCTCACGCTGGCCTTCCGTCTCTGGCTGGGCTGGGCGATGCCCATGACGGGCGACGAAGCCTATTTCGTCGACTGGGGCCGTCATCCTGACTTCGGCTTTTACGATCACCCGCCGATGGTCGGTTGGTGGCTCACCGCGCAACTGGCGCTGGGCGACGCGGCAGTCTGGCTGCGGCTGTCGGCCATTTTGCAACCGGCGCTGCTGGCGCTGGCTTCCGCGTGGATGCTGCCGCGGCTGGCGCCCGATGGCGCCGATAACCTGAGTGAACGCGCCGGGTGGGCGGCGCTGTTGATCCTGCTGGCGCCCGTCAATGTCTGGAACGTCTTCGTCACCACCGACACGCCGCTGATCTATTTCTCGGTGCTGGCGGCGTTGGCCTGGCTGCGCGCAAGCCGCGACGATGGCAACGATGGTGGTGATCATTACGTCTGGTACGCCGTCGCCGGGCTCATGCTGGCCGGCGCGGTACTGTCGAAATACTTCGCGGCGCTGCTCGGCTTCGCCTTCCTCGTCCATGCGCTGACGCTGCGCCGCAAGGGCCCGCTTGTCGGCCTCGCCATCGCCTACGCCTGCACCCTGCCGGCGCTGGCGCTGATGGCCTGGTGGAATGCCGGCCACTGCTGGGCGAACGTGATGTTCAACTTCATCAACCGCCACGAGGGCGCCGGCCTCAACGCAACCACGCCGCTGCTCTACGCCGCGACACTGCTCTATGTGCTGACGCCGCCGGCGCTGTGGTTGTGGTGGAAATCGC
This sequence comes from Sulfuritalea sp., assembly GCA_020048435.1. GTDB lineage: Bacteria > Pseudomonadota > Gammaproteobacteria > Burkholderiales > Rhodocyclaceae > Sulfurisoma. The sequence continues at coordinate 7,333 of JAIFMO010000187.1, forward strand.
GCGGCAAGGATGGACTGTGGCTGCTCGCCGCCGTGCCCTTCGCGCTGTTTGCGCTCATGTCGCTGGCCAAGACCGTAGGCCTGCACTGGTTGCTCGGCTTCGTGCCGCTGGTGTTGTTATGGCTGGCGCTGCGGCTGTCAACAATTGCCCTGGCGAAACTTGGACGCTTCTTCATCGGCTTCGCCGCGCTGCATGTGGCGGTTATCGTCGCGATTGCCCTGCTGCCGCTGGAAACGTGGAAGCGTAGCAATTTGTACGACGGCATCGTGCTGACCTTCGAGACTGACAAACTGATCGAGCAGCTACGTCCCTTCGACGATTATGCCTGGGCCAGCGATGGCTATTCCAACGCCGCGACGCTTTCATATCACTCGCCAAAACGCTTCATGGTCTTCGGCGAGGGCGGCTACCACGCCCGCCAGGACGACTTCATCACCGACTGGCGCCAGCATGATGGCCGCAACATCCTCATCCTGATCAAGAGCCGTACCGCTACCGCCGACTTTTTGCCCTGGTTTCATGAAGTCGAGTTGAAAACGCTGGAACAGCGTGGCGTCGAATTCACCGTCGTGCTCGGTCGCGGCTTCAACTTCGCCGCCTATCGCGACAACGTGCTCGCCCACATCAGGAGTCGCTACTATGCGATTCCCGCCGCTTTGCCGCAGAATGGCTGTTCCTTCTGCAACCGCTATTTTCCCGAGAAGCCATGCACCCGCTGATCAAATTGCTGCGCCCGCACCAGTGGATCAAGAACGGCTTCGTCTTCGTCGGCCTGCTGTTTGGCCATGCCTGGCACGACCCGGACAAGATTGCGCTGGCGCTGGCCGCCTTTGCCGCCTTCTGTCTGCTCTCGTCCGCCGTCTATGTAATGAACGATCTCGCCGACCGCGAGCAGGATCGACGGCATCCCGACAAGCGCCATCGCCCGCTGGCCAGCGGTACGGTCAGCGTCCCGGCCGCCGTGGGTTTGGGGCTGCTCTGTCTTCTTGGCGGCTTGGCGCTGGCCATCACCGTTGCCGGCGCCGCACCGTGGATTTTCTTCGCCTACCTGCTGCTCAACGCCGCCTATAGCTCGGGTTTGAAGCATGTGGTGATCCTCGATGTCTTCATTATTGCCGCCGGCTTCATGTTGCGCTTGTTGGCCGGCACGGTGGGCATCGGGATTGCTCCTTCGCACTGGCTACTGCTGTGCGGCCTGATGCTGACGCTGTTCCTCGGCTTCGCCAAGCGCCGCGCCGAGCTCAATGCCCTGGTCGAAGCCAGCGCCGGTCATCGCCGCGTGCTCGAACACTATTCCGCACCGCTGCTCGACCAGTTTCTCAGCCTCACGGCCATGGGCACCGTCGTCACCTACAGCCTCTACACCGTCAGCGCCGAAACCCTCGCCCAGCACGGCACCACGCAGTTGATCGCCACCGTGCCCTTCGTGCTCTACGGCATGTTGCGCTATCTTTACCGGCTGCATCGGCGCGGCGGCGGCGGCGACCCGTCGCGCGAACTGTTCGCCGATGGTCACCTGCTCGCGGCCTTTTTCTGCTGGCTGGCGACCGTGCTGGTGGTGCTCGCGCGATAAAGCCCGTCAAGGCTATAATGACCACAAAGGAGGTTTAGTCGACCGTCATGGAAGCGCCACGTACCCCCGATCACTTCCCGCAACTCGAACATCTCGGCGATGCCGCTCCCCACGTCGAGCGCATCCTGGAAATCATCCAGCACATCGACCTGTTTGAGGATTTTGATCGGAACGAGATCGAACACCTGGCGAGCTACATGATCTGCTTCCGGGCGCCGGCCGGCACCGAAATCATCCGCGAGGGCGATCCTGGCGACTTCATGCTGCTGCTGATCGAAGGCGGCGTCGAGATCATGAAGAAGGATACGACGGGTGTGCAGGCGCGCGTCGGTGTTGCCGGCGCGGGCAAGACCTTGGGCGAAATGTCGCTCATCGATGGCGAGCCCCGCTTCGCCAGTTGTCTGGCTACGTCCGAACTCGTTTTTGCCGTGCTCGACCGCGAGCATCTGACCCGTTTGATTGCCGAAGAACCCGGCATCGGCGTCAAGATTCTCATGGAACTGCTGATGCTGCTCAACCAGCGCCTGCGCTCGGTGAGCAAGCAATTGATGCAATGCCTGGAAAAGCGCCAGCCGCGCATCAGTTAGGCCCTTCATCCCCCAGCCCCTTCCTCACGGAAGGGGAGACTTTACGGCGCGCTTCGCTCGGTTATTACAGGGCGCTCCGTAGTTTCTCTGGGAGGGGTCGCACGCCCCGCGTGCTCTGCCTTCGCTCTTCTGCTATTTGCAGTCAGGGCTTGGGAATCAGAAGGGAAACCTGCCAATGGGAAGTGCTGTTCCGACAAATGGGTGACTGCAATAGACTGGTTGCTGCCGTTCGGACTCAGCAAGTCGATGACAGCAGTCGCCTCGAAGCCGACCTACAGCCCGGAAGCGCTATCGGCCTCCCCAAAGGCTACTACGATGAAATGCACAGAATCGCGATCTTGTGCAAAGTGAGCTGCTTTCAGGCGAAAATGCTGGCCGAAGTTGCATACCCAACCACTGATCATCGCGCGAGACCGTATCTATGCATTCCACAAGCCATCTCTCGGCAATCGTGCTGAGCTTCGCCGCTGTAGTTTTTACTGCCTCCCCCGCCTTCGCGTTCATAACGATCAATGTGGGCGGGAAGAAGATAACGCCCTTTGCAGAGCAAGGCCAATCACCCAGTGGGTCATCGCAAAACCTCTTGCAGGTCGGGTCTCGCGTCCAGTGCAATTGGAAAGGACAGGGGCACCTCTACCCTGGGGCGGTAACGCGCGTGCAGGGCAACTCCGTGCACATCAACTACGACGACGGAGACCAAGAAGACACGGTGGCAAGCCGCTGCAAGGTTATGCAGCCAAGCGGTAGCAAGGAAGCGAACGCTACATCGAAAGAGACCAATTCGGGAAGAAAGACAACGACAAGCAGCAGTATTGAACTAGATGCTCTGAACTCTAAGTTTTTCGAGGGTCCAATCGTCCGTGCTGCGAAGGAGCGGCACCCGCAAGCATATCGCAGCTTGCCCGCAGCAGATAGCGACAACCCCGAAGAGCAAGATTTCTACCCATCCATGCAGCGCGTCCTGGCGACATGCAACTCAGATGATTGCAGAGATTTTGTCAGTTACAAGACCATGCAATGCGCGAATATGTTTTTTGAGAATGCAAGGGATATTCACGGTTTTCCCTATAGCCGCAAAGCCGGCGACACCCGGAATACGTCACCATTGGGAGAGCCGAGCGGGACTCGTACTCGAACTCGAAAGGAGTATCGGTCTAACCGGCAACCTACCGATGCGCAACGCGAAAACGCGCGGTCAAAAGTGGCGGCTGACCGGAGAAAGTCTTTGGATCGATGTGTTGGCTTGGCGCAAGAGTTTTCGAAACATACCGTTCCCCTGACGGCAATCGCCACCGAGTATTACGATCAATGCACTGCTCGGGTCGCGTGGGATGAGCGGTTCAGTGAGCAGACGGTACTCGGCAGTTGTCACTTCAATGTGATGAAAAAGCTTTCGGAACTTGGGAGCGCACCGCCTGATGTGCAAGATGAAGCGTTGTGCCATGCTGCGGAAGGGAACACTAGCGAACGCCTGTCTGCGCGGCGCAAGCCGGAAAGAATGAGAGAGTTTGACAAATATTGGAGCACGTTTATCCGCGGGAAAAAGATACCTGCTTACAGATGGTGGGAAAATCCAAAAC
>JAIFMO010000017.1 GCA_020048435.1 Sulfuritalea sp.
CCACCAATAAAAAGCGCCTCCTGAAACTTGGAGGCGCTTTCATTTCCGGAAGGGGAGTTTCTCCTGTTTGTTCAGTAAAGAACCTCGCTCCAACGCCCTTCCGCCACCAGAGCCTCGCGGGTGTGCTGCCAGTTTTCGGCTGATCCGGCGATCTTTGCCATCACCTTCTCCACTTCCGCCAGCATGTCATGGGTGCCCGCGACGTACACCAACGTGGTCGGACCTTGCATCATGCTCCAGACCTCGGCGGCGTTCTGCTCGATCGCCTGGTCAAGCGCAACCGGCGCCTCGAAGGCCGGGCGCGGGCTTACCGCCTGGAATGCCTTGAAAGTCGGCTGGTCATAATAGTTGGCGAGATCGTTATTCTCGTCGTTCAAATAGAGCATTTCAAGGCCACTACGGGCGCCATGAAACAGGCGCACACGGCCAGTCCAACTACCCATTTTTTCGTAGATGAGCCGGATCAGGCCGCGGAAGGGCGCAATACCGGTGCCCATGCCAATCATCAGGATGTCGGCGCTCCTGTCCTTCGGCATCACAAAGGGGTAGCTCACCGGGCCGACGAATTCGAGGGCATCGCCGGCGCGCAGATCGCAAAGATGGTTCGAGGCAACGCCGTCATATTTTTCGCCGCTGAAATCATCGACATAGTGGCAGCGCCGCACACAGACGGCGAACTCGGTGACGGCGTCCTTCTCCTCCACGTCCAGGATCGAGTAAAGGCGAACGTGATGTTTGTTGCCGTACTGCCCCGGCGCCAGCACCCGGATGCAGCCGCCGACTTTGCCATCGAAGGACGGATCGTCGGTGCGGAACACCAGATGACGCACGTCTTCCGGCGAAGTCGCAGGCGTGATACGGCGTGATTCCACCAGCGTTGCAGAATAAATTTTGCTGTCGGTTACTTGCATATCCGCGTTCCTCAATCTGAAAGTAAATCAATCCTGAGCGGGCGTGCCGCACTGTCCGCCATGGCAGGAACAATCGCCACAACCCTCTTTACGGTACGGCCCAAGTCCCGGATTACGAGCCGCAAAGCGGCGATAGAGTCGATCAACCAGAATCAAACTCACAAGCAACCCGAAGATGATACCAATAGTGACAATATACAGGCCCATGAAATCAGCCGCCCAAACCTGCGAAACCCATGAAGGACAGCGAGAGGATACCCGCCAGCATCAGCGACAGGGCCGTGCCTTGTACTACATCAGGCACGTTCGACAGTTGCAGTCGTTCGCGCACGCTCGCCATCAGTACCAGCGCCAAGGTAAAGCCTGCGCCGCCGCCAAAACTGAAGGTCATGGCCTGCACGAAATCGTATTCGCGCGCCGTCTGAAACAGGGCGACACCGAGCACGGCGCAGTTGGTGGTGATCAACGGCAGATAGATACCCAGCGCGCGAAACAGGACCGGGCTGTATTTCTTCATCACCATTTCAACTAGTTGCACTGCGGAGGCAATGATTACGATGTAGGAAATCAGCCGGAGGAATTCGAGATGAAGGTGGCCGAGCAACAGATTGAGGCCAAAGGCGCACAACGAGGCGACCAGCATGACGAAGGTGGTGGCCAAGCCCATCGGGAACGCCGTATCGAGACGCCCGGAGACGCCCAGAAACGGACATAGCCCGAGGAACATCGCCAGCACGAAGTTGTTGGCGAGCAGCGCATTGACGAAAATCTGGAAGGCAGTTTCAGACATTTTTGGCGACCTCCTTCCGGCGCGCCCACCAGGAGAACAGCAGCAACCAGCTACCGAGGACGAAGAATCCGCCGGGTGGCAACACCATGATCACCCACGGCTGAAAGTTGGCGCCAAACAGCGAAACGCCGAACAGGGTGCCCGCGCCGAGGATTTCGCGCACCACACCGAGCGAGAGCAGGCCAATGGTGAAACCGATGCCCATACCCGCGGCGTTGATCATGGACGTGATGGGGGGATTTTTCGCCGCATGCGCTTCGGCACGGCCAAGAATGATGCAGTTAACCACGATCAACTGGATGAAGGCGCCCAGCGCGTCGTAAAGTGCCAGGCTGATGGCCTGGATGGCGTAATCGACTACCGTGACGAAGGTGGCTATGATTACGATATAGACGGCAATGCGCACCTCCTTGGGGGTGACATTGCGCATCAGCGAAACAAGTGCGCACGAACAGATCAGCACGAATGAGGTGGCTACGCCCATTGAGAGGGCATTCACCGCTGAAACCGTCACCGCCAGCGTCGGGCACATACCGAGCACCATGATGAACACCGGGTTCTGACGCCAGATGCCCTCCATGAATTCGTCGAAGTTGCGGGCTTGTACTGCGGTGGTCATGGTTTGCTCCGTATCTTGTCAAGGCCGGGCACCAGTTTGGGTAGCAAGGCCTGCGCCGAATCGTTGATGGCGCGGCCAACGGCACGCGACGTAATGGTGGCACCGGCGATGGCGTCGATCTGCCAAGGATTGGTCTTGGTACCGTGCTTAACCGTTTTGACCTCGTTGGCTAGCGCCGACAGTTCGGCGTTCAGCTTGACATCAAGCGCGACGAAATTCTTGAGATACGCTTTGTCGACGAGAATCTTGTCGCCGATACCTGGCGTCTCGCGCATGGACACTACGCCGACGCCAACGATGCACTGGCAGTCTGGCGAATACCCGTAAAGCAGGCGGACCGAGTCGGCGTAACCCTTGGCGCTACCTTCCGCTGCGATGCCAGCCAATTTACCCGTGTCGTCGTAGGCGGCGTAGAACTTCAAGGCGCCGACTGCCGTGTCGCTAGCGCCGACTTTTTTCTCTATGGCGCCCCCGGGCAAAACAAGGAACTCGACGATGGATTTCGCCGCCGGGATCACCTTGAACACGGCGCGTTCCAACGCAATGCGCTTGTTATCGGCCACCGCGTCGAAGGTGCTTTGATAGGCGCCAACGATGATGAGGCCGCACACTGCCGATACTAGCCCTAGCGTGCGAACCATTGCCACGGTCGGCGTGGTTTTCGAGACGGAGACGGGGATTTCGGTGCTCATGATTTTGGTGGCTGGTTATTGGACACAACCTTGATAGGTATGACCACGTCTTTACTTTCGCGCAAAGTGCTGGCCGGAGTTTCAAGCGAGAAGGCGGCCGAACGCCGTGCCTTCTTCGTCGCGACGGCACCAAACACAGCCGGCTGGGAGATGCGCTCGATCAGTGGCATCGCCGCATTAGCAAACAGAATGGCATACATGACACCCTCGGGCAAACCGCTGAAATAGCGTATTACCACGGTAAGCAGGCCAATCAGGCCGCCATAGATCCACACCCCGCGTGACGTCACCGGCGAGGTCACCATGTCGGTGGCCATGTAGATGGCGCCTAGCATCAAACCGCCGGAGAACAGGGTAAACAACGGGTTCGGAAAATGCGAGGGATTGTAGGCATACAGCACCGATGCGACCAGCCCTGCGCTGCTGATGACTGCTGCCGGAATGCGCCAGTCCATAAAGCGGCGCGACGCCAGATAGGCGCCGCAAGCAATGATCAGCAAGGGCGACGGCCCCACGGCCATGTGACCACCCAGCGATGTCATCAAATCAACCGCCGAGGCCACGATGCCCTCAAACTTCCATTGCCCCAGCGGCGTGGCGCCGGCCAGTGCATCAAGTTGCTTCAGTTTGAGCCACTCGGCGGTTTCTGGCGGAATCATCAGTGGCCAGGCGAGCGAAGATGGAATGAACTCGGTGAAGCGGCCGGGCAGGAAGGAAGCTGTATAGCTGGCGATTGCGGTCGGGAAGGCGGCTTGGGCGAAGGCCCGGCCCACCAGCGCCGGGTTGAAGACGTTGAAGCCGATGCCGCCGAAAAGAGCCTTGCCGAGGGCAATAGCGATAAAACCAGTCACGACGCCCATCCACAGTGGAAAGCCGGGCGGCACCGAAAGCGCCAGCAGCAATCCGGTGATCGTCGCCGAAAAGTCGGAAATACTGCCGGACTGGGTGCCCGTGCGGACGAAGAAACGTTCAGTCAGCAAGCATGTGGCGGTAATTACGACCATCGACGCCAACGCCGAAATTCCATACTGGAAAACAAAAAAGGCGCACACGGGCAGCAACGAATAGACCACATGGCGCATGATCTTTTCAACGCTGTACCCACCCTTGACGTGGGGCGCGGAACGAATTTCGATGGTCGCGCTCATGCGGCAGCCTTCTCTCTCAGAATCTGCTTGGCCACTCGGAATTGCTGGACCAGCGGGATGTTGGACGGGCAGACGTAGGTGCAGCAACCGCACTCGAAGCAGTCGCCCAAATGGTAATTTTCACCCATCACGCTGTATTCACGTTTGGCGGCGAGCATACCCAGCGTCGACGGGTTGAGTCCCATGGGGCAGGCTTGAACGCACTCACCGCACTTGATGCAGGGGTAAAGCTTTTCGGCTGCGCGCGCGGTCATTTCTTCCTTGCGCAGCACCAGAATGCCCGACACCCCCTTGGTGACCGGCGTTTCCAGCGAGGCGATAGCCTGGCCCATCATCGGCCCGCCGAGGATCACCTGTCGCGATTCAGCGGGCGCACCGGCGTAGTCCAGGACAAAGGACAGCGGCGTACCCAACGGCATCCGGTAATCGCCCGGCCGGGCAACGCCGGGGCCGGTCACGGTGACGACACGCTCGGTGAGCCCCTTGCCTTCGGGCAGCAGACGCCCCAAGAAGGCCAGGGTGCCAACGTTAAGAACCACCAAGCCCATCGAGAGAGGCAACTTGCCCGCGGGAACCTCGACGCCAAAGAGCGCCATGATCAGCATCTTTTCGGCACCCTGCGGATATTTCGTCGGCACATCCTGAACGAAAATAGGCGCGCCAGCGGGAACAGCCGCACGCAGCGCCAGGACGGCGTCCATCTTGTTGTCTTCGACGCCAATCACTGTCCGCGCCACGCCGGTCGCCCGCATCACATGACGGATACCCTCCATCAGGTCCCGCGCGTGCTCGACCATCATCCGGTGATCGCAAGTCAGATAAGGCTCGCACTCGCAACCGTTCACCACCAGGGTATGCACGCTGGCACCCTCGGGCACGGCCATCTTGATGTGACTGGGGAAGGCGGCGCCACCCAGACCCACCATGCCGGTTTCCTGAACCGCCTTGATGATTTCGGCAGGCGCCAGAGCAGACATGTCGCGCGGTTGGCTCCACAGCACCTCTTGAGTAGCTGCCTCGTGAACGCGGATAACAATTGCCTGCGCCCAAGGGCCGCGAGCTGTCGGCCGCAGTTCGATGGCTTCGACCACGCCGGTAGCCGGCGCATGATGGGGCACCGACATCCAGCCATCGGCTTCGGCAATCAATTCGCCGCGCACCACTTCTTGGCCCGGCCGCACAATTGACCGGGCTGGTTTGCCGATATGCTGAAGCAACGGGACGACCAACCGACGGGCGAACGGCATCCGCTTGATCGACTGGCCCGCCGTGAACTTGCACGAAGCCGGATGCACCCCGCGCTCGAAGGCCTCACCGCTAAAGTAGGAGAGCAGACTCACGTGCCAGACCCTTTTAGTTGAACTTCGCGGCGCGGGCCTTGAGTTTTTCCAGGCCCGGTTCGGCCGGATTCCAAGGCGTACCGGGGTGGATGCAACTGGCGGTGCACTTCTCCGCAGCTTTCACGATATCCGCAAACTTGGCGCCCTTGGGATTCGTCACCACGGTTTTTTTGTCGCTGTTATAGGCAAAGGCCTTGGGGGCGATGGTGATGCACTCGTCGCAGGCCGTGCATTCCGGTGTATCAACCCAGACTGGCTCGTAACCATCCGCGCTGGCGGCCGCGGGACTTGGGGCCGCAGGGCTTGGGGCCGCGCTGCTGCTGGCGACCGTGCTGCTGGCCACCGCCGCCACGTCGGCGACGGCCGGGACTTCTGCTACCGCTGCCACCGGGGCTCCCCGGCCAATACCGACAATATCCTTGAGCTGACGCCAGAAGTTGAGGCGCTCCTCGGACGACCGGGCCAGTTCCTCCGTCACCAGCAGGCGCATCAGGCGGTTCTTGCCGTCAACCCCCCAGATGAAGGGATACCTGCCTTCGCGGTCGTCGGCAGACAGTTCGAGGAATTCGGACAGCAACATCATGTCGTCGTTCCAGGTCTCAGGCGGGGCTTTCTTGAACTGTTTGCTGAAGCGACCTTCGGTGGCGGCAAAGTCGGCAAAAGTCATGGGCACCTGCATCGACTGTTCGGCGCCTGCTTCGTCCTTGTACCTGAGTGCATAGGTGGGCCAATCGCCCTCGATGTCGGGGTTGCCTTCCAGTGTTGCGCACTCGCTAAAGGTCACGCCCAGCGACGGGTCAAACTTGAACAGCGGATAGGCGCGACCTTCGACCGCCAGTTTGCTCTGCTCGGTGGCACGGTCGTCGCCAACGCCATGTTCCGGCGGGCAGACGGCATAGACGTTGAACAGTGCCGGCCGACGGGCATTGAGACCGTCGATGAAGCCTTCGATCAGGTGATTGACGTGGGCGATGGTCGACTGCATGACATAGGAGGTGCGATGGGCCATGCCGATCAGGCTCATTTCCTTGCGCATCTCGCTCTTGCCCTTCCGGGAGGAACCGAAGGGCGCCATGTCGGACACCTGGCTGATGAAGCCCGAAGTGCAAGCCTGACCGCCGGTGTTGGAATACACCTGGGTGTCCACCACCAGGATCTTGATCGGCACGCCCGACATCAGCGCGCGCGACAGGTTCTGGAAGCCGATGTCGTACATGGCGCCGTCGCCGCCGAGGCTTACCACCGGCGGACACATCAGCCACTCATCATTATCGAACTGGCGCCAGTCGAAGCGGTGGAAGAAGTCCTCGTGCTTATCGGCGCTGTACTCGCCCTTCATCTCCAGCTCGGCCATGCGGATAGCCTTGAAGCCTTCGGCCATCTTGGCCATATGGCCTTCGAAGATGCCCATGGCGACGGACGGCGAATCCTGGAACAGGTGGCTGGTCCAGGGGAAGGGGTAGGGATGATAGGGGAAGGTGGCGCCCCACACGGACGTGCAACCCGTCGAGTTCACCATACCCATTTCGGCGCGACCGCGCTTGGCGGGGCCTTCGACGTAACGCCACTTGAGGTCGCGCAATTTTTCCAGCAGTTGCGCCACGAACTTGACCCAGGTCGGATCGAGCGGCTTCGAGGGCTTACCCTCGGTCAGCATGTCGGCCAGGCGCGACAGGGTCAGATCGGTTTCCTTGTTGTCATTGACCGCCTTGACCACGGCGACGGTATCCGACAGATCCACTGCCGAAGCCAGCGTAGCGCGAATGTGCTTCTCCAGCCCGGCGATCAGGCTGTCTATCCGCTCGATCTGTGCCTTGACGCGGGGCTGCATCAGCGCCGTGGCCGTGGCTGCGAACAGGTGGATGGTGGTCTTCTCGCCGCAGCCCAGGCAGGCGCCGTCGCCGCAGGCCATGGCGCCATAGTTATGCTTGTCGAGCAGCAAGGTCTCCAGGGCGCCAATCTTTTCGTCAAGATTGTCGATGCGGCTGTATTCCTTTGGCGTCGTGGGCAGGGCAAGCCAGAAGTTCCAGTCCTGCCGCAGCTTTTCGGTGCTGTCGTCGGTCTGGACAATCATCTCGAGGGCGTTGTCGTCGCAAACGTCGACGCACAGCGCGCAGGCCTTGCAAGTGGTGGGATTGACGGTGATGGAGAACAGACCGCCGGAACCGCGGGACTTCTTCTCTTTATTGGCCCAGTAGGGTTTGGTGGCGGAAAACTGGAAGTCGCCCAGTTGTTCCGTAAGCAGTTTGAACTCATCGGCCATGCCGGCGCGGTCAGCCTCGGCCGCCTCGGTCAACGTGGCCTCGATGGCCTGATCCACCAGCGGCCGCACACTGACGCCGGCACCGGTGATCAATGCGCGGAGTTTTTTCTCAACCGTGCGCACGGCGCGACGGAGATAGCGGGTCGGCTTGCCGCCGGTTTCGATCTGGCGCAGCGCCGTGTCAAAGACGTCACCGACATTGCTGACCAAACCGGGGATGGCGCTGTCAGGGCAAACCGTATAACAATTGCCGCAGGCCGTGCAGTTGGCGGCGTTCCATTCCGGATGGGTGAAGCGGATACCCGTCATATCGCGGAAGATGCCGGTGGTGGCGGGAATGATGGAGGTGCCGATGAAGGGGTCCACCAGATTGTCGTTGCCCTTGCCGGTTGCGTAGAAACTGCCGGTCCGCTCCCAGAAGGCGTGGATGTCGGACATCTTGCCATCGCCTTCGGGCATCTGGCGCAACATGATGGGCAAGCCGGCGTCTTTATTAGCCAACTTCTTGCGGGAGGCGCCAGCGGGCTTGTCGGTGATTTCGGTCAGCTCGCTGAAGCCGCGGCGCACCACCTTGAGGTTGTTATCGACCACGCGCTGCCCCTTGCCGCCGAACTTCGACTGCAACTGGGCCTCAATGGCCTTGAACAGTGTTTCCTCGGACAGGCCGGCATTTTTCATTACCGGGCTGGCGGCGAAGAAGGCGCCCTGGAAAGCGTTGCCCTGCATGCGCAATTGCAGTTCGGGGCTGCCGGCTTCTTCGCGGGCGATGGCAAACGCATCCAGATAAAAGACGCGGATATCGTTTTCGACAATGAACTTCTGCGCCCAGACCGGGAAATCGGACCAGGTGTCAGGGCCGGTGTTCGACTGGATGATGAAAGTGCCGCCCTTTTTCAGGCCCGACAGCGGATTGGAGTGGCCGAAGACGTTGGGGTCGGGCGACAGCACCACATCCACATAGACGTATTCGCAGTTGATGCGGATGGGTTCGGGCGCCGCGGAAAGGTAGTAGGTGGTCGGCTGGCCCTTCTTCTCCGAACCATATTTGGGGTTGGCCTTGATGTCGTAGCCGAGCAACTCAAACAAGGTCACCGCCAGGTTCTTGCCGGTGGTGATGGCGCCCCAGCCGCCGACCGAGTGCATGCGCACGGTGATGGCGCCCTTGGGCAGCAGGTTGGGATTCTCGGAACCGTGTACGGCCAGCGCCTTGATCTTCGGGTAGGCGGCTTGCAGTTCCTGCTGGTGAATTTCATCCTTCGGGTTCAGTGGATCGCGGGAGAAATCGACAGACAGGTAATAGAACTTGGTCTGCTTGCCGTCCGGCAGCATATTTTCGATGGCGCCGATCAGCGCTTCGGGCTGCATGTCGCGCGAGCCGAGTCCGAAGCAACCGGAATAGAGGCGCGGCATGTCGCCCGCCCCGTAAGTGGCATAACCCTCGTAAGGCAGGTCGCCGTTCTTCGCGGCACTGTTTTCCTGACACTTGCTCAGCGCCGCGCGAATTTCGCGGATCAGCGGCAGATCTTCGGCCAAGGGCTGGTCGGTGCGTTCCAGCACGGCCACGCCCTTCTTGCCCTTCAGCACATGGCCCACCAAGTCACCCGGGAAGGGCCGGTACATGGTGATGTTCACCACGCCGATCTTGAGCTTGCGCGTCTCGCGCAGGTAGTCGGCCACGGCTTCGGCCTGCACGATCATCGAACCCATGCCGACGATCAGCCAGTCGGCATCCTCGGCCTTATAGGTGGAAACTCGCTGATAGCTGCGGCCGGTCAGCTCGGCATATTCGGCCATGCAGGCTTCGGAGATCGCTTCCACATGCTCGAAGAAGTAGGGGCGCTGGGCGGCCACCGACTGCATGTAGGCGTCCTGGTTCTGCACCACACCGGAAACCATGGGCGCATCGACATCCCAGATGGCCGGCACGCGGCGACGCTTGGGGCCGTAGAGCATCTGCTGGGCGGGGGTCGGCGTATCGATGATGTCGTCAGGCTTGCCGAGGAACTCTTCGACCAGTTCGCGCTCAGGCAACAGGGCCGATTCGATCAGGTGGGTGGTGAGAAAACCGTCCTGGCCAACAATGGCGGGCGTCAACGACAGTTCGGCGGTCTTGCGGGCGATCAGGTTGAGGTCGGCTGCCTCCTGGGCGTTCTTGGCCAGCACCTGGATGAAACCGGTGTCATCGACACAGTGGTAGTCGTCGTGACTGCAATGGACGTTGAGGGTTGCCTTGGTGATGGCGCGGCAGCCCATGTTGAGCACGTAGGGCAGACGCTTGCCAACGGCGCCGTAAAGCGACTCGTGCATGAAGGCGACACCCTGGGCCGACGAGAAATTCACTGCCCGCAAGCCGGTCATCGACATGCCGGCGGTAACGCCGGCGGCGGCATGCTCTGACTCGGGTTCAACGAAGATCAGTGGCCGGTCGGAGATGTTGAGATGGCCCGCGGCAACCTCCTCCGCCCAGTATTCGCCCATCTGCGTAGACGGCGTAATCGGATAGGCGCCTGCGGCGTCGGAAGCTTCGCGTTCGACATGAATTACGGCGGTATTGCCATCCACCGCGTCACGCACGCCAGGGTACTTCACGGTTTTGGGTTCTTTGGCGGCGCTTCTTTCCAGCAGGGAGAACTGGAAGAGTTTCTTGAGCATTGCAGGCTCCTAGGGATTCTTGGGATTCTTGGGATTTATTGCAGGATGGGCAGATCAGCCTGCCGCAGGATTTTCTTGGCGTCGCGACCCTTGAGCGGCCGGTCGGGCGTTTCGAACCAGACGATGGCGCCGGTAGGACAGCGTTCGATTGCTTGGCGGGCAGCCTTGGCGTTGGCGGCGTAGTCGATGACAGCCAGGTTGCTGACCAAGCTGATCAGACCGGGCGCAGCGTCGACCACGCAACGACCACAGGCAGTGCAGGCGACTTCGCAAGCCGCCTCGGCGGTGTCGCCGTCCGCCTGGTTCTTGCACGCGATCCACAGCTTGCGGCTTACCAACTGCAAGCTGAACAGGCCTTTCGGGCAAACCTCGACGCAATCGCTGCAGCCGGTGCATTTTTCGGCATCCACCACCGGCAGGCCGTGTTTGTCCATGTGAATGGCGCCAAAGGTACAAACGCTGTCGCAGTCGCCCAGCCCCAGGCAACCCCAGGCGCACTCCTTGCCACCACCCGATACCACTGTTGCAGCGCGGCATGTACTGAGGCCGGCATAGCGTGCCCGCAGAAAGGCCA
>JAIFMO010000092.1 GCA_020048435.1 Sulfuritalea sp.
CGCTTGCCGACATCAACCTGGCTGGCCCATTCGCTGCCGACGCTGACCTGCCCGAGAATGCCGCTGAACAGGCTGGCCACCGGGCTGGTGACGTTGGCGTGGAAGCGCGGATTCTGCCGCAGGATGGCGGAGAGCATGGTTGAGCCCGAACGGGGCAGGCCGCTGATGAAATGGTAGGTGTGCGCTTGGGTTGGATGTGATTGGGTCGTCATGGCGCACAAGGATAGCACCGGGAACAGGTTGTCATTTTGCCCCGGCCGGGGTATTTTCACCCCACCCCAACCACGCAATGGAGAAAAATCATGAACCAGCTTGCCAGCGGCGATCCCCACTTCGACAGTCTCTACCCCGCCCTCAAGCTGGGTCGGCGCGGCTTCATCGTCACCGCGCTGGGCGCCGGCTTTGCGCTGGCGACGCAGCCGGTAGTGGCGCAGACGGCCATCAAGACCGATACGGCAGGCCTCGTCGCCGGCGAGGTGAAGGTGCCTGTGGCCGACGGCGAGATGGTGGCTTACCGGGCGCAACCGGCGCAGGGGTCGAAATTTCCCGTGGTCCTGGTCGTCTCGGAAATCTTTGGCGTGCATGAATACATCGCCGATGTCTGCCGCCGCTTGGCGAAGCTGGGCTATCTGGCCATCGCGCCGGAATTGTTTGCCCGCTACGGCGACCCGCGCAAGCTGACGAATATTCAGGACATCCTTTCCGGCATCATCACCAAGGTGCCCGATGCCGGCGTGATGGCCGATCTCGACGCCTGCGTCGCCTGGGCCGGAAAAGTCGGTGCTGGCGACACGGCGCGCGTGGGCATCACCGGCTTCTGCTGGGGCGGCCGCATTGCCTGGCTCTACGCCGCCCACAACCCCGGGCTGAAGGCGGCCGTCGCCTGGTATGGCAAGATCGACAGCCCGGCCACCGAACTGACGCCGAAGCACCCGATCGACCTGGCCAGCCAGATCAAGCCGCCGGTGCTGGGCCTCTATGGCGGCAAGGATCAGGGCATTCCGCAAGACGATGTCGACGCGATGCGGGACGCGCTGAAGAAGGCGGGCAGCCCATCGGAAATCCATGTCTTCCCCGAGGCGCCACACGCCTTCCACGCCGACTATCGCCCGACCTATCGCAAAGCCGAGGCCGAGGATGGCTGGGCCCGGTTACAGGCGTGGTTCAAGGCAAAAGGGTTATAGCAACCCTCAGTCGAAATAGGTGCGCGCTTCCTCGAAGCGGGTGGCAAACCAGCCCTGGGCCAGGCTTTCCGTGCGAACCTTGCCCTGGGTATTGGGGGCATGCACGAAGCGTCCCTCGCCGATGTAGATGCCGACGTGCGAATAGGCGTGGTTGCGCGTGTTGAAGAAGACGAGATCGCCAGGCCGCAACTGCTCCGCCGCCACGATGCGGCCGCTCCGGGCGATATCGGCCGCCGAACCGCCGAGCCTGACACCGGCCGCCTTGCCATAGACGTAGCTGACCATGCCGCTGCAATCGAGCCCTGCCTCGGGGTTCTTGCCACCGAAGCGATAGCCGGTCTCGACCAGTCCCAGCGCCATCAGCACGACATCCTGCGCCGGGGGCGATGCGGCATTGCGCGCCGAAAACGAATAGCGCGCGCCGCCGGGGGCAGGTCCCTGCGAAAAGGGCAGCAGGCCGCAACCGGCCAGCACCAGCGTGGCGCTGGCGGCAAGAATGGGCAGGAGGCTGGGCATAAAGCCGGGCATGAAGCGGCGAATCATCGCGCCATGCTATTCCGGCCGGTAGTTGCCAATCCCGCCGAACAAGCTCGGGAAATCCTCGCAATTGCTCGAACTTTGCGTGCGCTACCCGCGGCGGCGCGAAAAGGCTTTTTCCAGTTCGACGGTCACATAGGCGGCCGCGGCCACGGCGGCGATGATGCCCCAGGTGGCCAGATCGAGCGGCACCGTGCCGAAGGCCCGTTGCAGCAAGGGCCAATAGGTCAGCAGCACTTGCAGCAGCGCCATGGTGACCGCGCCAAACCAGACCCAGGGATTGCTGAACCAGCCAACGCTGCCCGGGCTTTGCGTCAGCGAGCGGCAGTTGAAAACATAGGCGATTTCGACGGCGACGAAAACATTGACGGCCGCCGTGCGGGCGTAGGCAATGCCGGCGCCGCGATCCAGTTCGAACAGGAAGAGGCCGAAGGCGCCGGTCAGCGTCAGCAGGCCGACCAGCAGGGTGCGCCGGGCCAACGCCAGGTCGAAAATCGGCGCCTGCGGGTTGCGCGGCGGGCGCTCCATCACGTTTGGCTCAATCGGCTCAAACGAGAGCATGAGGCCGAGCAGCAGCGCCGACATCATGTTGATCCAGAGGATTTGCAGCGGCGTGATTGGCAACTGAGTGCCGGCGGCAATGGCCACCAAAATTACCAGGCCTTCGGCGATGTTGGTTGGCAGCGTCCAGGTGATGAACTTGAGCAGGTTGTCGTAGACGCCGCGCCCTTCTTCGATGGCGGCGACGATGGTGGCGAAATTGTCGTCGGTGATGACCATCGCCGCCGCTTCGCGGGCAACGTCGGTGCCGCCCCGGCCCATGGCCACGCCGATGTCGGCGGCTTTCAGCGCCGGCGCGTCGTTCACGCCGTCGCCGGTCATGGCGACGATTTCACCCTCGCGCCGCAGGGCGTCGACCAGGCGCAGCTTCTGTTCCGGTTCGACGCGGGCGAACACTTTGATTTCGCGCACCGCCGCCTGCCAGCCGGCGGCGTCGAGGGCGGCCAGTTGCCGTCCCGCTAGCGCCGACTTTTCTGGCGCGTGTTCCCGCGCCGGGCCGGTGGCGCTTGCGCCGGGATCGGCGGGGGCGACAATGCCCAGCTGCCGGGCGATGGCCAGCGCCGTGATGACATGGTCGCCCGTGATCATCACCACCCGCACGCCGGCGCGGTGGCATTCGGTCACGGCGGCGGCGGCCTCGGGCCGCGGCGGGTCGATCATGCCGACCAGACCAAGGAATTCCAGTTGATGCCGCAGCGATTCGCGGGGCAGATGGGCGGTGGGCAAGGCCCCGCGGGCACAGGCCAGCACCCGCATGCCCTGCGCCGCCAGCGTATGGGCAGCGGCTTCGATGGCGACCGCATCGGCGGCGGGACAGAAATCAAGAATGCGCTCGACCGCACCCTTGGCGAGGATTTCGTATTCGGCGCCGGCGGCCTCGGTGCGATGCAGCGTCGCCATGTACTGATGGCGGGCATCGAAGGGCAACGCGTCCACACGCGGATGCGTCACCCGCAATGCCTCGATGTCGAGACCCGCCGCGCCCGCCGCTACCAGCAGGGCGATTTCCGTGGGGTCGCCAATTTCGCTCTCGCCGGCGCGCGTGATGGCGGCGTCGTTGCACAGCGCGGCGCAGCGCAGGCAGGCCAGGCGCTCACCCTCTTTGCCCTCTTTACCTACTTCGACCGCCTGCACCGTCATGCGGTTCTGCGTCAGTGTGCCGGTCTTGTCGGTGCAGATCACCGTTACGCCGCCCAGCGCCTCGACCGCCGGCAGCTTGCGGATGATGGCGGCACGGCGCGCCATGCGCGAAACGCCGATGGCCAGCGTGATGGTCAGCGCCGCCGGCAGACCTTCAGGGATGGCGGCCACGGCCAGCGCTACTGCCGCCATGAACATCGTGGCGGCGCTCTCGCCGCGCGCGAGGCCGACGGCAAAAGTGACGGCCGCCAACGCCACGATTACCCACAGCAACACGTTACTAAAGCGAGCGATGCGGCGCGTCAGCGGCGTGGCTAGTTCGGGCGCTGCGGCAATCAGGTGGGAAATGCGGCCGACTTCGGTGGCGCCGCCGGTGGCGATGACGATGCCCGTCGCCTGCCCCTGTACCACCGCCGTGCCGGCGTAAGCTATGTTGAGGCGGTCGGCCAGCGGCACGGCAATTTGCTCGGTTTGCCCCGCCTGGCGTGGCAGGTGAGCGGCCTGCTTGTTCACTGCCTCCGATTCGCCGGTCAGCGCCGCTTCCTGCACCCGTAATTCGCGCGCATGGACGAGGCGCAGGTCGGCCGGCACCTGGTCGCCCGCCGCCAGCAACACGATGTCGCCCGGCACCAGTTCGGCGGCGGCAATACGCTGCTTGCCGCCCGCGCGCAGCACCGTCGCCCAGGCCGGCACCTGGCGTGCCAGCGCGGCCAGCGCCTGCTCGGCGCGACCTTCCTGAATGAAACCGACCATGGCGTTGACGATGACGACGCCGAAGATCACGGCGGCATCGACCCCTTCGCCCAGCAGCGCCGAAACCGCACCGGCGACGACCAGCAGCGCCACCAAGGGCGCGGTAACCTGCCGCAGCAGACGCAGCCAGGCGGGCGTGACAGGAGGCGCGGCAAGGGCATTGGTGCCGAAGCGCGCCCGCCGTTCAGTTACCGTGGCTGCGTCGAGACCGTGATCGATCGTCACCGCGAACACTGTCGCCACCTCGGCGCTGGCGAGATGGTGCCAGTCGCTGCGGGCGGGCGGGAACGGGGTGTTCAAGCGGCGCCGGCTCAGTTGGCCGGCGGAGCTGGCGGGGCGGATGGAACCGAGGGCTGCCGCGGCCCGCCATCGCGATTGAGGCGACGGCGGTCGAGCCACCAGGCCAGCACGGGCAGGACCATGAAGGAACCCGGCATGACCAGCACCACCAGATAAGGCGAAAGATGCGCCAGCGCGTGCATCTGCTCCTGCAAGGCCAGCCGCTCGGCGCGCGTCCAGCGGCCGCCGTTGCGATGCTTCATCAACAGGGGCATCAGCCCCTTGATCTGGACGAATTCCTTGACGATCAGTTCGCGTTCGCGCTTCTGCGCGTCGAGCATGCGAACCACCACCACGGGCGGGGCGACACGAAATCGCGGAGACGAAAAACGGCCGCCAGGTTTATTCGGTTCGCCGCCGAATAGCGGCATCAGGGCGAACCCCGGGTTGAACTGCGGGACGAACCACGCCCAATAAACGACAGCAGCGGCGATTGCGCGAAACGTCCGCCTGACCGTTCGCTGGTCGAGTGGCTCCAGGCGTCCAGCCTATGCCATAGCTGCCAGGCAAGAAAACTGCGCCGCGCCCAGCGCCAGACGACGCGCGGGCGGGCAACCATGATCGCCGCCACGCCCAGCGCGACCCATTCGGGATGATGCATCAGCCAGCGGGCGCCGTCGCGCACGCGGTCGATAGCGCTTAGCGCCGGCGTCAGCGCTACTGCGTGGCGGGCAAATTGCTCGCGCAGAGCTGCGCTTTGCAGCGTCAGCCGCTGCTTCTTCAAGGCCAGTTCGAGGCGGTCCGGTGTCATTCCCCGCGGTTATTCCCCGGCATCGAGCCCGGCGCGGTCGCGGGCCAGTTCGGACAGGCTGGCGGAGAAAAGCGACGAGGAGGCGCGCGCCAGTCGGAAGGCGACCAACAGCGCCACGATGCCGCCACCGGCAAAGACGCCGGTAAAAAGACCGAGCGCCAGCAGGCGATGACTGTCCCAGAAGACAACTGTCAGGAAGATGGCGAAAAAGACTGTGGCCGCGCTCAACAGCAGAAAAGCGGCGGCGCCATAGGCCAGCAGGCCGAGCAGGCGCGCCTTTTCTTCCTGCAGTTCGACGCCAAGCAGTTCAAGCCGGTTGCGTACCAGCGCAAGGCCGGAAGACAGCAGGCCGCGCAAAGAAGGCAACAGGCCAGCGCCGTGATCGGATGTATTCATGTCGAAACGGGCCCCGGATCAGCGGGGCCCCTTGTCTTCGAACAACGGACTGAACAGCGGGCGGCGATCAGCGGCGGCCAATCAGCAGGCCGACGATGAAGCCGAAGCCGGCGGCCACGCCCACCGAGCGCCAGGGATTTTCGTTGACGTAATCGTCAGTAACACGACCCATCGCCTTGGCGCGGTCGACCATCACGGCCTGGGCATCGGCCATGCTGGCCTTGGCTTCATCGATATGGCGCTGCGCCCTGGCGCGCAGATCGGAGACTTTATCGCCCGCCTGTCCGGCTGTCTGGCGCATCAACTCCTCGGCATCGGCGATCACGACCTTTAGATCGGCCATCAGTTTATCTTTGGTGACATCGGCGATTTGGTTCATGGTGGACTCCCTTGTTGGCTAAGCAAAACCGTAGGCTACCCGACTCCGCGCATGCATGCAACGTGCCTTTCAAGCCGCCAGCAGAACCACGGCGGTCTCTCCCGTCAGCTTGTCGATCTCAAGCCGGACTTCGCAGTATTCGTCCTGCGTGTCCGCGGGCGTGGGATCGTCGGCGCAGCTGCACCCGGCGATGATCGAAGAATAGAAAAGTCCGGCCCGCACGCAGATGTAAGTCGCCCCGTCGTCGACGCCGATAATCATCACCTCGACCCGGTCATCAAGGGCATGGCTACCCTTCGACAAGCCCTGCTGCAGGGGCAGCCCGGCGGAAGCCTGTTCAATTTCGCGCTTGAGCACGTCGGAAAAATCCGGCGTGCCCCAGGCCAGTAGCGACTGGGGCAACCGCATCATTTGCGCCAGAACGCCGGCGTCAGCACCACCAGCAGGGTGAATATCTCCAGGCGGCCGAGCAGCATGGCAAAGGTGCACACCCAAGTCTGGAAGTCGGTGAGAACTTCGTAGGTGGTGGCGGGGCCGACCTGATTGAGGCCGGGGCCGGTGTTGTTGATGCTGGCGACCACGGCGGAAAAAGCGGTGATCACGTCGAGTCCGGAGAAAGACAGCAGTAGCGTCATTGAAACGATGCTGCACATGTAGATAAAACCGAAGGCCAGCACCGCCGAAAGGATATTCAGCGGCACCACGCCACCCCCGACGCGCACGGGCCAGACGATGCTGGGGTGCATGGCACGGATCAGTTCGCGATAGACCTGCTTGTAGAGAATGATGGCGCGGATCATCTTGATGCCGCCGCCGGTCGACCCCGCGCTGGTGGCGAAACTGCTAAGGAACAGCATCCACAGCGGGGCAAACATCGGCCACAGGTTGTAATCGGTGTTGGCGAAGCCGGTGGTGGTGGCGATCGACACCACGTTGAAAGCGGCGAAACGCAACGCTTGGCCGAAGCCGGGATAGATCCCCATCGCAAACAGGTAGAGGGCGATGCCAAACACGCTGCCCAGCGTGACCGCGAGATACCAGCCAATTTCCGGATCATGCCGATAGTGCCGCAGTGTGCGGCCATGCACGGCGAGGAAATGGGTGGCGAAATTGATTCCGGCCAGCAGCATGAAAACGATGGAGACGGCCTCGATGGCGGGGGAATTCCAGAAACCGAAGCTGGCATCGTGACTGGAAAACCCGCCCAGGCCCATGGTGCTGAACGAGTGCATGATCGCGTCAAACCAACTCATGCCGGCCACCTTGTAGGCCAGTATGCAAGCCAGCGTAACCGTGCCATAGACCCCCCACAGGCCTTTGGCAGATTCGGCCATGCGTGGCGTCAATTGCGTATCTTTCATCGGCCCCGGCGTTTCGGCCTTGAACATCTGGCGGCCGCCGATGCCCAGCAACGGCAGCACGGCGACGGCCAGCACGATCAGGCCCATGCCGCCCAGCCAGACCATCATGCCGCGCCAGAGGTTGATTGATGGTGGCAAGGTATCGAGGTTGGTCAGCACCGTAGACCCGGTGGTTGTTAGCCCCGACATAGCCTCGAAATAGGCGTCGGTGAATGACATGCCGAGTTGCAGGATCAGCGGCAGGCTGGCGAAAACCGGCAGCACGGTCCAGACCAGCACGACCATAAGGAAGCCGTCGCGCACCTTGAGGTCGTGCTTCTCGTTGCGCGCCGCCCACCACAGCCCTGCGCCGGTGCTGAACGTAAGTAGAAAAACCTCGTCGTAGGCGGCTTCCGCGCCGTCGTGCAGCGCCCATGACAGGATCAGCGGCACCAGCATGGCGATGGCGAAGCACATCAGCAACACACCAAAGACGCGGACAACGGGGTAGAAACGTTTCACGAACGGGCCTTCCGCAGGCTAGATGAATCCGAGGGAAACCTGAAACATGCGCTCAACCTCGGCCACCAGTTTCTTGCGGGTGCAGAAGATGATGACGTGGTCGTCGCTCTGGATCACCGTGTCGTGGTGCGGGATGACCACCTGATCAACCGGTGAATCAGGCTCGGCCGTGCTGTCGCGACGGACAATGGCGCCGATGTGCATTCCCTTGATCGGCGGCAGTTCGTCGATGCGGCGACCGACCACTTTCGATGTGGTTTTGTCGCCGTGCGCCACCAGTTCCAACGCCTCGGCGGCGCCGCGTCGCAGGCTATGCACCTTCGCCACGTCGCCGCGGCGCACGGCAGTGAGCAGCGCGCCGATCGACACCTGCGCGGGCGAAAGGCCGATGTCGATCGGCCCGCCCTGCACCATGTCGGCGTAGGCGCGACGGTTGATCAGCGCCAGCACCCGCTTGCAGCCGAGGCGCTTGGCCAGCGAGGCCGCCATGATGTTGTCTTCGTCGTCGTTGGTCAGCGCCAGGAACATGTCGATCTCGTCGATGTTTTCCTGGGCCAGCAGGTTTTCGTCGGTTGCCTCGCCGTGCAGCACCAGAGCGCCCCCCAGTTGGCCGGCGACGATCTCAGCGCGAGCGCGATCACGCTCGATCAGCTTGACCTCGTAATTGGTCTCCAGCACCTTGGCCAGGCGCGCGCCGATGTTGCCGCCACCGGCGATCATCACCCGCCGTACCGGTTGCTGCATCCGCCGCAGTTCCTGCATCACCGTGCGGATATGGTCGGTAGCGGCCAGCACGAACACCTCATCTCCCTGCTCGATCACCGTATGGCCGTCGGGTTCGAGCGGCTGATGGCCGCGAAAAATGGCGGCGATGCGCGCATCCACGCCGGCCGGCAGGTGTTCGCGCATGGCGCGGATCGGTTTGCCCACCAGCAGGCCGCCGGTATAGGCGCGCACGCCGATCAGGGTGACGCGGCCGGCGGCGAACTCCAGCACCTGCAGCGCCTCGGGAAACTGGATCAGCTTGACGATGTATTCGGTGATGTCGAGTTCGGGGCTGATGGCGTAATCGACGGCAAAGTTTTCGGGCGAGAGCAGATCGCCTTCGAGAAAATCCTGCGAACGCAGCCGGGCGATGCGCGTCGGCACGGAAAACAGGCTGCGGGCGATTTTGCAGGCCACCAGATTCGTTTGGTCGGACTGCGTCACGGCCACCAGCAGGTCAGTATCCTCGATGCCGGCCTCGCGCAGTACCGAAGGGTAGGCGGCGTTGCCCGCCACGGTGCGCACATCGAGCCGATCGGCGAGCGCGGCCAGATACTCGCGATTCTGGTCGACGATGGTGATGTCGTTGGCTTCCGAGGAGAGTACCTCGGCCACCGAGGCGCCGACCTGGCCGGCGCCGAGAATGAGTATTTTCATGTTGACCCGTTACGGGGAAAGCGCGATGGGGCATTCTCGCTCATTCGGCCCACGAAGTGCCGTGCCGCTAGCGCCGAGTTTTCACGGTTGTAGCACAACATCAAATCTAACTCGATTCTGCAGGTGACTCGAAGCAGGTGACTCGATTGCGCCCGTCCTTTTTGGCTATAAAGAGGGCGAGGTCGGTACACTCAATCAGGCTCTCATGATCGGTAGCGTGATCTGGATACCCTGAAACACCCGCCGAGATAGCGAAGCGGATGTTGAAATCGCCGTGCCGCACCTGAGTTGATTCCACTTCCGTGCGCCATTTTTCCGCACGCACAAGCGCCGCCTCGATCCCCATACGGGGCAGCACAATGACGAATTCTTCGCCACCATAACGGCAGGCAATATCGCCTTCGCGAGCACCCTGCCTGAAAATCGACCCGAGGGATTTGAGCACCTCATCGCCGCCAGGGTGGCCATAGGTGTCATTGATCTGTTTGAAGTGATCGACGTCCATCATAATGACGGCCAGTGGGTAGCCGTCGCGCTCGGCGCGTGAGATTTCCCTCGGCAAAGTTTCGTCGAGGTAGCGGCGGTTAAATAGCCCGGTCAATCCATCACGGATCGCCTGTTCCCGTAGGCGAGATTGCAGTTCCTGAATCTCTTGCAGCTGCCGGGTCAGTTGCTCATTGGCCTGCTGCTGTTCAATACGATGGCGTTTCTGTTCAGTGATGTCGCGGGTCACCCCGTGGAATCCCATGATGTTGCCGGCCGCATCGCGCAAAGGCATCGAATGGGATTCGGCCCAGACCGTGGAACCATCCTTGCAGTAAATCTCGAATTCAAAACGCATCGGGCCCGTCACCTCACCTCTTTGCTCGGCTTGCTGCCGAATGGCAATGCCCTCCTGGACCTTGTGTAATGAATCGGGAGTCAGCATGCTAAACAGAGACTGCCCGATGACTTCGGAGGCTTCGAACCCCCGGATATGGTTGTCGGCTTCGCTGACATAAGTGAAACGAAACTGAGGATCTAGCTCCCAGAAAGTGTCCGCCGAATTTTCGAGCATGAAGCGAGAGTGCTCCTCGCTCTTGGCCAACTGGCGATGCGCTTCCTCCTGCGCAACGATTTCACGTTTCAGCTGGCGGCTGAGGCTGATGTTGCGCTGGGCGAGCATAGCCAGTACTAGGATTGTCAGTGCGGCGAAGATGGCGGTTGGGGTAAGCCAGGTAGGTAATTGCTGCGGCGCGGCGTTGTAGAGAAAATCCTCCGGCAGCTTGCCAGTGGCCTGCATTTCCAGCTCGGCATAAACATCGGCGATGTGCTGCCAACGGCCAGGATTCATGTAGCCAATCTCGACCAACTGGGGTTGCATCAACTGATCGGTTCGGCTGGCCTCGAAGGCAAGCATGTCCCGGTCCAGGCCCTGAGTGTTGTAGCGGGCAAGGATCAGCGCAATGATTTCTTCCGGATGTTTCATCGCGTATTCCCAGCCCCGCAGTGAGGCGGCCCGGAATGCCCGTACGCGTTCCGGATGTTGTTTCAACTCCTGCTGCGAAGTGAACAGATTGTCGCCGTAGAAATCGATGCCGACGGCGCGGGGCGAAAACTCGCAGCGACCTTGCCATCAATCAGATCGTCGATGCCCTGCCGATGAGGCAGGATGCGCAGCGACTCTGGCGGCAAGCCTTCCTTGCGTAGATAGGCGAGGAGTTCCTCGGCATGAGCTTCGAGCATCACATCCCGGCCGGCGAGCTGGTGCAGGTTCTTGACCTTGTCCTCAAGTGCCAGCAGGATCAACGGCGAATGCTGGAATAGCACCGCGAGGGCAACCACCGGCGCCTGGCGGCGGGCTAGCAGGAGTTCGCTGGTGCCGACGCCATAGTGGGCGCGGCTGGCAACCACTTCCTCTACTACGTTGGTGGCCGGTGTTGCCTCCACCAGTGTTACTTCAAGGCCCGCATCACGGTAGTAGCCCTTCTCCACCGCAGCGTAATAGCCGGCAAACTGGAACTGGTGGCGCCACTTGAGTTGCAAGGTGACGCTTTCCAGCGCCTGGGCGGCTCCTGAGAGGGCAACTAACAATAAAGCAAGGGTGCGGAGCAGGGGAGGCAAATCAGTAGAGCCAATAATGCACGGAGTTATTCTACGGGCTGATTGCCCGAAGGGCTGGTTTCGAAGTTCTGCAGCACGTCAGATGGCCTGTTGTCGGAAACCTCATGCGGCCGCTTCGTCCGCCGGGGCGAGACCCGGCAAGCTCCCATCAACCGCAAAAAGTCGGCGCTAGCGGCACGGCAAAAATCACCGCAGCCCGAGATCCTTCAGCTTGCGATAAAGATGCGTCCGTTCGAGACCCGATTTTTCGGCCAGCCGGGTGATGTTGCCGCCGTCAAAGCCGAGGTGGTATTCAAAGTAGATGCGTTCAAAGGTCTCGCGCGCCTCGCGCAGCGGCATGGCGAGGATGTCGGCCGACAGCCTGGCGGGGATGTCCGGCTCGCCGCTGGTTACGGGCGAGAGCAGGCGGGTTACGTCATCGCCGCCAATTTCTTCTTCGAGCGCCGCCAGTGCCAGCGACTTGATCACGCTTTTCAGCTCGCCATAGCCGTCGGGCCAGCCATGCTGGCGCAGGGCATTCTGGGCGGCGGTCGAAAGCCGCCGCGGCGGCGAATCGCCGGCCTCGACCAGTTGCGTCAGCAGATGGGCGGCGATATCGGGAATCTCGTCGCGCACGTCGATCAGGGTTGGCAAGCCGAGCCAGACTTCGAACAGCCGCCGCAGCGGCGCTTCGTCCCAACCGAGTTCCAGCAGCGCCGGAATATCGAGCGCAGTGGCCGCCACCAGGCGCAGGTCGTATTTTTCCAGCCGCTCGGCGGCGAAGGCGAGATTCTTCTGTTGCAGACGGGTGAGCCGGGCAAGGTCGCCGCAGCAGAGCACGCCACCGGCAGCCGCCTGCAACGCGTCGAGCGTGAGCGGATTGGAATCGGCCGCGAGATCGATCCAGGCCCGCCCCGGCGGCTGTAGCGTGCGCGCCGCCAGCTCGGCGAAGCCGGCCGGGCCGGAACGCAGCAGCACGGTGCGGCTCTTGGCGGCCAGTTGCTCAAGCCGCTTCTTCAGGTCGCGCAGCGGCGCCGAGCGCGGAAAGGCGGCTAGGCTGAGTGCGCCGACACCGGGCTTGTGCGAACGTTCCAGCGCATGAGTGATGGCGCCGAACAGCTTTTGCATGCCAATCGGCTTTTCGAGAAAATCGATGGCGCCGATGCGCGTGGCCTCGACGGCGGTGTCGATGGTGCCGTGGCCGGACATCATGATGACCGGCATGGTCAGCTGGCCGTTGGCGCCCCATTCCTTCAGCAGGGTGATGCCATCGGTGTCAGGCATCCAGATATCGAGCAGCACCAGGTCGGGGCGGGCCGCCGAACGGGCCGCGCGGGCGGCGGTGGCGTCCTCCGCCAAACGCACGTCGTGCCCCTCGTCGCGAAGAATTTCCGAGAGCAACTCGCGGATGCCAACCTCGTCGTCAACAACCAGTATCTGTGCCATGGTGGAACCTTATCATGTTCGCGTCTTCACGTCCTGTTGTCGCTTCCGTTGTTATGTACATTGTTACGTACATTGTCACGTCTGCGCCAGCGGCAGCCGGATGATCACTTCGGCGCCGCCACCCTTGTCCGCGCCCCGATTGGCCAGATGAATTTCGCCCCGATGTTCGTCGACGATCTTGCGGACGATAGCCAGCCCGAGGCCGGTGCCCTTGGCCTTGGTAGTGACATAAGGTTCAAAGGCGCGCTTGAGAATCTGCTGAGGAAACCCCGGGCCGTTGTCGGCCACGGCCAGCACCACGCGGTGGTCCTCAATGCGTGTGCTCACCTCGATGCGCGGCCCGCCGGTCGCGCACGGACCCGTGGGGCCCATGGAACTCATAGCACCATGGGCACCCTTGGCACTATTGGCGCTGGCGGCGGCGACGCACTCCGTCAGCGCTTCGGCGGCGTTCTTGATCAGGTTGTGCAGCACCTGGCGCAGTTGGTTGGCATCGGCACTCGCCAGTGGCAGGTTTTCGGTCAGCAGCACCTCGACCGGGGTGCGGGCGGCTTCGTAGAGCGGTAGCACTTCGCGCACCAACTCATTCAGGTCGAGCGGCGCCAGGCTGGGCGGCGGCGTGCGGGCGTAATCACGGAAGTCGTTGACCATGTTTTTCATGGCTTCGACCTGGGTGGTGATGGTATTGATGGAACGGTCGAGCATTTCGCGCTCGGCCGGTTCGAGCTTGTGCGCCAGCTTCATCTGCAAACGCTCGGCCGAAAGCTGGATGGGCGTAAGCGGATTCTTGATTTCATGGGCGAGGCGGCGGGCAACTTCACCCCAGGCCGCCGTGCGCTGGGCCGAAATGAGTTGGGTAATGTCGTCGAACACCACCACGATGCCTCCGCCGCTGGCTTCCGGCAGCGTCGAGCCGCGCACCAGCAGCACCTGGGGCGCGCCGGCGGTGTCCATCTCCAGTTCCTGCTGCCAGTTCTCGCCACGCTCGTGAAAGGCGGCGATGACGGCCGTGGCGAATTCGACGTGACGCGGCCAGGCAGCCAGCGGCGTGTTGTCGAGATCGAGCAGATCGTCCTTCAGGATGGTCATGGCACCGCGATTGGCCGCGCGCAGGCAGACCTTGCGATCGAAGGCCAGCACGCCGGCCGAGAGGTTGGCCAGCACGCTTTCGAGGTAGGCGCTGGCCGCTTCGACCTGCTGCCGATGGCGCTCTGTTTCGCGCCGCGCTTCGTCGAGCTGGCGCGTCATTTGCGAAAACGACTGGGTCAGCACACCCAGTTCGTCATCGGAGTGCACCACACTGCGCGGCGTGAAGTCGCCGGCGGCGACCGCACGGGTGCCTTCGGCGAGAATCAGCAGCGGTCGCGCCAGTTGCTCGGCGAAGACGAAAGCCAGCGCGATGGCGGCAAACAGCGCCAGCAACAGCGTCAGTGTCAGCGTCAGCGTGTAGATGCGCTTGAGGCCGTCCTTGCCGAGTTGCAGTTCTTGGTAGTCGCGATGGGCGGCGGCAACGTATTCGGCGCTTTTCGCGATGGCTTCCGGCACCTTTTGCGTGAGCTGGAGGGCGCGCGCCTCACCGCCGAGATCGTTGCTGGCCACTGACACCAGCGCTCGCAGCAACAGGCCGCTGGCGGCCTCGCCCTCGACGGCGGCGAAACCGCGGCCCTGCCGCGCCTGGCGCAACTGCGCCGCCGAGGGCACCAACGGCAGCAGGCTGTCGACATCGTCCGAACTGCTGACAAGCACCTGGCCATTGCTGGCGAACAGCGTCGCCGTCTGCACGCCCGTTTGTTCGCGCAGACGGTTGAGCAGCGTGGGCCCAGCCTTGGCCGCATCGCCAAGGTCCAGCGCCATGCCGCGCGCCTTGCCCAGCAGTTCGGACTGCTGGGCGTCGAGGACGTTGCGACCCAGTTCAAGGCCGCCTTCCAGCGCGTTGTCCACCCGCAGGTCGAACCACGACTCGATGCTGCGCGTGGCGAACTGCATCGACACCGCATAGACCAGCGCGCCCGGCAGCAAGGCCATCACCGCCAGCAGCAGCACCAGCCGCGCTTTCAGCCGCGAGCCGAAAACGCCGCCACGAATATCGCGCCACAACTGCCGCAACTGGATGACAACCAGGGCCAGCATGGCGACGGCGATCAGGGCATTGGCGCCAAGCAGCCACGGGTAGTTGCGGGCAAACAGGGCGGTATTGGCGCTGGCCGAGGTCAGCAGAAAGATCAGGATCGCGCCCGCGGCGGCGGCGATGATCAGGAGGACTTTCATTTGGCTTCGGCTTTTTCCTTGTGCACGAATTGCCAGCGCAAAGCCCGTGCGTCCACCTGCCAGTCGCGGTTGGCGATGGCGTCGACCTGTAGCGGCTTGGGTAGCTGATTATGATCGAGCGAGAGACGCACGGCCGCCTGATAGGTTTCGCCGCTCTTCATGTTGAGTACGCCGCCGCGGTC
>JAIFMO010000155.1 GCA_020048435.1 Sulfuritalea sp.
ACTTTTTCAGCCGGAGCGAGCGGCGGCGCTTCAGCGTCGCGTCCCAGATGGCGCAACACGGTAGCCACCAGCGTGTCGATGTCGAGCGGCTTGGTGATGATATCGACCATGCCGGCGTCGCGACATTTGGCGTGTTCCTCGGCGAGGGCATGAGCGGTCTGGCCGATGATGGGCAAAGCGGGGTTGATTTTCCCGATGCGCCGGGCCGCCTTCAGTCCGTCCATCTCCTGCATCTGCACATCCATCAGCACGAGGTCGAAGGATGCTCCCGCGCGCTCGACAGCTTCAACTGCCTCGCGGCCATTGCCGACCAGGGTCAGTTGCACGCCTTCATGCATGAGCATGTCTTCCAGCACGAACTGGTTCACCTCGTCATCCTCGGCGGCGAGAATCCGGACGTTGGCCAGGCGCGGGCCGGCCATAACCCTGTCCGAAAACACCTGCGCGGTGACAACCGGCGTAGCGGGTTCGATACAGGGCAGGCGCAGTTCGAAAGTGCTGCCGTTGCCGGGAACGCTGGTGACGTAAATCTCGCCGCCCATCAATTCGGCCAGCCGCCGGCTGATGGCCAGCCCCAGCCCGGTGCCGCCGAACTGGCGCGAAGTGCTACTGGCAGCTTGCTCGAAAGGCAGGAACAGGCGTTTGAGTTGTTCGGCCGACATACCGATGCCGGTGTCCGTCACGCTGAATATCAACTCGCCATCTACCCGTCGGGCACCCACCCGCACCTCGCCACACTCGGTGAATTTGACGGCGTTGGAGAGCAGGTTGAGCAGAATCTGCGCCAGCCGCAGCGGATCGCCCATGAAGGCCAGCGGCAGGTTGGGCGCCTTGTCGGCGACCAGCGCGATGCCTTTTTCGCGGGCTCGTTCTGCCAATGTCGCCACGGCGGTTTCCACGCAGTGGCCTGGATCGAGGGGAATCACTTCGATGGCGAGCTTGCCCGCTTCTATCTTCGAGAAATCGAGAATGTCGTTGATGATGCCCAGCAGCAGTTTGCCCGAATCGAGGATGCGACCAAAAATCTCATGGGTGCGGCCCATGCCGGCACTTTCGCGCTGGCCGATCTGCGCCATGCCGAGCACGCCATTCAACGGCGTGCGAATCTCGTGGCTCATGTTGGCGAGAAATTCGCTCTTGATTTCGGCCTGTCGCTCGGCGGCGATGCGAACTTCCTCGCGGTCGATTTCCAACTGCTTGCGCTCGGCGATGTCCTGGAAACTGACAACCGCGCCCATTGCCACGTGGTTGCCGTCGCATATCGGGTGGGTGGCTACGCTGACCGGCAGCGGGAGGCCGTCGGCGCGCCAAAAGACGTCATCCGCCACGCGCACGGGGTGACATTCCCTGATTGCCGTAAAGGCTGGACACTCGGTGGCCGGATAAAGCCGGCCGTCGGGGTGGCTATGGTGAATTTTTTTGTGCAGGTGCTGACCGACGAGTTCCTCTGCGCGATAGCCAAGCATACGCGCTCCCGCTGGATTGACGAGAACAATGAACCCCGCGCCATCCACTTCAATGATGCCGTCCCCGCTCGAATTGATGATTGTCCGGGTATGCGCTTCGGCGGCAGCCAGTTTGGCGGTGCGTGCCGCCACGGTTTCCTCAAGCTGCACGCGATGCTGCTCAAGCTCCGTGGCGGTCTGGCTCGACCGCGCCAGCAGGCGCAGCAGAAATCCGCCCAATATCATGGAAAAGAGGAGGAATCCCACTGCCGTCGTCGTCGTCAGGTAGGCCTCCTTGGTCCAGTCGGCCAGATAGGTCTCGGGGGCCAGGCCGACGAGAACCATCATGGGAGATTTTTCCAGACGGCGAAAGGAAAATGTTCGCGATTTCCCGTCCGAACTTGCCGGGGTGAAGTAAGTCGCCGCGGGTACGCCGGATTTCGCTAATTGAAGGAGTTCTTTCGATACCGCGCTGTTACCCGTTTGACCGGCGGGTTGATCGGCAATGGACGGGAGTCTGGCAATCAGTCCGAGATCTGCATCTCGCAGCGCGATGGTGCTTTGCGGGCCGAGATCGACCTGCGCCAGCAGCCGGGCAAAATGGTCGAGAAAAATGGGCGCGATGACAACACCGGCAAAACTGCCATCCGGATTGTTGTAGCGCCGCGTGAAGCCGATGACATACTTGCCGGTAATGTTCCCGATGAACGGTTTCGAAATTCTCAGGGCGTCTTCGGCATGATCACGGTGGTAACCGAAAAAGTCGCGATTGGCCCAACTGACGCTGCTTGTCTTGATTCCCTGGTTGAGGAAGACCAGGCCGCCAGCATTCGCCGCCCGAAAAGCCACGACCTCGGGCATACGCAGCGATTGCCTGGCGATGAAGGTTTTCATGGTCGCCTCGTCGATGCCATTGCTCGCGAGTTGGCGCTCGAGTTCGTCGACGACCGTATGCAGGGCCTGATCGATCTGCGCGATGCTGCGGGAGATGTTTTGATCCAGCATGGACGTGATGTTCTGGGTCAGTGTCCGGGCACGCAGTTCGTATTGTTGCCGGCTCTGCTGGATGAAATATCCGGCGAACAGGAATACGAAGAGGTTGCTGAGGGCAAGACCCAGAATCACCAGGCGGCGCAGCCGGTTGGCCGCGTGCAGCGTGGCCGGGGCGGCCGGGGGGAGCAGTGGCAACAGGGGGGCGGACGAATTCAATAGTTTTATTCCCGGCTATCCCTTCTGGTCAGAAGGGGGGGGGGGAAGCGAATGGATACCGCATGATGCAGCAATAAGCAGGAGAAGGGAATCGGGGAATCCCCGATTCCTCATTGCGAAGTACCCGAAATGGACGGGCGTCCTGTGGTTGGCCTGGTTACTGACCGGTAACAGCTTTTCTTGGCGACGTATCCGGATGTTACCGAATCGGAGCGTAAGGCGGTTGGCGTAACGGAGAAAACGGCGGGCGGTCGCACGGCCAGATATGCGCTGGCGCGCTTGCAACTGGTTGAATAAATTCGGATACCGTTGCTGATGACGCGCCCCGTCAAAAGTATTTTTGACGAAATACGCTTGGTTGGCATCCGGATTGCAATAGGTGGAACAAGGCGGTGGTGCAGCGGGCAACGCTTGTGTCCCACGGTCTCTTCTCTATTTTTTTCTACCCTCGGAGGTTTGCCATGAAATCCAGTCGATTCGCTTCCCTGCTCAGTACCGCCGCCGCTACACTGATTTTCTCGTCCGGTCTTGCCCTGGCCGGCGCCCCCGGCGAGGCCACGCTGCCCTTTATCTCGGAAAAACTGAGCCCCCATGCCACGATGGAAGAGACCGTGGGGCACATCAAGCGCAATATCGAGGCGCGCAAGGGTTGGGTGGTCAATGCAGTGAAGCCGATGGACAAGACCATCAAGCAGTTGAGTGGTATCGAAGTCCTTCCGGTCACGCTGATCGATGCCTGCAACCCCTACCATGCGGCCGCAATCCTCAAGGCGGACGGGGATCGCTGGGCTTCGGTGATGATGCCCTGTACCGTCTCCGTTTATAAGAAGTCGGACGGCAAGGTGTATATCGGCTCCATGAACGCCCGCATGATCGGCATGATGTTTGGCGGCGAGGTAGGCAGGATCATGGGCGGTGATGTTGCCAACGATCAGGAGCGCTTCCTCGATCTGCAGCAATAAGCAGCGCGACGCCAACCCAATTCCGTGGAAAATAAATCATGAAAAAACTGCTTGCCATCCTTGCGCTGGGCGCTTCCATCACGCTGCCGGCGAGCGCCAACAGCCCGACGGAATTGTTTGTTTCGGTTAATTCAGGCAATCCCCAGACGCAGGGCATGGCGTTGGTGCTGGCGACACAAGCCATGGAGCAGAAAACCGGCGTGCGCGTTCTGCTATGCGGCGAAGGCGGCCAACTTGCCGTCAAGGGCAAGGAATCCGCCGTCCTCAAACCACGCAATGTCACCCCCAATCAAATGCTGCAAGGTCTGATGAAAGCGGGGGCCAAGGTTGAAGTTTGTGCCTTGTTCCTGCCCAATAGCGACCTGAAACCGGCGGATCTGATCGAGGGCGTTGAAGTAGCCAAACCGGCCGACGTGGCGAAGTATTTGCTGCAAAGCCATGTAAAAACGCTGATCTACTAAAAAGTCGGCGCTAGCGGTACGGCGGGCAGACGCCGGAACCGGGCACCAGGAACCTGAAATACGGAACCTGGAACCCGGTTCACGGTGGGTGTCCGTATTTCAACTAAGATGCCGGCTGACATCAAACCGGAGACACCGATGGGCTATCGCCTGCGCATGACACTGGCTTTCGGGTTGCTGGCGCTGCTCAGTGTGGTGTTGCTGACCTTGCTGTTGCTGACCACCAGTTACCGCGAGTTCAAAGCCGACCGCATGATGAGCGTCGAGCGCATGACCTCTTGTTTCGCCGGCAACATTTTCTGGGACATGCAGGCCGGCGGCGAACCGCGCCGGGTGGCGGAGTCGGTGGATCGCTTTGCGCGCGGTATTCCCGCCCCGACGCCGCCGGAGGTGCGGGTGCTGGATAGGTTGCGCCATAGCCAGATCGGCAATCGCGCCATGCCTGATTCGGATGCTCGAACCGCTCCCGAGCTCGAGCGCCTGCTGGCGCAACTCGATGGTGGCGGCGCTAGCGTGGCCACCGTGGAAACCGCCAGCGGCTTTATCAGTGCCGCGCGCGTGGAGCGCGATGGTCTGCGCTTGGGCAGTGTCTGGGTCGACTATCCGCTGGCATCGCTGCAAGGACATTTTTTCTCGCTTTTCGAGGCCGCGCTGGGCTATGGCGTGAGCCTGCTGCTGGTGCTGCTGTTCCTCGGCTGGCTGCTGGGGCGGCGCCTGATGCAACCCATCGCCCAACTGCGCCGTTGCATGCAGCGCGTCGGACAGGGTGATCTGGAGGTGCACTGTGACGCGGTACGCGAGGTCGTGCGCAGCCAGGACGAAATCGGCGATCTGGCGCGTGGTTTCGACGAAATGCTCGCCAGCCTGCGTGACAAGCAACGCATGGAACAGGAAATGATGCGCTCCGAACGGCTGGCTGCCATTGGTCAGGTCGCGGCGGGTGTCGCCCACGAGATCAACAATCCGCTCGGCGGCATGCTCAACGCCATCAACACCTTCAAGCGCCATGGCGACGATCCGGCGGTGGCCGACAGCACATTGAACCTGCTGGAGCGGGGACTACGGCAAATCCAGAATACCGTGCAAGCCTTGCTGGTGCAGGCGCGGGTGGAGGCTTATCCGCTCGGCGTGGCGGATCTGGACGACCTGCGCACGCTGGTGCAGGCGGAAGTGCGCAAGAAAAACCTGACGCTGGAATGGCAATGCCTGCTCACCGATCGCGTCGCCCTGCCGTCTACCGCCGTACGCCAGATCCTCATCAACCTCTTGCTCAACGCCATCGAGGCCGCGCCCCAGGGCGGCAACGTGACAATGCATTGCGTGCCGCAGGACAAACAGTTGCAATTGCGGGTCGAGGACAATGGTCCGGGCATCGACCCGGAGCGGCGCTCCGCCCTGTTTTCTCCGTTTTTCTCGGGCGCAGGCGGCCACGGTCTTGGTTTGTGGGTGACCAACCAGACGGTGTTGCAACTCGGCGGACGCATCGAGATCGTCGATCTGCCGCAAGGCACGGCGGTGATGGTGTGCCTGCCCCTGGGTCGCGAAGAGGTCTGCGCGCCCACACCCGCAGCCGGTGCCGGGTGCGCGTCATGAAGCGGTTGTGCCTGGTTGAAGACGACGAGATTATGGGCGAATCGCTGGCGGTGCGCTTCCGTCTTGAAGGTTTCGATGTGCGCTGGCACCGCGATGCCGAATCGGCCGAACAGGCCTTGGCGGGCGACGCGGCCTGCGCGGTGGTGTGCGATATTCGTCTGCCCGGCATTGCGGGCGACCGCTGGTTCGAGAGCCTGCGCGGACGCTGCGCCGTGCTGCCCCCCTTCATTTTCATCACCGGCCATGGCGACCTGGAACGGGCGGTCGAGTTGCTCAAGCTTGGCGCCGCCGACTATGTCACCAAGCCGTTCGACATCGACCGGCTGCTGTTGCGGGTACGCGAACTGGCCGGCGAAACCACTCTGCCGCGCGACGGCGCGCCCATCCTGGGCGTGTCGCGCGCCATGCAGCGGCTTGAGCAGTTGATCGAGCGCCTCGCCCCGCTCGATTCGACGGTCTTGATCACTGGCGAGACCGGTACCGGCAAGGAAGTCGTGGCGCGTCACCTGCACGCACTGAGCGGCCGCAAGCCTTTCGTCGCGGTGAATTGCGCCGCGCTGGTGGAAAACCTGGCCGAGTCGGAGTTGTTCGGCCACGAGCGCGGCGCCTTTACCGGCGCCGCGCGCGCACATGCCGGGGTATTCGAGCGGGCCAATGGCGGCACCGTTTTCCTCGACGAGATCGGTGACATGCCGCTCAATCTGCAAACCAAACTGCTCCGTGTCTTGCAGGATCGGGAGGTTGTGCGGGTCGGCGGCACCCAGACCCTCGCGGCGAATGCTCGTGTGGTGCTGGCGACCCATCAGGATTTGGCGGCCAGGGTGGCCGATGGTCGCTTCCGCGAAGATTTGTACTATCGCATTGACGTCGCCCGCCTGCATATCCCGCCGCTGCGCGAGCGACCGGACGACATCCCCTGGCTGGCGCAACGGCTGCTGGATGAATGCGCGCGACGCGGTGGTAGTCCGAAACCCGGCCTGGGGCCGGACGGCGAGCGCCGCTTGAGCGAGCACCTCTGGCCGGGCAATGTGCGCGAGCTGAAACACACCCTTGAACGTGCCTGCATATTTGCCGATGGCCCCCGCTTGCGCGCCGCCGACCTGTTCGTGGCCGCCAGCGCGGAGCCTGCCGAGGAGCCGGCGGCCGAGCCGCTCGAACGCTATTTGTCCCAATGCGAAAAGCGTTATATCGAGGACGCCTTGCGCACCAACGCGGGGCGTGTCGGCATCTCCGCCGAGAAACTCGGCATCAGCCGCAAGTCTTTGTGGGAACGCATGCGGCGCCTGGCGATCGGCCCGCGCGAAAGCGAAGAAGAACAAGCGGATAGCTGAAAATTTGCCGCGCCTCCTCGCCTTCGAGTATTACGGCATGACAAAGGGGTGTATGCTTTAGCCGCAGGTTCGTAGCAATTTCTGGAGAAGTTCATGATCAACAAGACCGCTAAATGGGCGATTTGGTCAGCCCTCCTCATCGGTATCGCCATTTTTGTTTTTCAGCAAACGGGCTGGTTTTCGTCCGCAACCGCCAAGGAAAACATCAAGATTGCCGCGGCAAAAATGCTGCCGGATTCGCTTGCCGGCGATACCGCGGAAAGTACCCTGAACAACGCCCGCGAGGCGGCCGCACATCGCAACGTCGACCGCGCGATACTGATTTACAAAGAATATATTGCACAAAGTCCCAGGGATTTCGACGCCCGCGGTGAGCTTGGTAACGTGTATTACATGAACGGCCGTTTGCTTGAGGCCGCGCAAACTTATTACGCTACCGCCAACTTGCTGATAGACGAGAACCAGTTTGATGGCGTCTACGATCTGCTGCATGCCATCGACCAGGCTAGACCCATGATGGCCGACGAATTGACGGAAAAGCTGCACAAGAAGATGAGTACACAGTCGCGGGTGTCATCCGGCGGTGGCGCCGTGCTGCCACAACCCCTGCAAAGTGCGCTGACCCGTTACTGACAGCGTGTTGTAACGGATCAATCATGCAGATCACGGCGGGTGAGATTCGACAGGCGCTCAATCGGGGCGAATTTCGCTTTTTCTATCAGCCCAAGGCTTCATTTCTGACCGGGCAGGTGAGCGGCGCCGAAGCCTTGATCCGCTGGCAGCGCGACGAGAAGACGATCGTTGCGCCCGACGCCTTCATTCCCATCGCCCACGCTCATGGCCTGGTGCCCGAGATTACCCAGTCCATGTTTCCCCGCCTGGTGGAAGATTTTCAACGCATCCGCAACGTCAACGAGGAAACGACGGTTGCGCTCAACATCACGGCGCAAGATCTGGATACGCCGCGTTTGCTGGCCCTTGTGCATGCTGCCGTCGCCTGCGGTTCGATCAGCAGCCGCCAACTTGAAATCGAGATTACCGAAACGGGGCCCATTTCCGGCAGCGACATCACCAGCGGCAGTCTCCAGGAGTTGATTCGCGAAGGCGTGCAGCTATCGATGGATGACTACGGCACTGGTTATTCTTCGCTGGACAGCCTCAATCGTTTTCCCTTCGGCGCCATCAAGATGGATCAGAGCTTCGTGTTGCGCATGCTCAGTTCGCCCAAGAGCACCACCCTGGTCAAGGCCAGCGTGGCCATGGCGCAGATGCTGGGTTTGAAGACCGTTATCGAAGGCATCGAAACCGAAGGCGTTTACAACACGCTGCTGCATTGCGGCTGCCATGAAGGGCAGGGGTACTGGATCAGCCCGCCGCTGGCGCCCGACGACTACCTCGACTTTCTGTTGGCCGATCATCGCTGGCCCGCCTCGCCGGTGGGCATGCTGCGCATGGCCCAACTCAGCCATAACTGGCAGAAAACACTGCTGGTGGATACCGTCTTTGCCTATATCAAGAGCGCGCGCAGCAGCGAACTGAACCTGAAGGGCCTGCATACCAGTCATGCCGAATGCTCTCTGGGACGCTGGCATTGCGGCCTCGGGCGCTCGTTTGCCGGCGATCCGGATTATGAGGCGCTCGATATTCCGCATCGCGCCATGCATGACATCTGTGAAGAAATATTCTCGGTGGTTAACTCGCAATTCAGCTTCGCCCAGTTGCAGCGGATGCTGGACGACCTGACCGATCACTCGAACCAGGTGACGGCGTCACTGCAGCGGCTGGAAGCGCGGCTGTTGATGGAGGAACTGTCGATGGGGCGCGGGCACTGATTGCGCAGCGTCCCCTGCACTGCCGAGTAGGACCACGGAGGATAAAGCCCCAGCGGAATCAAAAAGTCCTCGCGCAACACTCTGCCTGGATGCATGGGGCGCAGACGATCAATGGGGTCCTGCGCGCTATACTAACCTTGTTTGTTAGGCGGCATCTTCGTCTTCGAACAGATAGTAGAGATGTTTCTTGTCTGGGAGGGGGTATAGGCTTTCGATGTTTATGTCATAGATGCCGCCATTCTCGTGATCAAACGAGAGTCGCTCGCGGCTGTTCTCAGTTCGTGCGATGAAGAACTCGTAGAGGTGATCATCGTCAAAGTCCAGGGTGTCCTGAATGAAGGCGTGAAGATCTTCAAGTAGCGCGTCTGAATCGATTCAAACACCGCTTCCCACTTGTCGATTGCGTACGGCCTTCGAATCAGTGTCGCTTTAAGTGTGAGCACCATGATTGCTCCCCTATGGACCACGGGATCGACAACGGAGACTACGCATGAGCCACCTGAGCCACCAGCTTGACGCCGAGCGCCGCGCATACGCGGGACACGGTATCGAAGCGCGGCTGTGCATTGGGGCGCAGCGCCTTGTACAGCGCCTCGCGCCCCAAGCCCGAGGCTTTGGCAATCTCCGTCATGCCGCGTGCACGGGCAATCGTGCCCAAGGCATCGGCCAGCGCCGCCGGATCGTTTTCCTCAAGAACGACGGTAAGGTATTCGGCAATCGCCTGATCGTCTGGCAAGTGCTCGGTAATGTCGAACTCTGGCAACTCGGATACCTTGATTCTCTTGGTCATGGCTCATTCCTCCACTGTAGCGGCCAGCGTGATGGCCTTGGCAATATCGGCGGACTGCGTGGATTTATCACCACCGCCCAGCATCACGATCAACACCGCGCCGCGCTGGACGTAGTACATGCGCCAGCCCGGCCCGAAGTGCTCGCTCATCTCGAAAACACCTTCTCCCACCGATTTCACGTCACCCAGATTGCCCGCCTGCGCCTTTTCCAGACGCCGCGCCAGACGGCGATGCGTCATGCCGTCCTTGAGACCACAAAGCCAGTCGGTGAATTCGGGAAGTGGCTTGATCGAAAACATGCTGTAACTGTATTCGAACGAATACACCCTGTCAAGCCGTTTGACAACGGAGCGATGAACATGCGAGGCAACGTAGAAGTGAGGGGCGCGACGAGGGCTTTATCGCGGCGCGTCGCCTCGACTGCCGGGTTGGGCTGCAATGGGAACCAAAACAGGCTTGCGTGGTTGGAATGAAACGAGCTTTTTCCCCGGCATGATCTGCCTGCGCAAAATGTCTTGAAAGATGGCATCGGCGCTGTGCGCAAACTGGCTCGCGTATTGCTCTCGCAGTTGGCGCGTCTCTGTAACGATTGGGTCTTTCCACATGAACTAGGTCTCCATCAGTTCGTCGGGTGTGCAAATAATAGGCGGTTCGTAGCAAGCGCCCTGCATGCGGCTTCGATTTTTGGTCGTGTGATTGCATTGGCAATGTGGGTGCAGTTCCATGTCAGCAAATACTCGATGCCGTTCACTGCGGCGATTGCAACGTGGTAGGCATCAATTTCTGCTCTTTCGGGCAAAGTATTTCGAGAGATGAGTTCACGACCCAGCGTACGAACTGCCTCCGTTGCCTCTAACTCCATGACGCCTTCGATGGCTGCAAGGCGACGCTCGGCTGCTTCTGGATCTCCAAGGCCTGCCTCTGCAATGACAAACTCAGAAATGACCAACTCGTATTTTGGCTTTTGGGTTTCCCACCATTCAATGGTCGCACTCTTATTGGCCATCGAGCGCAAGTCATTGCTTTGACGTGCCGTCAAATAGCTGATGATCGAGGTTTCAATGTAAACGGTTGATTTCAAGTTGCCACCTGTATTTTGTCAGCCCAACGGTTTAATTCGACCATGGCCCCTTTGGGTTCCTGAATTAATTGAGCCTGGCCCCTTTCAGCCTTCTTGATTTGCATCACCACGACTGATCTCATCCAAAACAACCTCGGAAATGACTGGAAGGAGTACCGCGACATCGCCGAGTTCTTCACCGGTTGGGACTGGAACGGTGAC
>JAIFMO010000171.1 GCA_020048435.1 Sulfuritalea sp.
TCAGGCGGATACGGCCGTTGTTCTTACCCTGATTCAAGGCAATATCGGCGCGCAGGCCTTCTTTCCAGTCGCCGCAGCCGCCGCCGACGGGCTTGAGCAGATTGACGATGTCGAGGTTGGCCGGGGCCGGCTCGGGCAGGGCGAGAATGTGCGCGCTATCCTCGGGATCGGGCAGCAGTGTCAGCCGCACCGACTTGAAGTTGAGCAGCAGCGCGTCGGGCGCGACGTTGTAGGGCCGCAGCGGTTTGGCATCGAAGGCGCCTTCGTCAACCGTATCCAGTTCGGTGGCGGCGAAGGCGCCGCGGTCCAGCACCAGGTCGCCGCGAATATCGCGCAGGCCGCGGGCGCGCAGGCTGCGCAGCAGCAGCCAGAAACGCTCGAACGTGAGGCTGGGGTCGCCGCTGCCCTTGAGGTAAAGATCGCCGGCCAGCACGCCATCGCGCAACGGGGCGGTGGTTAGCGCCTGGGTGGTCCAGGCGTGGGCGGGGCCCAGCAGTTCCAGCGCGGCGAAGGTGGTGACGAGCTTCATCACCGAAGCGGGGTTCATGGCCTGCGCGGCATTGACACTGACGCGGGGAAACGGCGCGCCGGTTTCCTGCGCCACCAGCGCCACCGAGGCCTGGGGAATGCCGGCGGCCTTGAGGGCGCGCGCCACCGGCACCGGCAGGCGTTCGTCGTAACTGATATTTTGCGCGGCAGCCGGGAGGACGAGGCAGGCCAGCAGCAGCGCGAACAACTGGCGCAACAGAGAATGAGGCGGGAAATATCGCGGGAAATATCGCGGAAAATGCCGCGGAGGGCGTGGCGGCTGTTGCATCAGATGACGATGTAGCGCCGGGATTCCTCGAAGCGTTCGACCGCGTGGCGCGCCTCCGCTTGTTCGATGGTGGCCAGAATTACTACCCAGCGGCGCAGGTCGCGGCTGGTCAATTCGGCGAAGTGGAGGGTGTCGCCTTCGCCTTCGGCGCCCGTGCCGGTGATGATGCCGGCGCGGTCGACCGATACCGTGACCGGATCGAGGCGCAAATAGGCTGCGGGATTGGCGAGGCAGTCGGCCAGCGTTTCAAGCAGGCGCGCCGGTTGCAGGGCGTCGCTGGCGGCATGCAGGCGTTCCTGTAATTCCGTCAGCCGCCGGGTGTGCGATTCGGGGTCGAGCGGGTTGCGGTTGGCGCGGCAATGGGCGGCGGCAATGGCATGTTCCTGATGGAGTTCCTTGCGATCGGCGCGCACGTCGTCGACGTGCGAGGCAAAGCTTTTCAGCAGGCCATCGAACATGACATCGTGCAGGCCGGCGCGCGCCGCCTCAAGCGTGGCGTTGGGTTCGGCCACGGTGTGGTCGGTGAAATAAAGTGATTTCTGCGGCTCGTCGAAGCGCACGATCTCGCCCGTGATCCGTGCGCCGAAGCCGGCTTTTTCGCGGTGCCGCATGCCGAGCAGTGCGCAACAGCGACCGTCGGGCGACAGGGCCAGGCTGTTCATGTGTTCGCGCACGCACTGGCTGCGGGCGAGCATGGTTTCGATGTCGTCGGCGCTGCCGAACAGGGCATGCACCATCGGGTCGGTGGCAAAGGCGGCGCGGCTGATTTCGAACGGGCCGGGAATGCGGCCGGCGATGTCGGTGCAATAGGCGCTGGCGCGGCTTACCGCCGGGGCCAGCTGTCGCTCGTAGCCGGAAACCGTGCGCAGCAAGGGGTCGACAGCGGCGACGGCACGATCAACCAGTGCGCGGATATCCGCGTCGAGCGGGGCGGGCGGATGTAGCCAGTCGAAGAGTCCCATGCGGATATTTTATGGCAATGTCGGCGCTATCCGC
Organism: Sulfuritalea sp.; assembly: GCA_020048435.1. GTDB lineage: Bacteria > Pseudomonadota > Gammaproteobacteria > Burkholderiales > Rhodocyclaceae > Sulfurisoma. The sequence goes on from JAIFMO010000171.1 coordinate 1,814, forward strand.
AGGCTTTGCCGCCACGGTAGCCGTACCGCTAGCGCCGACTTTTTGGGCGGCGGCGGGGCCGCAGCGGGGGCAGCCGCCGCCGTGCCTCAGTCTTCGACGCAGATTTCACCGCGCCTGATGGCCGTCAGCGTGCGCAGTGTCAGACCCGCGATCAGCAGCACCAGGGCGCCGAGCATGACCCACGACAGCATTTCGAAGAAGGCCATCGCGGTGAGCTTGAACATTAGCAGCGAGGCGATGGTGAAGGCGGCGCTGGGGAAGGAATAGGCCCACCACGACAGGAAGAAGCGGAGGCCGCGGAACTTCTGGAAAAGCGCCAGCAACAGCAGCACGGTAAAGGCGGCCGTGTAATAGAGGATGCGGCCGGAGCCATCGAGCCCGCCGCTCAACTTGACCCAGGCGATGAAGCCCACGGCCGGGGGCGCGATCAGAATGAAGAGCGTTGGCGCCAGTTTTTCAGGCAGTGGCGGGTGGAAGATGATGCGGTTGAAGAAAATGGCGAGCAGCACCAGCCAGAAGACAAGTCCGATGCTGAAGAAGAACCAGGACAACTCGACCAGGCCATGGGGCAGGATCGCAATCGGAACAAGGATGTTGCCGACCACGGGGATGAACCAGGAAGGATTGGAATGGTGGATCTCGAAATGGCTATGGCTGATCCAGCGTGACAACACGAAGAGCGTGAAGCCCAGTTGCAGGGGCACGCCAACGATCAGCACCCCGGCCGCCAGATTGGCGTTGAGGTCGTGAAAGGCGATGCCCAGCAGGATGAGGCCGATGGAAATGGTCGGAAAGAAACTGAGCTTGATCGGATGCTTGAGTTCCTTGGCGACATCGCCGGGGTGGCGCAGCAGCTTGGTGCCGTAGAGGACGAACAGAATGGCAAAGACCAGGCCGGCGAGCCAGGCAGCCGCCACGCCGGGCAGGGGCGACAGGCCGAGAATTTCCCCCGCCCGCTGCAGGGCGATGGCCAGGCCGGCCAGGCCCATGACGATGGCGAAGAATGAAATGGGCAGATGGCGCAGGCGGTGGCCCGGGTGGTTCATTGCACTCGCCATGGGACTAGCCGCGGGGCTAGCCACCGTGTTGGCCAATTTGGCTGGATTGGATTCATTCGACATGCCATGCTCCCGCGTTGGGTGGTTGGGTGGGTTGCGTTCGTTGGCGCCGGCCGGCTTCGCGGCGGCGGGCGATGAATTCGTCGCGGCCGATGCCGTGCAGTTCCGGGTTGCTGCGTCGCTCGGCGCCGATACAGCCGACGCAGCGGTCGCCATCGCAATGGGCAGGGTATATCAGGGTTTCGTCCGGAAAAGCAAATAAGCGGCGGGTGATGCTGTCGTAGAGCAGCGCGGCGCTGGCGTCGGCTGCATCGGTGTTGCCGCAGTTGCCGATCAGCAGGCAATCGCCCGTGAATAGGCGGTCTTCCCAGCGAAAAGTCAGGCAGCTGCCGGTGTGCCCCGGTGTTTCGATGGTTTCCAGTTCGATGTCGCCGACTTGCAGGCGGTCGCCGTGGCGGAGTTGCCGGTCGGCGGCGACCGCGCTGGCGGCGTGATAACTGCGGGCGATGCGGGCCGTGGTGCCTTGCCGCAGCTCATCGGCAGCACCGGAATGTCGCGGATGATCATGGGTTTCCACTATCCATTCCAACTGGAGTTGCAATTCGGCCACCACGCCCCGGTATAGATCGAGCTGGCCGGGCTGGGGGTCGATGATGACGGCGCAACGACCAGCCGTGCAGCCGATCAGGTAGGCGCAGGCGCCACTCGATTCATCGCGGAACTGCCGGAAGTACGTCATTGCAAAAGGATCAGCCAATATCCTTCAGCGACTTGGCCCACCCTTCCATGGCGATGTTGGCGACCGGCATGGGCGCTTCGAGGAAGCTCACGACGAACTTGTCGCCGCAGTCGGCAATGCCGATCGCGCGCGGACGGACGGCCAGCACCTGCGGGTTGGGCAATTGCAAGCCAAAACAGAAGACGAGGTTGCGCGCGCCGACGATTTCGGGGGCGATGGCGCCGCCGCCTTTTTTCGTGTGGGCGTAGTGGTCGAAGTCGGCGATCCAGGCCACGCGCTCATCGGCCTGGATGGCGGCCTTGAGTTTTGTCGCCACGTCGTCGACCGACTTGCAAGTGGTTTCCTGTTTGCCGATTTCGAGTATGAACACCGGGTATTTCTCTTGCAGCATTATCTGTTTCATGGCGGGGGCTGACTTGGCGGAGTGGAGGGGGACTTGGCGGGGGTTGGCAGTGGGCCAGGTTAATGCGCGTGCCCGTGGCAGCCGCATTCGTGACCCTCTTCGGCGGCATGGTCATGCGGCGCCGGCGATTTCAGGCTGCCGGCGAGGAAGGCGTGAATCGCGATTTCCGGATCGGTTTCGGCGGTGGCGACCACGCGCACGCCGCGCCGCGCCATGCGATGCACGAAGCCATCGCCGGAGCTGCTGGTGATCAGGATGTCGGTGCCATCGAGCGGGTGAATCTGGCTGTCGTCGAAGCCGTGCATGGCCATTTCGATCGGCAGGTCGAGGCGGCTGGTTTCACGGACGGTGACGGTATCCACCTCGAACATCAGGAAGCGGCGGGCCTTGCCGGCATGGCCGGTGATGGTGCGGAAGTTCTGGCTGGAGATTGCGATGCGCAGTGGGTTTTTCATGGGTCAGGCCTTTCCGTCGTCGCCGATCAGCAAACGCGTGTCGGCGAGGTATTGGTGGGGTGGAATTTCAAGATTGGTCGGCGCCGGCATGTTTTGATACACGCGGCCGGCCAGGTCGAACTGGGAACCGTGACAGGGGCAAAGGAAGCCGCCGGCCCAATCGGGCGCCATGCCTTGCGCGGCCCCGGGCTGGAGCTTTTCGGAAGGCGAGCAACCCAGATGGGTGCAGATGCCGACGGCGACCAGGAATTCCGGCCGGATCGAGCGGTGCTCGTTGGTGGCATAACCCGGTTGCTGCTGCTTGGCCGAGGCGGGGTCGACCAGATGAGGTTCTGATTTCTTCAGCGAGGCCAGCATTTCCGGCGTGCGGTGCAGTATCCAGACCGGCTTGCCGCGCCATTCGACCACCATCATTTCGCCCGGCGCCAGCTTGGAGATGTCGGCTTCCACGGGCGCACCGGCGGCGCGGGCCCGTTCGGAGGGCAGCAGGCTGGCGAGCAATGGCACCGCGGCGGCCATCCCGGCAACGGCGCCGGCGGCGCTGGTGACCAGCAGCAGGCGGCGGCGCGTCTGGCACATTTCTTCCGGTTGCGGCGGCGGGGCGGCAAGGGCGGCGTCGAGCGTGCTCATGGGTTTTATCCTCGGGAGGCGTTGAAAAAGGAAGGAAGCGGTCTGCTGGTTTTTGAATCGTCAGGCTGGAGGGGGCCTTTCGAATCACTGAGGAGGGGTTGCCGGCAGCCGCTTCCGTCTACCCTATATCAAGTAGCGTGCCAGATGGGTGGAATTATCCTAATAGACTGATTAATAATGAAATACGTCGTTCCGGATAAATTGGCGGGCTTGCGTTATTGCCAGGATAGTGCCGATAATGGCGGCAGTGAATTTTTCAATTGTGCCATTATTGGCATGATGACAGGGAGGCTTTAATGAGCACTTCGCCGCGCAGCTTGCCCGAACTGGTGTCATTCCTCGACGGACAGGAAGATCCGCGCATCGTGATGGACAGTAATTACCGCATCGTCGCAGCCAACCGCGCCTATACCCGCGAATTTGGCGGCGGCCGGCCGGTGGTGGGGCGCGAGTGCTACGAGGTATCGCACCATTTCACCGTGCCCTGCGATCAGGCCGGCGAGTCCTGCCCGCTGAAGCGCAGCCAGGCCAGCGGGCAGTCGCACCGCGTGCTCCATCTGCACCACACGCCCCGCGGCGAGGAGCATGTGGATGTCGAGACGACACCGGTGCAGGACCAGTCGGGACGCACCGTCTATTTTGTCGAGACCATGCGCGTCGTGCGCCACGCCAGCGGGCGACCAGCGGCGCAGGGACTGGTCGGGCGGGCGCCGGCCTTCACCCGCATGCTCGAACGGGTCATGCGCGCCGCGCCGTCCGAAGCGGCGGTGATGTTGCGCGGGGAAACCGGTACCGGCAAGGAGCTGGTCGCCCGTGTGATCCACGAAGCCAGCCGTCGCGCCGAAGGGCCGTTTGTTGCGGTTGACTGTGCCGGTCTGACTGAAACGCTGTTCGAAAGCGAGCTCTTCGGCTACGAGAAAGGCGCCTTCACCGGCGCGACCCATCGCAAGCTGGGGCTGGTGGAGGCCGCCAGCGGCGGCACGCTGTTTCTCGATGAAATTGGCGAACTGCCGCTATCCCTGCAAGTCAAGCTGCTGCGCCTGCTGGAAAGTGGCACCTATCGGCGGGTCGGCGGGGTTGAGGCACTGCCGGCTGATTTCCGCCTGGTGTCGGCGACCCATCGGGACCTCAAGCGCATGGTTGTCGAAGAAAGTTTCCGCCGCGATCTTTTCCATCGTATCAACACTTTTCCCGTGCGTACGCCGGCGCTGCGCGAGCGGCCGGAAGACCTGCCGTTGCTGGTCGAATCGCTGCTGCACCGGGTGGCGCCGGAGCGCCGCTTGCAACTGGCGCCGGCGGCCATGAATCATCTGGCCGCGCTCGCTTTCGAAGGCAATATCCGCGAACTGCGTAATCTGCTGGAGCGCGCCAGCCTGCTGGCGGACGGTGCTGAGATCGAGGTGCGCCACCTGCTTGATGACGATGGGGACGAGGGCAATCATGGCGACCATGGCATTGGCGCGGCGCGTGAAAAAGTCGGCGCTAGCGGTACGGCACTTTCGGCACCGTCGGACGCAGCCGACTGGTCCACGCTGGATGAACACGAACGGAATTATCTTGCCTGGGCGCTGGCCAACCATCGCGGCGACCGCCCTTCGCTGGCACGGCGGTTGGGCGTGAGCGAGCGCACACTGTTTCGCAAGTTGCGGCAGCTTGAAAATGACAATCCCAAACCCGCCGCGGGTGACGTATCATCGACGGTGCAGTATCAGGCTGACGCAGGCGGTTCCGTGATTTAATAGTACTAAAGTAGTAGGTCACTACCCTATCCAAGGCTAATCGATGCCCTCCCGACGCACCTTTCTGCAGGGCTTGTTGCTGTCCGCCCTTTCCGTTGGCGCGGGTTTGCCGGCGCGTGCCGCGCCCGTGGTGGCGACCACGCCCTTGCGGCTGGCGGTGCATCCCTATGCGGGCGCCTTGACGCTCGCCAATACCCATCGGCCACTGGTGGCGTATCTCGAAAAATCGCTGCAACGCCCGGTGGAGTTCTACACCGCCGCCAATTTCGACGCCTATGTTGCCAGCCTGATGGCCGGCGAATACGACATTGCCATTGCGCCGCCGCACTTTGGGGTGATGGCCATGGAAAAAGGCTATGTGCCGCTGGTCAACTACCAGCGCCAGCTCGAACCCGTGGTGGTGGTGCGCGCCGCCAGCACCATTCGCGGTCTGGAGGCGCTGCAAGGCAAACGCATTGCGATGGCCGACAAGTCGGCTTTTATCCGCCTCGTCATCGTCAAGTGGCTGGCCGACAACGATCTGGTGGCGGGCAAGGATTACCAGATCGTCGAGCGCCCGAACCATGCCGCCTCGGCGACGGCCGTGCTGGCCGGGGAAGCCGACGCGGCGCTGTCCACCACGACCGCCGTGCGGCAGATGGCGCCGGAACTGCGGGAACAGATGCATTTGCTGAATCCCCACCTGCCCTTCCCGCATTTATTCACCTTGGCGAACCGTCGCCTGGGCGCCGATACCATCGCGCGCTTGCGGGCAGCACTAAAAACCTTCCCCACCGACTCGGCGGAGGGACGCGAGTTCTTCGAAAAATCAGGTTTTATCGGCTACGACGAGATTACCGACGACGATGTGCGCCGCATCAAGCCCTATGTCGATACCTACCGCCGGATGATTGCCCCTCCGGGCTCCTGACCCCCCGTCCGTGATTCGGCCACGTCTCTTCTTCCAATCGCTGCGGGTTCGCCTGCTGCTGGCCAGTTTGCTGGTTGAGGTCTTGGTGCTGGCGCTGCTGGTCGGCAACAGCGTGCGCCTGATTCAGCAAAACCTGGTGCAGCAGGCGGAAATCCGCATGCAGGCGATCGAGCTTGCCTACAACACAGCGGTGGCGGTGCCGCTGGTTTCACGCGACTACGCCATGCTGCGCGACATCCTCGAAGGCTGGCAGCACACCGGTGGCGTGCCTTACGTCGCCGTCACCGACAAGAGCGGCAAGATACTCGCCAGCATTGGCTGGAGCGCGGACACGCCACTGCCGGCGCCGACGGCCTTGCGCGACGGCGGCGAAACCATCCACGTCGTGTTCGACGTGACCCACGCCGGTTCGAGCTACGGCCAGGTGCATTACGGACTGTCGGCGGCCTTCCTGCTCAACGCGCGCACGGTGTTGCTCCAGCAAAGCGCGCTCATTGCCCTGCTGGGCCTCGGCGTCACTTTCCTGCTGTTGCTGGCTACCGGCGCCTGGCTGACGCGCGACTTCGCCGCGCTTGCCGCCGCCAGCCGCAAGATCAGCGAGGGCAATTTCGATGTTCGCCTCCAGCTCCACGGCGACGACGAGGTGACGGCGGTGAGCCAGGGCTTCAACGCCATGGCGGCGGCGGTGGAAAGCCGCCTGGCGGAATTGAAGGAAAGCGAACAGCGCTTCCGCACCATCGCCGATTACACCTATGCCTGGGAGAACTGGTTCGGCCCCGACGGCAAGCTGCTCTGGGTCAACCCGGCGGTCGAGCGCCTGACCGGCTATTCGGTGCGCGAATGCATGAGCATGACCGGCTTTCCTCTGCCACTGGTGCACGCGCCCGACCGCGACCTGGTCACGCGCCAGCGCGCGCAGGCGCTCTCCGGCAAGACTGGCCAGGATCTCGAATTCCGCATCGACACCAAGGATGGCCGTACGCTCTGGGTGGCGAAGGCGTGGCAGCCCATATTTACCGACGACGGCGTCAGTCTTGGCTACCGTTCCAGTGTGCGCGACATCACCGTGCAGCATTTTGCCCGCGAGGAACTGGCCTTCGCCGCCGCGCACGACACCCTTACCGGCCTCAACAACCGGCGCGCTTTCGAACTGGAACTGACCTATGAGCTGGCGCAACAACCACCCGGCAAGGTCATCGTTTTCTACATCGATCTTGACCAATTCAAGCTGGTGAATGACACCAGTGGCCACACGGCGGGCGACGCTTTGCTGCAGCATCTGGCGCGGGTGATGCAGGCGCGCTTCTCCTTCGGCTTCCTGGCCCGGTTGGGCGGCGACGAGTTCGGCATGATTCTCTGCGACGTCACGCTGGATGAAGCGGAACGGCGCGCCCAGCATGTCATCGACGACATCCGCTCGCTGCCCTTCATCTGGGAAGGCCGCTCCTTCCGTATCGGCGCTTCGATCGGCATTGCCCAATCCTCGGCAGAGTTGACGACTGTCACCGATCTCCTGATCGCGGCCGACACCGCCTGTTATGCCGCCAAGGAACGCGGCCGCAACCGCACGCAGATCTACCTGCCGACGGACCAGTATTTCCAGCAGCGGCAGCTTGACTTCCTCTCGCTCACCCAGATTTCGGACGCGCTCGGCGCGGGCCGGCTCGAACTTTATGGGCAGCGCATCATCGCGCTGCATGAAGGCTTGCACGATTACGTCGAAGTGCTGGTGCGCATGCGGGGCGAGGACAATAGCCTGATCCCGCCGGGTCGATTCATCCCCGCGGCTGAGCGCTATGGCCTGATTCCGCTGATCGACCGCTGGGTCATCAGTGCGGCCTTTGCCCAGTTGCGGGCGTGGCGAGAGGCCGGCCGGCCTTCGCTCAAGCTCAACCTCAATCTGTCAGGCCTGACGCTGGCCGACCCTGGCCTGACCGAGTTCATCCAGGCGGCCTTCCTCGAACATGAAGTGTTGCCGGCTAGCGTTGGTTTCGAGATCACCGAAAGCTGCGCCATCGCCCAGTTGGACACGGCTCTGGCCTTCTTCGCCTTCTGCCGCGAAATAGGCTGCGACCTGGCGCTGGACGATTTTGGCAGCGGCTTGTCCTCCTTCGGCTATCTCAAGCGCTTCAAGGTGCAGACCATCAAGATCGACGGCATGTTCGTTCGCAACGCCGATTACGATCTTGACGACCGCGCGGTCATCGACTCCATTGTGCACCTGTCGCACCTGCGCCATCTGCACACCGTGGCCGAATTCGTCACCAGCGCCGACGTGCTGGCGGTGGTGAAAGCGCTTGAAGTCGATTACGGCCAGGGCTACGCCCTGCACATCCCGGAACCGCTGGCCGGACTCAACTGAGGGCCGGACTCAACTACACGCCGGGCTCTGCCGACACCGCAAAAAGTCGGCGCTAGCGGTACGGCACATTCCCCTTCCCGAATCGTCGGCAAGCGGCTAAGCTCGCGGTGTCATGAATTCGCTTGCCATCCTCGTTCTGCTGATCCTGACCTGCGGCTTCTTTGCCTTGGCCGAAATGGCGCTGGCGTCGTCGCGGCGCGCCCGCCTGCAACAGCGGGCCGATAGCGGCGACACCGCGGCGGCGCGGGCGCTGCGGATCAAGGCGATGCCCTCGCGCTTCATCGCCGCCACCCAAACCGGCCTGACGGCGGCCAGCCTGCTGGCCGGCATATTCGGCGAAAACGCCGTGGCCGGGCACGTCGAGCATTTCATCGAGGCATCGCTGCCATTTTTGAACCCCATTCGCGGCGAAGTGGCGATCACGACGACCGTGGTGGTGGTGACGGCCTTTGCCATCGTCTTTGGCGAGATCGTGCCCAAGCGCATCGCCCTGGCCTATCCCGAAGAAGTGGCGAGCCTTGTCGCGCCGTTCATGGAATGGTTCATCCGCCTGCTGTCGCCCGCCATTCGCCTGCTGTCGTGGTCGGCCGACATGGTGTTGAAGCTGCTGCCGCTGCGCTCCGCGCCGGAAGTCACCGGCATCGAAGACATTCTGGCCATGGTGGACGAAGGCGAGCGATCCGGCTCGATCGCCGCCGATGAAAGCCATCTGCTGGGCAACATCTTCCTGCTCGAAGACCGTCATGTCGCCGCCGTGATGACGCCGCTGAAGGATGTGGCCTTCATC
>JAIFMO010000216.1 GCA_020048435.1 Sulfuritalea sp.
AACCGATATGCAGATTACCTACCATCACCGCGCCACATCTCTACTCTACACAAAGGGTGAGTTCGCGATTGTGATCAGCAGACGCTTAAACAGCGATCACCGACCCGAGTGGCCGACAGTACGTATAGAGCCAGCCGCAAAACCGCCGTTCATTGATAAAAATTCGTTTCACCAACGATGTATCATCGGTCGAATGCTGTACGGTCACAAGATTCGTTGAGAAGATGATGAGCGTGGAACCCCCGCCGATACCCGAACCGATGCCCGATATGAGAAATCTCAAAATCGCCTACGTTGAAACCCCGGTCTATGCCACCAGAATCCGGGGGGTGCTCATTCCTGCGCTGGTTATTCCCGTTGCCATGGGTGTTTTTTCGCTCATCTTTGTCGAGTTGATCGGCTTATTTGTCAGTCTGGCGACCTTGTCTATCATTCAGGCACTGAACCAGACCGGTCGTAGCAAATATTTCATTACCCGGTATGAGTTGCAGGGCGAACAGGTGGTCATCGATTACACCAGGATGGGTAAGCCCTTGACTGTAACTGACCCTGTGACCAAGTTCTCGGCCAAGAAGAGGGCGGTTCTTTTTCAACGCGGTACCGAAGCCTATCTCGCGATTTACCATAACGGGAAGCTGCTGGTTAAACAGTATCAAGGCGGCGGTTGGCACGAATCCGCTTTCGATTCGGTTGTTGTGTCCTTGGGCGGAAAAGTTACCAGTGGCATGCTGCTGGAGCTATAGGGGCCAGTTGCGCAAAAAGTCGGCGCTAGCGGTACGGCACGGTCTGTCGCGTTTGCCACGTCGGCGACTGTGACAAAACCTACATGAGATGCGCGTGGTGACGGTGGTCATCCTAAATATTGCGCTGTATCAATAAGATAGTCTCACCGCACTAGCAGGCACAGTGCTTGCAATTCCCTCCTCAAGGCCACCGAGGAGCACACGCGTGAAACTTCCCGTTATTCCCATCATCCCCGTCAAGGCCAACGCTGGCACCGATGCGGGCGGCTGTGCATCCGCCGGTTGCGGCAGCGCCCCCGACGCACTGGCCCATCTGCCAGACGAGATCCGCCGCAAGGTGCAGGATCATCCCTGCTATTCGGAACAGGCGCACCATTATTTCGCGCGCATGCACGTCGCGGTGGCGCCGGCCTGCAACATCCAGTGCAACTACTGCAACCGCAAGTTCGACTGCGCCAACGAGTCGCGCCCCGGCGTGGTCTCGGAGCTTCTGTCACCCGACCAGGCGGTGAAGAAGGTGCTGGCGGTAGCGGCGGCGATTCCGCAGATGACGGTGCTTGGCATCGCCGGCCCCGGCGACCCCCTCGCCAACCCGGAACGCACCTTCGCTACTTTTCGTGAACTCTCCGAACGTGCGCCTGACATCAAACTTTGCGTATCCACCAACGGCTTGCGCCTGCCCGAATTCGCCGACGAAATCGCGCACCACAACATCGATCACGTCACCATCACCATCAACTGCGTCGACCCCGAGATCGGCGCGCGGATCTACCCGTGGATTTACTGGAACAACCGCCGCATCCGGGGCGTCGAGGCCGCGCGCATCCTCATCGAGCAGCAGCAGAAAGGCCTCGAAATGCTGGTAGCGAAGGGCATCCTCGTCAAGGTGAATTCGGTGATGATTCCCGGCGTGAATGACAAACATCTGCCGGAAGTGTCGAAGCTCGTCAAGGCCAAGGGCGCTTTCCTGCACAACGTCATGCCGCTGATCGCCGAGGCCGAGCACGGCACCTACTATGGCGTGATGGAGCAACCCGGCCCGACCGCCGCCGAATTGCAGTCCTTGCAGGATGCGTGTTCCGGCGACATGGCGATGATGCGCCATTGCCGCCAGTGTCGCGCCGACGCGGTGGGCATGCTCGGCGAGGATCGCGGTGCGGAATTCAGTCTCGACAAGATCGACAAACTGGACACCCAGGACATCGACTACGCCTCTGCCATGGCGCGGCGCAAGGTGGTGCATGAGGAAATCATCGGCAAGCTGGAGGCGCAGCGCCAGTGGCCGGCGGCAAAAGTCGGCGTTGGCGGGACGGCAATCACAGCAGGTCGGCCGGTGCTGATGGCGGTCGCCACCACCGGCGGCGGCGTCATCAACCAGCACTTCGGCCATGCGCGCGAATTCCTGATCTACGAAGCCAGCGACATGGACGTACGTTTCATCGGCCACCGCAAGACCGACCTGTATTGCAGCGGCGGCAACAGTTGCGGCGAGGAAGAGTCGGTGCTCGACAAGACCATCGCCGCGCTGGCCGGTTGCGAAGTCGTGCTGTGCGCCAAGATCGGCTACGAACCTTGGGGCGCGCTCGAAGCGGCTGGAATCCAGCCCAGTGGCGAGCACGCCATGGAACCCATCGAGGATGCGGTGGCCGCCGTCTGGCGCGAAATGCTAGCCGCCGGCAAGCTGGCCACGCCCGCGGCAATGAAGAAGTGCGCCTAAGGAGCGGACATGGCCCTCATCATCAACCACCTCTGCACCTGCTGCGATGCCTGCCTGCACGTCTGCCCCAACGACGCCATTCGTGCCGAACAGCCTTATTACCTGATCGAGACGACGCTCTGCACCGAATGCCTGGGCGAGTACGCCGAAGCGCAATGCGCGGCAATCTGCCCGATCGAGGGCGCCATCCTCGACGAGTTGGGCGTACCGCTCAATCCACCCGGCTCGCTGACAGGCATCCCGCCGCACAAGCTCGCCGCCCTGCAACGCATCGAGATGCAATTGCAAAAATAAGGCACTGACATGGCCACTATCACCTTTTGGGAAAAACCGGGCTGCGGCGGCAATGCGCGGCAAAAAGCCATTCTCGAGATGGCCGGCCACACGGTTGTGGCGAAGAACCTGTTGCTGGAACCCTGGACACGTCACCGCCTGCTCGAGTTTTTATTGCCCATGCCGGTAGCGCACTGGTTCAATCGCACGGCCCCGGAGGTCAAGAGCGGTGAAATCTTGCCGGAGGAGTTCGACAGTGGCACGGCCTTGTCGCTGCTGGTCAACTATCCGCTGCTGATCCGTCGGCCGCTGATGCAAGCGGAAGATGGCGAAATGCGCGGTTCGCGCCATGTCGGCTTCGTGCTCGAAGAGGTGGATGCCTGGATTGGCCTCGGTGACGCCTGGCCCCCGGAAGCGCCACGACCACCGGTCGAGGGTTGCATTCATGGCAATGCCGGAGCCCATCATTGCCCGTCGCCGGAATGAGCCCATGGGCAGCAATACAAACCGGGCCATCGAGATCGCGCCCGGCGTGCACTGGGTGGGCGCCTTCGACCCCGACCTGCGCAGTTTCGACCTGATCCTGCGTACCGCCAACGGCACCAGTTACAACGCCTATGCGGTACGCGGCGAACAGGGTGTGGCGGTGATCGATACGGTCAAGGAAAACTTCGCGGGTGATTTCTTCGCCCGTCTCGAATCGGTGTGCGATTACGCCGAGATCACCACCGTGGTGGTCAATCATCTCGAACCGGACCATTCGGGCGCCCTGCCCGAGTTGCTGCGCCGTGCGCCGCAGGCCCAGGTCTGCCTGTCGATCCGCGCGCCACTGATGCTGAAGGCGCTGCTGCGCGCCGCCGATACGTTGCCGCGCGGCTTCAAGACCGTCACCACCGGCGATCGGGTCGATCTGGGGGGCCGCACGCTGGGCTTCCTGCACACGCCCTACCTGCACTGGCCGGATACGCAATGCACCTATCTCGGCGAACTCGGCATCCTGTTTTCCGGCGACGTGTTCGGCTGCCACTTCTGCGACACGCGGCTGTTCAACGACAAGGTGGGCGACTTTCGTTTTTCCTTCGAGTACTACTACGCCCACATCATGCGGCCGTTCCGCACCCATGTTGCGCGCGCACTGGATCTTATCGAGCCGCTGGATCTTTCCATTGTCGCGCCGGCGCATGGCCCCGTGCTGCGCCACGGCCCGCGCGACTACATCAAGCGCTACCGCGAACTGGCCACCCCGCGCCTGACCAACGAGGCCGGCGGCGAAAAGACCTTGCTGGTGTTCTACCTCTCGGCCTACGGCAACACGCGGCGCATGGCGGAAGCGGTGCGCACCGGCGCCGAAACCCTGACAGGCGTGCGTGTCTCGCTCTACGACCTGGAAGGCGTCGAACCGGCCTCTTTTGTCGACCTGATCGAGGAAGCGGACGGCTTCGCTCTCGGCAGTCCGACCATCAACGGCGATGGCGTCAAACCGGTGTGGGACCTGCTCTCCTCGCTGACGGCCATCGACATTGCCGGCAAACTCGGTGCCGCCTTCGGTTCCTATGGCTGGAGTGGCGAAGCGGTCGAGATGATCGAGCATCGGCTGCGCGGCCTCAAGTTCCGCGTGCCCATCGCCGGCCTGAAGGTCAAACTGACGCCCACCTCCTCCGAACTGAAACAGTGTCAGGTCTTCGGCCGACAACTGGCCGACGCACTCATTACCCCCGCGAGTCAACGCTTTAACGCAGATTAGGAGAGCCCAACCATGCCCAAAGCCAAAGTCACTTTTGCCGATGTCGGCGTCACCCTTACCGTACCCGCCGGTACGCGCCTCATCGAAGTCTCGGAAAAAGTTGGCGCCGGCATTACCTATGGCTGCCGCGAGGGCGAATGCGGCACCTGCCTCACCAAGGTGATCTCCGGCGGCGAAAACCTCGCCGCACCGTCGGTGCTCGAAGACCAGGTCCTCAAGGATAGCTTTGCGCCGCGCGGGCACCGCCTGGCTTGCCAGGCCCAGGTTCTTGGTGGCGACATCGTCGTCAAACCTGTTTGATCTTTCTCTTATCCATCATCCCAACTAAAGGAAATCGCCATGCCCAATGTCACCTTCACCAGCCCGATGCACAAGGACAAGACCGTCTATGCCGTCGCCGGCAGCCACAAGCAGACCGTTCTGTCGCTGGCCAAGGAAAATCACGTTCCCATCGATTTCGGTTGCCAGAACGGCGAGTGCGGCACCTGTCTGGTCCAGGTGAAGCCCGTCGGCAAGGAAAAACACCACAAGATGAGCAACCCCCTCACCGACGGTGAAGTCAGCGTGCTGCGCGAAATGAAGAAAATCACCAAGGCGCAGGTCGAGCAAATGCGGGTCGATGATCTCTGCCCCACCGAATGGCGGCTGGCCTGCCAGATGGTGTTGCGCGACGAGGACATCGTCGTCGACTATCCAAGCAAATAAGCGAGCAAATAAGGGGGTATCAGGATGGCCAGCACCATCGCCGGACGCGCCCAGGCTGCCTATCTCGGACTGGCGATCGGCGATGCGCTGGGCGCGACGGTCGAGTTTCTCACCCCCAACGAGATTCGCCATCAGCACGGCATCCATCGGGAAATCAGCGGTGGCGGCTGGCTGCGGCTGAAGTCCGGGCAGGTGACGGACGACACCACCATGTCGCTCGCGCTCGGTCGCGCCATTCTCGACAACGGCGGCCGCGTCGAGGCGCTCGCCGCGGCGCAGGCCTTCGATGCCTGGATGCGCGCCAAACCGGTGGATATCGGCAACACGGTGCGGCGCAATTTGGTGACGTTTCGCCACTCCGGGAACCCTCAGGCACCGCCCTCGGAACACGACGCCGGCAACGGCGCGGCGATGCGCGTGCTGCCCATTGCCCTGGCCACGCTCGGCCAACCCGATGAAATCGTTGGCGTGGCGGTACGCGCGCAGGCGCACGTTACCCACCACAATGCGCTATCGGACGCGGCGTGCGACACCCTTGTCGCCATGATTCAGGCCGCACTGGAAAAAGTCGGCGCTAGCGGTACGGCACAAGACCTCAAGCATTTCGCCACGAGCCTGGTGGCCCGGCATCCGCAATTCGCCTTCGAAGGCCGCCGCCGCGAAAATCCGAGCGGTTACATCGTCGAGACCATTCAGGCGGTATTCCAGGCATTCTTCGGTACCGACCATTTCGAAGCCTGCCTGATCGATGTCGTCAATCGTGGCGGCGATGCCGACACCACGGGCGCCATTTGCGGCATGCTCGCCGGCGCCTGTTATGGCCTCGACGCCATTCCACCACGCTGGTCAAACGCACTCGATGCGTCAATCCGCGCGGTTTGCCTGACTCAAGCGCGGGCCTTGGTTGCCGCCTGAACGGCAGCGAGCAGTTCATCCAGACGCCCCGTTACGACCTCGATGCCCATGCGGGCAAGAAAACGCCTCTCCTTGTCCGTCGGCTGCTCGATCAGCGCCCAGCCCGCTGACCGTGCCGACCCGTGGATCAGGTCGGACATCACCATGCGCTCGGTATCGCGATTGAAGCGCATGCCGAGGAAAAGATAGCGTTTGCCGACACGCAGGGTTTTCACCGTGGTGGGGACGGCAAAGCCGCCCATCAGTTCGGTGATGTAATCCACATAGTCGGCATCCGAAGCGATGAAATGCGGCTGCGGCCGTGGCGTGCCCATCGGCTTGAATAGCACAGGCAGCGCCGGATCGACCATAGCGGGCGTCACCTCGCTATAAGTCGTACCGTCGCGCGCAAACAGTTTGAAGCGGTAGTCGGTCCCGCCGATACGTGAAATGCCGACGACCAGCGTGTGCGGGGTGCCGGCATAGCCATCCTGCAACTGCGTGTCGCGGTTAATGTCGATCACATAGGCCGGTTTGATTGTCGCCAGCCAATCGTGCAAGGCCGCGCGTGTCCAACTCGTCTCGCCGTAGGTGCGAACGAGAAACTTGTTGACCGCCGAACGTCCGCGTTTCAACTCGACATTCATCGCCGCCCGCGGAAATTCATACATCAATTTGGCCGCCATCGGCTTGCCGTTATTCATGGCGAGGATCAGCGAATCGCTGTCCGCCGGGATCGGCCGACCATCGACCGTTGCCCGCACGTCCGCCAGCACACCAGGCCCGAGATAAGGCACCAGTGTGCCATCGGCAATACCCTTGATCCATTCGCCAACCCGTTCGATCATGTCCGCCTCGCCGTGAAACGCGACAAAATCGTCGCAGCAGTCAGGCATACGCAATTTTCACGCCCACCCGAATGCCGGGAATCGAATGATTCAGCTGCCAAGGATTGTCGGGTTTGCGACAAGCGCCCCGGTGATGATGCAATTTGAGCTGGACCTCCGGCCAACACCCATCAGCGCTTTGTTTGCAAATGAGTTCATGCAAAAGGCCTCTATCGACCTGCTTAAAGCCCGTGTAGGATTCGCGAGTTCCTAATTTTTGGAGATCACCATGTACTTCCGACTGCTTATCATGGCCTGCTTGAGCACTTTCGCCAGCCAAGCTTCAATCGCTTCCGAATATGCCGACTTCCTGCGCGACCTGGCCGGGCCATACGCGCATTATCGTCAGTCGCTGATGCTGACCAGCAACGCCGACAATATCGACAAGGCGACTCAGTCCCTCAGCCAGTTTTCGATAGGATGGAAAGGTATTGTCGATAAATATGCCGGCGATCCGCCCAAGCCCTTCGCCACTATTCCCGGCTACACAGACAAAATCGGCCGGCCGCTGACGGTGAGCCAGGAAGCGCAGGCCTTGATGGCTGCAGGCAAGGTTATTGAGGCGCATGCGCTACTCGAGGAAATTCGCTACCTGTTATGGGGAATGCGCGTCCAGGCTGGCATCAACTCTGTCGCGGACAAGGCGAACGACTTTCACGAAGCCATGGAAATCATCCTCGACCATGCCGCGGCGGCAAAGAACGCCGAAGAACTCGCGGCAGTAGAAACACGGTACGGCGCTTGGGTGGCGATCAAGTGGGAAGAGCACGCGCTCGCCACTGATCTCGGTTCGGTACGCAAAGAGTTTGATGTTGCATTATCTGATGGCCGCAAGACGATCGCCGACTACCGCGCCGTGCTGCGCAATGGCAACTTGGAGGCGGCAAAGAAGATGGCCGGGCCGATCAAGAATGCCTACAAGAAGCTATGGGCCATCGATCCGAAAATCCAAAAGTAGTTTGCAAGGTAGGGCAACCCCACACACCGTAAGTCCACCCGGCACAGAATTGAAACTTTAACTTGGCGGCAAGTCCCATGCGACGATTCCTTATGCTCCTCAAGTGGCCACTGATCATTGTCTTTGGGCCACCTCTCCTCGGTTACCTGTATTGGCTTTCGGGCAACCTCGTCGACCCACCGCTAGAGCCGGCCGTCAGCAGGCTCCTTGAGAGAAAGGTGGCGGCCCAACCCAAGGACGAACAGAACGCCTACTACGATCTGGCGGGCCTGGATGCTCCGGACGATCAGGAACCCCAGGCATGGGGCCGCACTTGGCAGGAGCAGGCGCTAAAGATCGACCAGCAGATCGAAGCGGCAGTGCCCAGCCAAGCCCGGCCGACCGAAAGCAAAGAACGGACTCCACCGCAGCGCCCTCGGATCGAGGAATCGAAACGCCCCCACCACTTCCTGAAAGGCACGCTTTGCCAGCAAGCTGATGACTGCATAGCCAAAGTCGCGGAGAATTCTGACGAAGCCGAGCGAATCATCGCAGCCGACGCTGTCCTCCTTCGTCGCTTCGATTCGATCCGCGATCGTGGCTATCAGGAACCGTTCAGACCGCTCTACCGGTTTGATTCGCCCCTGTCGTCGCCGCCACGGATTGAGCGGCTATTGGCCATCCGCTTTGCTGTACTGATCAATAATGGACAAATTGATCAGGCGCTCGAACATTGGGCCAAGGAAATGGCATTCCACGAGCGACGAGTTCGTGGCAGCGAATATCGCGAAAGCCAATTGCGCGCCATCGCCGCCATGCATCGCCACCATGCGCTACTCGCTGGTTTCATTGGCGCACGACCTGAATCCGCGCGGACACATCGAACCGTCCTCGACGCGGCGCTCTCCCCACTGGGCGGAGAAGTTCTCTCGCTTGATCGCCAGATCGATAACGAAATCATCGCCGCGGCGCGCATGGCTCTCGATCTTGAATTCGGGAAGCAGTACGGAACCATTACTGACCTGAGGCCCGGCGTAATGCCGCGTGTCAAAGACTTCTTCTTGGGCCGGTTCTACTCGAGCAATTCAACAGCGAATCTGTTTGCCGCCCCGCATTTCAAATGGCAGGAAATTCTGAAGCTGAGCGGAACTGCCTACCGCGACGCCGTGCGAACCAAACGAGCGGAACTGCTCAAGCAGAAGGGCGATATCGTCGAAACCGTGCTCCATTACCACAACCCGATTGGACATGTCCTGGCGCAAGTTGCTTCAACGGCCGATTTCACGGACATCCTTTACCGCCGCGATGACTTGGTTGCTGAGCGCAAGTTGCTGCGCTTTGCTATCCGGATGTTGGAGGGCACCCCGCTACGCAATGAGCAGACACAAGCCGCGATTGATGGCGATCCCGAACTTGTTCATCCGCTCTCGGGTGTGAAGCCTGGATTCGATGGGACGCAACGGACGCTTTCTTATGACCCTCCGGCCGATCTCGGCGTGGATCAGTCTTACCGAAAGATCGTTGTGAAGCTATGACCGAGGCCACACCGTGACAAGCCTGGAAAAACTCCTTGGCAAGCTGGATCAATACGAGCGATTGATGCGGCTCGACAAGCCCATCGGCATCCTGCTGCTGCTGTGGCCAACGCTGTGGGCGTTGTGGATCGCCAGCGCCGGCCAGCCGCCGTTCATGCTGGCCTGGATTTTCGTGCTCGGCACGGTGTTGATGCGCTCGGCCGGTTGCGTCATCAACGACTATGCCGACCGCGACTTCGACCGCCATGTCGAGCGCACCCGCGAGCGGCCGCTCGCCGCGCGCACGGTGAGCACGCGCGAGGCGCTGCTGCTGGCCGCCGTGCTGGTCGCCTGTGCGGCCGTGCTGATCCTGCCGCTGTCGACGCTCGTCTGGCAACTGGCGGCCATCGCGCTGTTCCTCGCCGGCAGCTATCCTTACACCAAACGTTTTTTCGCCATCCCGCAAGCCTATCTGGGACTGGCCTTCGGCTTCGGCATCCCCATGGCTTTTGCGGCGGTGCTGGATCGGGTGCCGCCCATCGCCTGGCTGCTGCTGGTCGCCAACGTGTTCTGGGCCGTGGCCTACGACACCGAATACGCCATGGTCGACCGCGACGACGACATCCGTATCGGCATTCGCACCTCGGCGCTCACCTTCGGCCGCTTCGACGTCGTCGCCGTCATGCTCTGCTATGTCGCAACGCTGGGCATCCTTGGCTGGGCCGGCTGGACGCTGAAATACGGTGCGCCCTATTTTGCCGGGCTCGCCGTGGCAACGGCCATCGCCGGCTACCACTACACGCTGATTCGCGGGCGCGAGCGGATGCCCTGCTTCAAGGCCTTCCTGCACAACAACTGGTTCGGCGCGGCGGTATTCGCTGGGATCGTGGCGGAACTCAACTTGGCTGAACTGAGCCTGGCGGGACTGAATCTCAGGCCGCTGCTGCACTGACCCGACAAAGCGCGTAAAGCAGGTGGTAGGTATGGGCCGCTTTTCCGCCCGAATTTTTGCCTGACTGTTCGCCTAATAGCCGGCCAACGCGCCGCAGTTCGCCGGCCGTCAACGGACGGTGGCCGAGCGTTGGCGTATCCGCGCCGATGGCCGCGCCTTTTGGCAGCAGATGGATACCTTGGTTGAAACGGCTATTTGCATTCTGGGGTTGGATAGGGGAGATTTCGAAGCGCCACTCGGCTCAGTGCCGAGGTTGGAATCAGCCTCCCCGGTGCAACCTCAATGCAACTCCAATTGGTTGGAACTGGGACCGTCGTGGGGCTGTGCCTCTTTTGGGCTGGAAGCCGACTGCTGACATCGGCATACCCTGTGGCCGGTCCACTCAGTTTGCTGCCGCTCAGCCTTGACTTGCTCGGAGGTCAGCAGCGTGCCCGTACCGGGCATTGGCCTTAACAACCTCACTGCCCGGAAACGCCCCTTAGCGGCCTGATGACTTTTTC
>JAIFMO010000212.1 GCA_020048435.1 Sulfuritalea sp.
AGCATGTCGACGCAGGTGCCGTATTCCGGCTTGGCCGTGCCTTCCATGATGCCCTTGATGTCGCGGAACTGACGACGCACCTCGACGACAATGGCGCCAGCGGCGCGACCGACGGCTTCCATGCCCATGGCGCCAAAGAGATAGGGCACCATGCCGCCGACAAACAGGCCGATGATGACAGCAGGATCGGCCAGATCGAAGCGGAACTCAAAGCCCGGCTTGATGGCTTCGAGGCCGTGAGTGAAGTCGGCGAACAGCACTAGCGCGGCCAGACCGGCGGAACCAATGGCGTAGCCCTTGGTTACCGCCTTGGTGGTGTTGCCGACGGCATCCAGCGGGTCGGTGACGGCACGAACGGCTTCCGGCAACTCGGCCATTTCGGCGATACCGCCCGCGTTGTCGGTGATCGGACCATAAGCGTCGAGCGCAACGATGATACCGGCCATTGACAGCATGGAGGTTGCCGCGATGGCGATGCCATAGAGACCGCCGAGCACGTAAGACGCCCAGATGGCAGCGCACACCGACAGCACCGGTAGCGCGGTCGACTTCATCGACACGCCGAGGCCGGCGATGATGTTGGTGCCGTGACCGGTGGTGGAGGCTTGCGCGATGTGGCGTACCGGGGCGTATTCAGTGGCCGTGTAGTACTCGGTAATCACCACCATCAGACCCGTCAGCACCAGACCAACAATCGACGATGCGTAGAGGCGAATATGCGAGCCGCCACTGATACCCATGACGGCATCAAGCACATGGTCGTCGATGAAATAGATGGTGATCGGATAGAAGGCGATCAGCGCCAGCACGCCAGCCGCGATCAGGCCTTTGTACAGCGCGGTCATGATCTTCTGGCCGGGGGTGTATTTGACAAACATGACGCCGATGATGGAGGCGATGATCGAGAAGCCACCCAGCACCAGCGGATAAGTGACGGCCTGTTCGGCGTAGCCCTTGAGCAGGAGAGCCCCCAGCAGCATGGTGGCAATCATGGTCACGGCGTAGGTTTCGAACAAGTCGGCCGCCATGCCGGCGCAATCGCCAACGTTATCGCCGACGTTATCGGCGATCACCGCCGGGTTACGCGGGTCATCCTCGGGAATGCCGGCTTCAACCTTGCCCACCAGGTCAGCGCCAACGTCGGCACCCTTGGTGAAGATGCCGCCACCGAGTCGGGCGAAGATGGAGATGAGAGAAGAGCCGAAGCCGAGGCCAACGAGCGGATGCAGAATCTGCTCCATGGGGGCATCGCCACCCATCATTTTAAGCACCGCGAAATAACCGGCGACGCCAAGCAACCCCAGGCCAACCACCAGCATGCCGGTAATGGCGCCGCCCTTGAAGGCGACGTCGAGGGCTTCCTTGATGCCGTTACGCGCTGCTTCGGCGGTACGCACGTTGGCGCGCACCGAGATGTTCATGCCGATGAAACCCGCCGCACCGGAGAGCACCGCACCGAGGACGAAACCGATAGCGGTCGGTATCCCCAGGAACATGCCAATCAATACTGCGAGCACGATGCCAACCCACGCGATGGTGGTGTATTGGCGCTTGAGATAAGCCTGCGCACCTTCCTGAACGGCACTGGCGATTTCGCGCATCCTGTCGTTGCCGGTGGGCAGCGAAATGATCCATTTACTTGACTGAATACCATAAGCGAGCGCAGCGAGCGCGCAGCCAATGGCGAACAACAGACCTGACGACATAAAGCCTCCTATCGTTATCAACGCAACGCCGGCTTGCCGGCAGATTCTCTCGTTGTCCGGATTGACTCTTTCGAGCGGCGTGTCGCCAGGGCCGACTTTTCATCGGTCCCTGGCGCACGCTCTTCAAATTACAGATCGAACTTGTCGAGTTTCTTGGCGACCGCGACGTTTTTCAGCGTCACGTATTGGGGCAGACCATCCTTGTAAGCAGGGTAGTCCTCGCCCTTCATCAGCGGTGCAAGATAGGTGCGGCACTTCTCGGTGATACCAAAACCATCGGACGTGATGAAGTTCTTGGGCATCATCTTTTCGACGTTGGCGACCTTGGACAGCGGCGCCATGCCGACTTTCCACTTGTAGGGCGCGTCGGAAACGCGCACGACCGTCGGCATGACCGAATTGTGGCCCTGAAGGGCGAACTCGACGGCGGCCTTGCCCATTGCGTAGGCCTGATCGACGTCTGACTTCGACGCGATGTGGCGCGCGGCACGCTGCATGTAGTCGGCGACGCCCCAGTGGAACTTGTAGCCGAGCGCATCCTTGATCATGTTGGCGACCACCGGGGCGGCGCCGCCCAACTGGGCATGACCAAAGGCATCGCGCGTGCCCTGCTCGGCGAGGAACTTGCCGTCAGGATAGTGGCAGCCTTCGGATACCACGACGGTGCAATAACCGAACTTCTTCACCAGGCCATCGACCTTGGCGAGGAATTTCTTCTGATCGAAGAGCACTTCGGGGAAGAGCACGATGACGGGCAACTCGCAATCCTTGGTCGACGCCATGGCGCCGGCGGCGGCGATCCAGCCGGCGTGGCGACCCATTACTTCCAGTACGAAGACCTTGGTCGAGGTGGCGCACATCGAACGCACGTCGAAAGTGGCTTCCAGCGTCGATACGGCGATGTACTTGGCCACCGAACCGAAGCCCGGGCAGTTGTCGGTGATCGGCAGATCGTTGTCGACCGTCTTCGGCACATGGATGGCCTGCAACGGATAGCCCAGCGTCTCGGACAGCTGCGACACCTTGAAGCAGGTGTCGGCAGAGTCGCCGCCGCCGTTGTAGAAGAAGTAGCCGATGTTGTGCGCCTTGAACACCTCGATCAGGCGATCATATTCACGCTTGTTGGCTTCGAGGCTTTTCAGCTTGAAGCGGCAGGAACCAAAGGCGCCCGAGGGGGTGGTGCGCAGGCCGGCAATGGCCTTGGCGCTTTCCTTGGTCGTATCGATCATATCTTCGGTCAACGCGCCGATGATGCCGTTGCGACCGGCGTAAACCTTGCCGATCTTGTCCTTGTTGGCGCGCGCGGTTTCGATGACGCCGCAGGCCGATGCGTTGATCACGGCGGTGACGCCACCCGATTGCGCGTAAAACGCGTTCATTTTCTTGACTGCCATTTTGCGGTCTCTCCCTGATTATTTCAGCGCGCCGAAAGCGCGATCACGAATGTCATCGACCTTGCCGAGGCCGTCGATCTTGCGGTACTTGGGTGCACCGGCGGCGCCGCCGTCGGCCCACTTGCCGTAGTAGCCAACCAGCGCCTCGGTCTGCTGGTGATAGACCTCAAGACGCTTGAGCACGGTTTCTTCCACATCGTCGGCGCGCTGGATCAGCGGCTCGCCGGTTTCGTCGTCCTTGCCTTCGGCCTTGGGCGGATTGAATTTGATATGGTAGGTGCGACCCGAGGCCACATGCACGCGGCGACCGCTCATGCGACCAACGATTTCGGCATCCGGTACATCGATTTCGAGCACGAAGTCGATGGCAACGCCAGCGTCCTTCATTGCTTCAGCCTGCGGAATGGTGCGGGGGAAACCGTCGAACATGTAGCCGTTCTGACAATCGGCCTCTTTGAGGCGATCCTTGACCAGACCGATGATGATGTCGTCGCGCACGAGGCCGCCGGCATCCATGATCTTCTTGGCTTCGATGCCAAGCGGAGTGCCCGCTTTAACCGCGGCACGCAGCATGTCGCCCGTCGAAATCTGGGGAACGCCGAATTTTTCCTTGATGAAATTGGCTTGGGTGCCTTTGCCGGCGCCCGGGGGTCCCAATAGAATCAAACGCATGAAATCCTCCTAGTGTGTGCGTGGTATCGCTGGTTATTGATGCTTGTCGGTGAAACGGGGTCAAACCCTATTCATTCTACTTTTCTAATATTGACACTACTAATCATCAGGGTTGCTAGATTTTATCTATCACGGGATAGTCGGCCATGATTAACCGGACTTTTCAAAGGCTTTTCGCACGCGCTCCAGATCATCGGACGTATCGACGCCGGCCATGGGCGCTTGCGCGCAGTCGATGACATGAATATGAAAGCCATGCCAGAGGGCGCGCAGTTGTTCAAGGGCTTCCCACTGCTCCATCGGGGCGGGTTCAAGCTGGCCGAAGCGGCGCAGAAAACTTGCGCGGTAGGCATACAGACCGATGTGCCGGCGCGCCACGAAATCGGCGGGGAGGATTTCACGGCGCTTGGCGAAACCATCGCGATGCCAGGGAATCGGCGCGCGGGAGAAGTACAGCGCCCGCCCGGCCGCGTCGGCAACCACCTTCACGACATTGGGATTCATCAGGTCATCGACATCGGTGATGGCATGCGCCACCGTGGCGATTGCCGCGGCGGGATCAGCCGCCAGCGCCTGCGCCACCCTGGCGATCAGGCCGGGATCGATCAGCGGTTCATCACCCTGAACATTAACCACGATGTCGTCATCGAGCCAGCCGAATTTTTCGGCCACCTCGGCAATGCGATCGGTACCGCTGGCGTGATTGGCGCGCGTCATTACGGCGCGGTAACCGTGGGCGACGACGGCGTCCTCGATCTGCTCGCTGTCCGTCGCCACCCAGACCTCGAAGGCGCCGCTGCGTTGCGCCGCCTCGACCACGCGCACCACCATCGGCTTGCCGGCGATGTCGGCCAGCGGTTTGCCCGGCAAGCGTGTCGAGGCATAGCGGGCGGGTACGACGGCGCGGAAGGCGGTCATGATGCAATCACTGTTCTTCGGCCAGGAGCTGTCGCGCTTCGTCTTCGAGCATGATCGGAATATCGTCCTTGATCGCATAGGCCAGCCGGCAGGCCTTGCAAACCAGTTCCAGCTTGTCCTTGCGGTGGTCAAGCGGGCCCTTGCACACGGGGCAGACAAGGATTTCAAGCAGGCGGGCGTCCATTGATTCTCTCCACGACAAATTGCGCAAGTTCCGGCTCGATGCGGGCTTCGACCGGCAGCGCCCAGACAGGCAACGGCAGGCCGGCGGGGAATTTTACTGCATCCTTCTCCGTCGTCACGATCGCGTCGCCAACGAAAGAAAGATCGGCGACATCATAGCGATGGTGATCCGGAAACGAGTGAGTTTCGCAGGCCAGGCCGAGTGCGGCCAGGTGGGCGAAGAAGCGCGCCGGGTCGCCGATGCCGGCAACGGCATGCAGGCGCAGGCCGGCCAACTCGGTCGCCATGCGGGTGCACGGCGGATCGCCGACACACTGGAAGCGTTCGCCGGCCAGGGTCATGCAAAACACGGGGATGCCGTCGGGCACGCCTGATAGGCCGGGCAAGTTCAGCCGGGCAAGGGTGCCGGCGCCATTGAGTACCAGGGCATCGATGCCGCGTAGTCGCGCCACGGGTTCGCGCAATGGGCCGGCTGGCAGCGGCCAGCCATTCATCACGCCCCGCGCGTCGCAGACAACAATCTCGACGTCGCGCCCGAGCCGATAATGCTGCAAGCCGTCGTCGCAAAGAATCACGTCGCACTCGGGATGCGCCGCCAGCAGCGCGCGTGCCGCGGCCACCCGGTCACGACCGACGAACACCGGACAACCGGTGCGACGGCGGATCAGCAGGGGTTCGTCACCCGCCATCGCTGCCGTACCGCTAGCGCCGACTTTTTGGGTAGCCGTGCCATCGCGGCCGTAACCGCGACTGACGACACCCGGATGACGACCCATCCGGCACAGGGCTTCGGCCAGATAAATGACCAAGGGCGTCTTGCCGGCGCCGCCAGCGGTGATATTACCAATCACCACCACCGGCACTGGCAGGCGCTCTACCTTCAGATAATCGCGGCGATAAAGCCAACGGCGCACGCCGACGGCGAGAAAGAAAAGCAGGCCCAGGGGCAGCAGCAGCCACGCCAGCGGGCCGCGGCCGCGCCAGGCGTC
The DNA here is from genome assembly GCA_020048435.1 of Sulfuritalea sp. Classification (GTDB taxonomy): domain Bacteria; phylum Pseudomonadota; class Gammaproteobacteria; order Burkholderiales; family Rhodocyclaceae; genus Sulfurisoma. Next base: position 5,863 of record JAIFMO010000212.1, read on the forward strand.
CGTCAATATCTCGTCAGTTCTTTTGCGCCTGCTGCGTGGCAAAGGAAATATGCGACAGGCCCGATATCTGTGCGGCCTGCATGACATCGATAACGCTCTGGTGGGTCGCCTTGGCATCGGCGTTGATGATGACCACCGGCTCCTTGGCATCGCCCGCCGCGCGCTTGAGCGCGGCACCGATGCTGTCGACGTCGCGCCCGGCGGCCGGCGTCTTGTTCACCAGCACGTCGCCGGTGGCGGTAACCACAACATTGATCTCGTTGGGCTGGTCCTGCGTCTGCTGTGCGTCGGCGGTCGGCAGGTTGATTTCGAGGCCGGCAAACTTGGAATAGGTTGTGGTGATCATGAGAAAAATCAGGATCACCAGCAACACGTCGATCATCGGGATCAGGTTGATTTCCGGCTCGTCGCGGGCGCGGCCGCGCTGGAAGTTCACGCCCGGTCTCCGTGTACTACTTCGACCAACTTGATCGCCTGCTGCTCCATTTCAACGACGAAACCATCGACCTGTGCGCGGAAGTGGCGGTAAAAAATCATCGCGGGAATCGCAATGATCAGTCCGAAGCCCGTGTTGTAGAGCGCCACCGAGATGCCATGCGCCAATGCTTGCGGATTGTTGCCGGAACCCGTGGCCGAGCCAAAGATTTCGATCATGCCGACGATAGTGCCGAACAATCCCATCAGCGGGCTGATCGAGGCGATGGTGCCAAGGCTGTTGAGGAAGCGTTCCAGATCGTGAGCCGCGCCGCGACCGGCTTCTTCGATGGCCTCTTTCATGACGTCGCGAGAGCTGGAAGCGTTGCGCAATCCGGCGGCAAACACCCGCCCTAGCGGTGAATGCATTTCAAGGCGGCGCAGGGCATCGGCATTGAGCGCGCCACGCCGCATTTCGGCCGCCACGGTTTGCAGCAGGCCGGCGGGCACGATTTTCGAGCGGCGCAGGGCTACGGCGCGCTCGATGATAAGCGCCACGGCGATCACCGAAGCCAGCAAGAGAAACCAGATCGGCCAGCCTGCGGCCTGGATGATGGAGAACACGGCAACTCCCTTTTCGGTAACTTCGGCGGAACGCTCCGTCGAATCAAGGGCGAACTTTAGCGGCTGGCGAGCCTGCCGGCAAGTCGAAGACGCCTGTGCAAGCCTCCGAAAAGCCCCGATAAAGTAGCTCTTCCCTGGCGACGGCGGCAGGCCGCATGTTTTTTACAATCGCGGATCATGATGAACGATACCGCCCAGGCTACCCAAGTCGCGCTCGGCTGGCTGGGTCGCCTGCAAGCTGCATCCGACCGGGCGCTACCCGCCACGCTGATCGGCGAACTGCTACCGCCCGACGGCGCTGTCACGATCGCCGCGCTGGCCGCGCTGGCGGCCGAAGCGCTGGCCCGCGAACGAAGCCTGCTGGTTGTCACTCCGGACGACGAAATGCTGCCGGAGGTATCCAGCGCCATCGACATTGGCCTGCGGCCGCTATGCCTGGTGTTGCCCGGCGCCGACTACGCCAGCCGGATTACCCTGCGCGCCACCCTTTCCCTGCTGAAAAGTCGGCTGGCGCGGGACGGCGACGACACCCAAGGTCCGGCCTGGCGCGCCCAGCGCCAGCGCATGAACGACCACGCCGCCGCGTGGCACGACTGCCTGCACTGGTGCGCGAAAAGCGGCGATCGCGATTCCTGGCCGACGACCTTCGCGCCCCTTTTCCCTGTTCGCTTTGCTCCCCGCGCCGTTGCCGACAACCTGCTTGCCGCCGCTGCCGACTGGGTCGTCATCGTCGAACCCCGCGCCTTTACCGCTCGCCCGGTCACCGCCTGGCCGCAGGCCGCAGTCACCTTGTTGTTGTCCGGTACGCGCAGCGGCGAGGCAGCGCTGGTGCCCGTGGACGAACAGGCCCGGCTACGCATCGAACTCGAACTGCTCGGCCAGGAACTGGCGGAACTTGAGCTTGAGTTCGCCACGGCACAGGCGGAAATCGGCGATTTCACCCAGCGCTACCATGCGCTGGTCGGCATGCGCATGGCCGATCTCGATGCCCTGCAAGCCGATGTCTCGCTCCGTCGCGCTCACGGTGATCCGGCCGATTCACCCCGCCGGCATGCCGCCGACGAGGCCAGGGCGCAGGCCGAGCGCTCCCATGCGGAACAACAGCATTTTTCTCGCCACGAGGGCGCCAGGGCAGGCGAAACGAGCGCCGCGGGCTTTCGCCCCAGCACGGACGTCAAGAAACTTTACCGACAGATCGCACAGAAAATTCATCCCGACCGGGCCAATGACGAAGCTGATCGCGCCTGGCGGACCGAACTGATGGCTGAAGCCAATCGCGCTTATCGCGCCGGCGACCAGTCCAGCTTGGAGGAAATTCTTGCTTCGTGGCAAGAAAGCTTACGCGGCATGGTGCGTACTGTCGCGGGCAGCCGGGCGCACGCGGGAGCGCATTCGGCGCTGGCGACGCAAGTGGTGCGCCTGCGTCGCCGTGTCACCGAAATCGAGGCGGAGCTCAACCGCCTTTATGGTTCGCGCCTTTACGAGCTGTTCGCCGCCGCGAAAGTAGCACGGCGCCAGGGGCGCGACCTGCTGCGTGAAATGGCCGACCGCCTCGACGGCGAAATCGCCTCTATCAAAGCCGCTATTAATCCCGGCTGTTAAATTCCGCGATCCGAATTCCTGGCATGCTATTCGGTGGATCTTTTAGCAATTCCCGACTCACGCCGGCCCAGAATCGGCGATTGACTGCTGTGCTTGGCGTCAGCCATACTCAATTGTGGCCGGTTAGATTTCCTGTCCTTCCGGCCTTCCAAGGATGAAATGAAGCTGAGGGCTGGTGGTTTTTGGTAGTTTTATCATCACAACAACACAGAGGAGACTGACCATGAGTGGATTGAATTCAAGTAAGCGACGCACGGTATTGAAGGGGGCCGCCGTTGGTCTGGCCGCAGCACTGACGGGTTATGCGAGTGTCTCTACCAGCAGCACCAAATCACGGGTAGTAGTGGTGGGAGGCGGCTGGGGTGGGCTGGGTGCGGTGCGTGCGCTGGCGGCCAGCGGCAAGGTAGACGTGACGTTGATTGAACCCAATACTTCCTTCATGTCATGTCCGCTGAGCGTTTTGTATATTGCCGGGAATGCTCCGGCCAGCGACTTTCAGCGCAGTTATGCCGTCCTCGATACGCTGGGTGTGCGCCAAGTGCGCGAAAAGGTGCTGGAGATCGACCGTGCCGGCAAAGCGGTAAAGACGGCCACACAGCGGTTTCCCTATGACTTTCTGGTACTGTCGACCGGTATCGAGTACATGGAAGAGACGCTACCCGGTTATGCGGAAGCACGTGAACAACTGCCAGTAGGCTTTCGCGCCTTCGAGCAGATGGCCGTGCAACGTGAAGTGTCGACCTTTCTGGAGAAAGGCGGTAACTTCATCATCACCGCACCGAAGCCGCCGTACCGCTGCCCGCCCGCCCCTTACGAGCGTGCCTGCCTGATCGCCGAGCGCATGAAGGAGAAAGGCACCAAGGGCAAGATCATCCTCGTCGATGCCAACCCGAACCCCATGCCGCCGCCGATCGCCAAGCCTGTACAACAGGCCATGCAGCAGCTGTATGCCGGCCAGATCGAATACATCACGAATACCGAACTCAAGTCGGTCGATGCCGGCAAGAAGGTGCTTGCCACCAGCAATGGCGACATCAACTTCCACCACGCCAACATCATTCTGCCGATGCGTGCGCCGGGCCTGATCCGCCAAGCCGGTCTCGGTCAGCGCTGGGCAGACATCAAGCTGCCCAGCTTCCAAAGCCAGGCGGACGAAAGTATCTTCATCGTCGGGGACTCTCAAGGCACGCCGTTGCCGAAGAGCGGCCATGTCGCCTTTGGCGCGGGCCAGCAGGTCGGTGCGCAGATCATGGACATGCTCATGGGGAAATACAAGGCGCCCGAACTTGGCGACAATCTTAACCTACCCTCCGGCATTTGCTGGGGCAAGGTGTCGCGCACGCAGGCCATCATGATCAACGTTTCTCCCAGCATTGAGGTCGGGCAACCGCCACAGATGAAATTCCAGGTCGATCCGGCTCACAATGCTGCCTCCAGCAAGGGTGCCATGGAGTGGGGCAACCTGATGTGGAATTCGATGTTGGGGGCGTAGCCGGATTGATTTGCTCGCAAACAACGCAAACAAAGCCAGCAAATATGCTGGCGATGAATTCCGGCTGATCAGTTCAATCTGCCGCCCCGCTCGATGCGTTCGAGAAAGGCCCGCGCTTCGTCCACGTTCGAGTGCGCGGCGGCGCGCAGCCACTTCATCGCCTGCCGCAAATTGCGCGTGCAACCGGTGCCGCGATAACAGGCGCACCCAAGTTCGTACTGGGCATGCCCTTCGCCAAGCTGGGCGGCACTGCGCAGCCAGCGCAGGCCCTCTGCGGTGTCGCGCCGCACGCCGTGGCCATGCAGCAGGCACCAGCCGAGGCTGTACATCGCATAGGCATCTTCATGCTGGGCCACCGCCTGTTCATACCAGCGCACGGCCTCGCGCGGATTGGCGTCGAAATCCGGCTGACCGAAAAAGTAAAGGTCGGCCAGCGCAATCTTGGCATCGAACAAGGATGCCGCCTTGAGGTACCAGCGCAGGGCCTGGCGCGGATCGGGCGTCATGCCGTGGCCATGCCGGCAACACTCGCCGAGCATCAGCGCGCCGCGCTTGTGTCCCAGTTCGGCTGCCTTGCGATAAAAACCCTGCGCCTTGACGGCACTTGCCGCCGTCCCGTGGAAGTGGCGCTCCGCCAGGGCGAACCAGTAACGCTCAAGTTCGCCCAAAGCCGCCGGCCAGCCGCCTTCCGCCGCCGCGCGTAGCAGGCGTTCGCCGCGCGCAACATCGGCTCGCGTGCCGATTCCCAGCAGCAGGCAGCGGCCCTGTTCGGCGCTGCCGTGCGCATCGCCCGCCTGCGCCGCCCGCTCGTACCAAGCGTAAGCCGCCGCCGCATCGGCAGTGACGCCCTCGCCATGTTCATAACATTCGCCCAGGCAAAGTTGCGCCGCAATCTCGCCCGCTTCCGCCGCGCGGCGATACCAGCCGACCGCCGTCGCCTTGTCTTCGGCAACGCCTTCGCCCCAGCGGTGACAGTGGCCCAGCTTGAGCTGCGAGCGGGCATGCTGCTGCCCCGCGGCCTCGCGCCACCAGCGTATCGCCTCGTCGATATCGTGTTCGATGTGGCCACGGCCGTCGTGAAAGGCGCAGCCCACTTCGTATTGTGCGTCGCGATTGCCATGGCCGGCGGCGCGGCGCGTCCACGCCAGTCCAGCTGCGGGGTCGCGCGTCACGCCGATGCCATAGGTGTAGCACTGACCGAGCATCGCCATCGCACCGACAACATGCTTGCGCGCTGCCGAGCGAAACCAGCGCACCGCCTCGGCGGCGTCCGCCGTCACGCCCTCGCCGGCATGCAGGCACATGCCGAGGCAGAACATCGCGGCGGCTATTCCCTTCTCGGCCGCCCCGCGCCAAAGTTTGACGGCGGCGCTCCGATTCTGCCGCGCGCCGCGACCAAAGAATCGGCAGCGCGCCAGCATGTCCATGGCGCGGGCATCGCCGCGTCGCGCCGCCAGCGCGAACAGGCGCGCGGCCGCGTCGTAGTCACGCGGCACACCGCAACCATGGTAATGCAGCCAGCCAAGCACGGCCTCGCCGGCGCCGCACTCTTGCTCGGCGCTGGGGGTAGCCCACGCCAGCGCCTGGGCGGGTGACTTGGGCACGCCTTCGCCGGCCGCATAGCGCCAGGCCAGTTCAGCCTGGGCGCCAACATTGCCGCCAGTCGCCATGCGCATCAACTCGTCCAGCGGCAGCTTGCGCCAGAAAGCATCGGCATGACCAAGCAGTTCCAGTCCCTGCTCCGCGCCGCGCACAACCAGGCTGCTATCGAGCGCGTCGTGCAGCAGGCCGAGCAAAGCCGGCGTGCGCAGAGGCACGAGTTGGCTGGTTGAGTGCAGGGAAGCATCGATCAGGTTCATCGCTACAGCGGAGACTACCCCAATCCCGTCGCCGCCTTATCCACAATAACTGTGGAAAAGCCTGTGAATCTCGGACGAATGAATCGCCCAAGTGTGCGCGCCAAATATGATTTTTCCTGATTGATCGATTTGCAGGCAGTGTTACCGGCAAATCCCCGCTTCGCCCCACTTTGGTGCTACCGGTGCCGTTTGTGCTGTTGGTGCCTCCGGTACAATCCTTGCCCTGATGTCCGCTGCCAGCGCTACCGCCGAAGTTCTCTCCGTAACCGAGCTCAATCGCCGCGTTCGCGCCAGCATCGAGCGTGCGTTGCCGCTGTCGTGGGTGGCCGGCGAGGTATCCAACCTGACGCGCGCCACGTCGGGTCATGTTTATTTCACGCTCAAGGATGCGCAGGCCCAGGTGCGCTGCGTGATGTTCCGCTCGCGCGCGCAAGGCGTGTCTTGGCGTCTTGAAAACGGTCAGCAAGTCGAAGCCAGCGCGCTGGCCAGCCTCTACGAGCCGCGCGGCGACTTCCAGCTCAATATCGAGGCGCTGCGCCGTGCCGCCACCGGCATGGGCCGCCTCTACGAAGCCTTTCTTCGCCTGCGCAACAAGCTCGCTGCGGAGGGTCTGTTCGACGACGAACGCAAGCGCACACTACCGCGCTATCCGAAACGGGTAGGCATTGTCACCTCGCCCCAGGCCGCCGCCTTGCGCGACGTGATCGCCGCCTTCAGGCGCCGCGCGCCGCATGTCGAACTGATCGTTTATCCAACGCTGGTGCAGGGCGCCGACGCACCCACGGCCATCGTTGCCGCGCTCGCCACCGCCGCCAAACGAAACGAAGTCGACGCATGCGAGGTACTGCTGATCGTGCGCGGCGGTGGCAGCATCGAAGACCTGTGGGCCTTCAACGACGAAGCCGTGGCGCGTGCCATTGCCGTGTCGCTAGCGCCGACTATTTGCGGTGTCGGCCACGAAACCGATACCACCATCGTCGATTATGTTGCCGACCATCGCGCCGCCACGCCCACCGCAGCAGCCGAACTCGCCAGCGCCGGCTGGTTTGCCGCGGCGAGAGAAACAGCAGTGCTTGGCGACGCCTTGCACGGCGCCATGCACGACCGCGTCGAAACACTGATGCAGCGCGTCGACCTGCTGGCCCATCGCCTGGTGCATCCCGCGCAGCGCCTCGGCGCCTTGCGCCAGCGGTTGGCCCATCTTGCTTCGCGTCTTGCCGGCGCCGGCCGCCAGATGACGCAAGCACGGCGTTCGCGCATGCAGACCCTGCAATTGCTGCTGCAACGTCGCCCGCCCGATCTGTCAATGCGCCATCAGGCCATCGCCCGCCAGCGCGAAAGGCTCGCCCGTGCCGCTGCCGCCCTGCTGACGCGGCATGCGACGCAAATCGCCCGCCTGCAATCCGCCCTGGCCGCGCTTAACCCGCGGGCAACCCTCGCGCGTGGATTCGCCATTGTCCGCGACGATGCCGGCCGGGTCGTTACGGACGCGGCCCGCCTTGCCCCCAACGCCAGCGTCAGCCTGCAACTTGATCGCGGCTCGGCCACGGCGCTTGTCACGCAAACATTTCCCGACTAGAATCGTCGGACATTAGCTTTCCCAACGTATTCCCAACATTGCAACCCGACACAGGAGACACAAAAATGGAACACACCCTACCCGCCCTGCCCTACGCAATGGACGCCCTGGCGCCGCACATGTCGAAGGAAACCTTCGAATACCACTACGCCAAGCACCATCAGGCTTACGTCACCAACCTCAACAACCTGATCAAGGGCACCGAATACGAAGCCCTCGACCTCGAAGCCATCGTCAAGAAGGCCCCCGCCGGAGGCATCTACAACAATGCCGCCCAAGTGTCGAACCACACCTTCTTCTGGAACTGCATGAAGCCCAATGGCGGCGGCGCGCCCACCGGCGCCCTGGCCGATGCCATCAACAAGAAATGGGGCTCGTTCGACGAATTCAAAAAAGCCTTCCAGACCAGCGCCGTGGGCAACTTTGGTTCCGGCTGGACCTGGCTGGTGAAGAAGGCCGACGGCTCGGTCGACATCGTCAACATGGGCGCCGCCGGCACTCCGCTGACCACCGCCGACCGTGCGCTGCTCTGCGTCGACGTCTGGGAACACGCATACTACATCGACTTCCGCAACCTGCGGCCGAAGTTCGTCGAGACCTTCCTCGGCAATCTGGTCAACTGGGATTTCGTGGCAAAGAATTTCGCCTGATACCCTGCTCACTGTTTAGTTGAAATAAACTTTTCAACAGAACGATAATCTTTTGAACTTTCGGGGGCGCCCCGAAAAATAGAGTTTTGAACAAGCTGAAGGCCCGGAGACAACTCCGGGCCTTCTTGCTTTGTTCCAGCTGAAATAGCGAGCTGCTCTCGCCCGCTCGGCGTTAACCGGCTCTCCTTGGGCCTGGCGCCATTGACAGGCACCATGCGCGAATCCGCGGTCGCCTTACCTTGCCAAACATGTCCATGGCAATCACCCGTGGTCAATTTTCAAGGCGTAGCAACAATCCGGATATGCGTCCTGCCGAACAGAATGCATCCAGGTCAATGGGTAGCCTTACGCGTTGAGAAATGCCGATTATCAGTTTCGGTGTTCGACTCAATTGACAAGCAACATACTCAGGAGCCAGCCATGAACAAAGATCAAGTCGAAGGTCGAATCGAAGAAGCAAAGGGAAAATTGAAGGAGGTAACCGGCAAGGTGGTTGGCAACAAAGTGCTGGAGCAAAAAGGCAAGACTCAGAATGCCAACGGAAAAGTGCAGGCCGGGTATGGTGATCTGAAAGCCGATATCAATAAATCCATCTGACTGGATTCGTCAGCACTCGCGCCAATATCGACAAGGCCGTCGCCCTTGCGCGTACCGTCAACGCCGTGAAGGCTGTCAATAATGGCATGGCGGTAAAGGGCAAACAGTCATTCAGTTTGTTGCCAGCGGGGACTTTCGAGTCTCCGCATAACTGTTTCAGCATACTTGCACAGCAGGAGGTTAATCGTGTCCATCAATATTGCTAAAGCCTTTTCCATCGAGCCGCCTGCGCTTGATTTTGTCTGGCCCGGATTTCTTGCCGGTACCGTCGGAGGTCTGGCAGCTGCAGGATCCACCGGCAAGAGCTTCTATGCGCTCGAAGCTGCCATGGGCGTGGCCAGCGCCCGTGCGGATTCTGCTTTGCTTAATCTTGGCATCAGACGTCATGGCAAGGCCGTCATCCTGAATGCAAAAGATCCCGAGGCGGTCATTGAGCGGCGGCTTCATGCGATCGGGACCCATCTTGACGAGGAAACCCGCCGTGAAGTGGCTGCACACCTGGTAATCGAACCCCTGATGGGCAGGCGGTGCAATCTTCAGGAAAAGCAATGGCTTGATGCCGTCATGCACGGTGCCAGCAAGGCCCGTCTGGTGGTGTTGAATACCATCAGCCTATGGCATCGAGGCATCGAAAACGATAGTGGTGAAATGGCTGGTGTGTTGTCGCTGCTCGATTATGTGGCGACTGAAACCGGCGCTTCAGTACTGTTCTTGCACCACGTGTCACATGGCTTGCCGCTTGATGAGCGCCATGGAAAACAACATGCCACGCGTGGCGCTTCAGCGATTGCCGATAACACGCGCTGGCAGGGGTTCCTGCAGACCATGACAGAAGAAGAAGCCAAGGGTTTTGGCGTGGCGCCAGAAGTTCGTAAAAAATATGTTGCCTTTGGTGGCAACAAGGAGAATTACGGCCAGCATTCAAATGATGCGTGGCTCAAGCGCCACGAGGGTGGAGTGCTGTTGCCGGTTAAGAACGGTTTGTGGTGAGCCTTGGGTGCGCGCTGAAACCGTGACGTCGCTCTGTGGCTCGCCCGGTGCATCAGCGGTTTTATCGGGTTGCCGTATGTGCGATGTCGTACAGATTCGATGATCGACTTTGCGTAAGTTGCCCCTACGATGACCACGTCGAAAGTCGCTACTGTTCTCGTTGTTGACGACGAGGCCCGCAACGTCAAGTTGCTGGAAACCCTGCTACATGCCGAAGGCTATGTAACGCGGTCCGCCCGAAACGGCCGCGAAGCATTGGTAGTTGCGGCTTCAGAAATGCTCGACCTGATTCTGCTGGACGTCATGATGCCGGACATGGACGGGTTCGAGACTGTCGCGCATTTGAAGGCTGATCCTCGCACGCAACCGGTGCCGGTGATCATGGTGACTGCGCTCGACGACAGTGCATCGAAGCTCAGGGCGCTCGAGGCCGGCGCCGAAGAATTCCTGTCCAAGCCAATCAATCGGGCCGACCTGACGGTACGTGTACGCAACCTGTTGCGGCTTAAAGAATACGGCGATTTCCTCGCCAATCACAACCGCATTCTCGAAGAGCAGGTTAAGGAGCGTACTGCGCAGGTCGAAGAAGCCTATCGTGATACGGTATTTACCCTGGTGCGCGCGGCAGAGCACAAGGATGAAGAGACCGGTCACCACGTTCGCCGCATCAGCCATTATTGCCGGGTACTGGCCGAGGCCATGAACCTGCCTGCCGATGTCAGTGCCGCCATTTTCCACGCCAGCCCGATGCACGATATTGGCAAGATCGGCATTCCTGACAACGTGTTGCTCAAACCGGGCGGCTTCACGCCCGAGGAATGGGTCGTCATGCGGAGTCACTGCACGCTGGGTGCCAGTATTCTGGCGCGCGGCGCCTCGCCGTACACGCGCATGGGAGCTGAAATTGCGCTCAGTCATCACGAGCGCTGGGATGGCAGCGGCTATCCGAACGGACTCAAGGGCGAGGCGATTCCCTTGGCTGCGCGCATCATGCAAATCTGCGATGTCTATGATGCGCTGCGTAGCCGCCGCCCCTACAAGCAGCCCATCGATCATGCGCGGGTCGTCGAGATCATCACGTTGGGCGATGGCCGTACTGAACCGGGGCATTTCGATCCGGCAGTGCTGGCCGGTTTCATTGCCAACACCGATCGCTTCGCCGCCATTTACGATCAACTGACGGATGTTTGAATAATGCCCGATCAAGGGCCGGCGTTATTGCCTGTATGACCGTTGCCGCATCCGACTTCCTGAGTGCCAGAATCCTGATTGTTGACGATCAGGAGTTCGATGTCCGCGTTCTGGTGCGTATCTTGGAGAACGCCGGCTACACTGCCGTTTCCTCGACTAAACAACCGTTGCAGGTCAGCGCGCTGCAACGAAAAAACCAGTATGACCTGATCTTGCTCGATATCCAGATGCCTGATCTGGATGGATTCCAGGTTATGGAGTTGCTGCAAATTATTAGCACGGACGATAGCCCGGCTGTGCTGGTTATCACCGCCGATGTAGATCACAAGTCGCGCGCACTGGAATCCGGTGCCAAAGATTTCGTCAGCAAACCGCTCGAACGCGTCGAGGTGCTGACGCGTGTGCATAACCTGCTGGAAGTGCGTTTCTTGCAAAAGGAAATCGCCGACCATAAAGAAGATAATCCGGCACTGTCCACCGTCATTCAACGGAACATTCGCAAGATCATTCAGGTCCGCCTCAAGGCTGTCCGCGACCAGGGTTTGCAGGATCGTATCGCCAACCGCATCACCAGCTTTTCGGGCAGCATGGCTTTCCTGTATGTGCATGTTGCCTGGTTTAGTGTCTGGATTTTTAGCAACTCGGGTCATGCCGGTATTACGCCATTCGACCCCTATCCCTACGGATTCCTGACGATGGTCGTGTCGCTGGAAGCGGTATTCCTGACGACCTTTGTGCTGATCAGCCAGAACCTGTTAGGCAAGGAAGCCGGGCGGCTCACCGACCTGAGTTTGCAAACCGGTCTGCTGACCGAGCATGAACTGACCCGGGTACTGCAAATGCTGCGGTCCATTCAAGGCAAGCTGGATATCACCAACGATGAGGTGAGCAACCTGGCTGACGCCGACCTGGAAATGGAAACCAAACTCGAAGACGTTCTATCTGAAATCGAGCGCCTTCAACGGCGTGAAGCGGGTGTCACCCTCAATTCCCGTGGAAAGTTAATAGGTACGGGACGGCGTTCTTCCTGAATAGCATCGAGAAACGCGAAGACGCGCTTGATTTCCTGCTCAAACAGCGCGAACAGTGCCGCCAGAGATTCCTCCCGGCCGGTCTTCCCGGCCACCTCGATTTCCGCACAGAGTCCGCCGAGTACCCGCGCACCGATGGTGTAGGCCGCAGATTTCAGCATATGGGCCTGCTTGCCCGCCGCCAGCGGTTGATTTGAGACACAGGCCGCTTGCAATTCCGGCACGATCTTTTCGGCACTGCCGCGGAAGGTGTCCAGGAACTCCAGAATCACCGCCGGGTCACTACCGACCAAGCCTTCGAGTATGCCAAGGTCCACCGTCGGGGTAATTACGTCATGTACGGATTCGGCAGGAGGCCTATAGGCAATGGCGGGTTGCGCGGCATCTTTGTTCAGGAGGGCATCGATCGCTGCATACAACGCCTGGTAGCACAATGGCTTGGCAACATAAGCGTCGCAACCAGCGATGAGACTGGCGATGTGGCCGGCGTGTGCCGTCGCGGTAAGGGCAATCACGGGAATGGCGGAGGTAGCCGGATCCTGTTTGAGCAATGCCGTTGCTGCTCGGCCGTCCATGCCGGGAAGTTGAAAGTCCATCAGAATCAGGTCAGGCGATTGCGTATGGGCCAGCATCAGCCCCTGTTCGGCATCGACCGCGCACAGCACCGCGTGGCCGGCGTTTTGTAGCAGAAGCACAGCCAGCTTCATGTTCAGCGGGTTGTCTTCGATGATCAATACCCTGGCCATCCGCATCCTTTCGTGTGTTCCAGCCATTATCCATTTACAGGAAACATCGATTGGTGCGACATCGCACATACGTGAGAATGTGGATGGCGCTACCCTGTGCGCATGAATGATGTTCCCCGCCCAGAGGTCAGGCAGCAACCGAAAACGATTACCAAGGAGACGGTGTTTCTCGTCGTGGACGACTTTGAGCCCATGCGCAAAGTCACCTCGGGGCAGCTGCGTGCAATGGGGGTGCACACCATCGTTTTGGCCAAAAATGGTGTCGAGGCGTTGCGCCTCCTGAAAAGGCAGCGCGTGGACATCGTGCTGTCCGACTGGAACATGCCGGTCATGTCGGGGCTCGAACTCCTCAAGGCGGTGCGTGGCGACACGAAACTGTCGCGCCTGCCATTCATCATGATTACTGCCGAAGCCGAACGTCAGCGCATCGAGGAGGCGATTGCCAGTGGTGTCAGTGACTTGCTGGTCAAACCTTATACCGCAGAACGTCTTGCCGCGCACATCGATAAGGCGCTGACGGCGGGGCCCCGCGCCCGTGCTGCAAAGCCTGTGCTCCATTCAGCTGGCGAGGCGCCGTCCGAAACTCAAGTCAATAGTGAAGCAGTGCGCCCAACGATTCTTGTCGTCGACGATACGGCTGATAACCTGATACTGCTGTCGCACCTTTTCATGGACGAATATCGGGTCCGCATTACACATTCCGGTGTGAAAGCACTTGAGATATGCCAGTCGAACAATCCACCGGATCTGGTGCTGCTCGACATCATGATGCCCGGTATGGATGGTTTCGAAGTGGCCCGGCACATGCGCGAGCACCCAACCTCGGAAGCCATTCCAGTGATTTTCGTTACTGCCATGACCGGTGACGACGCGCGCCTCAAGGGGTTGGAACTCGGCGCGGTGGACTTCATCACCAAGCCCATCGATCCCGATGTACTCAAACCGCGGGTGCGCAACTTCATGCGCTTTGTCGAACAGCGCAAGCAGTTGCAGGCCGACTACGATGGCATGCTGGCGTTGGCGCGCTTGCGTGAGGATGTCGAGAACATCACGCGGCATGATCTGAAAGGACCGCTGGCTGGCGTGATCGGACTGGTACAGGCGCTGGCTGATAATCCATCGACCAACCGCAAGCAGGTCGAGCAACTGCGGGTGGTCGAGGAGACCACGTTGCAGGTGCTCGACATGATCAATCTGTCTTCAGAACTCTTCAAGATCGAGACCGGTCGCTTCAAGCTCGATGCCAAGCCTGTCAAGATTGGCGACATCCTGAGCCGCATTGTCGAAACTGCGCGCACGACGTTCGCCGCAAAACATCTCACCATTGCTATCGATATAACGCTGCCGGTAGGTAAGGAGACGCCGCAGGCGTTGGGTGACGCCATGTTCTGTTATTCCCTGTTCCAGAACCTGATCAAGAATGCCTGCGAAGCCGCGCCCGATAAAAGCCGGGTGGTCGTCACCCTGAATGATGAAACACCTCTTTCCATAATCATCAAAAACAAGGGAGTGGTGCCGGCCGAGATTCGCGCGCGCTTCTTTGACAAGTTCGTCACCCACGGCAAGCAGGGCGGCACCGGTCTGGGTACCTATTCTGCCCGGCTGCTCGCCGAGGCGCAGAACGGGCATGTTGCGCTAACGGTTTCCGATCCGGAAAACCTGACCACGATCACCGTGATCTTGCCTCGCCATAGTGGCCAAGCATGAATGCCGGTAAGCGATAAGTAATATTTCCACTATGTGTGCCATCGAACTGACTTCAAAGTAACCGAGACCTATAACAACATTCAGCCAAGGCTGTGTTTTTTTAGTGACTCAATACGGAGAAGGATATGACAAAAAACTCAAGGTACTTTATCAAGGTTCTGTACGCTACCGCTTTTGCTCTGGCAGCCGGCTGCAGCACGCTGGAGACACCGGCCACTGCTGATGTGGCCGTGTCCAAGGCCGCAGTCGACAATGCGGCCGGTGCGGGCGGTACCGAATTTGCACCAGTCGAAATGAAGTCTGCGCGTGAAAAGTTGGCGTTGGCGAACAAGGCCATGGCGGCCAGGAACTATAAGTTGGCAATAGAACTTGCCGACCAGGCGCGGGCGGATGCAAAGCTGGCGCAAGGCAAGGCTAATTCAAGCAAGGCTCAAATGGCCGCGGATACCCTGAACGAAGATATTCGGGTTCTGCGTGAAGAACTCGACCGAGCCGCCAAATAGGTCACGTATTCGCCATGTCACCCTGCGTCGGCCAACTGGCCACGCAGCATGTCGCAACAATCAAAAGGTTCCAATCATGAAATCCACATCGTTTACCCCTACGCTATTGGTTATTGCAGCGCTCCTTGGCGCCTGTGGCTCCTTGCCGAAGACAACCACTCTGCTAGATCAGACGCGCAGTGATTACCAGATAGCGCAAGGCAATCCAAAGGTGGCCAGCTTTGCCTCGCTCGAACTGAAGCAGGCCGGCGATGCTTTGGCGTTAGCCAATGCGGCAGCCAGTAATAATGACAGCAGCGATCAGATCGACAAACTGGCCTATCTTGCCAAGCAAAAGATTGCGCTGACTCAGGAAGTGGCCAAGCAGAAATCGGCGGAAGCAGAGGTAGCGGGTGCTGGCCGGGAACGTGACCAGGTGCGCCTCGATCAACGCACGAGTGAAGCCAATCAGGCCCGTGCCAGCGCAGAGCAATCAAAGGTGACAGCGCAGGTTGCACAGGCCGATGCAATCGAAGCCCAGCGCAAGACGGAAGAAGCCCTGGCGCAAAACACAAAACTGGAAGCACAGCTGGCAGAACTGGCAGCCAAGCAGACTGAACGAGGCCTGGTCATCACCTTGGGTGATGTGTTGTTTGGAAGCGATCAGGCGCGCTTGAATGAGAGCGGGACACGTTCACTTCGTAAGCTAGCCGATGTACTGCAGGGTCATCCACTGCGCACGGTGATGATTGAAGGTTTTACCGATAGCACCGGGACGTCGGCGCACAACCAGGAATTATCCGAGCGCCGTACGGGGGCTGTACGAGACACCCTACAGGAAATGGGTATCGCCCGTGATCGAATCGCTACGCGCGCTTATGGCGAGGCCTATCCAGTCGCAGGGAATGATACGGCAACGAATCGCCAGCTGAACCGGCGCGTCGAGATTGTTATTTCCCCCGGCAATACCCCGATCACCCAGCGCTAGTTTCAGCGAGTTGCTGTGAAAGTCGGTGGGATTGCACACACGGTGCCTACCCAGATGTCCGGGGCAAATATCGGGCAATGGACGCTGCCGTGTTGCCAGCGCCGACTTTATATATTCGAAGTAGTTCAGGTTATGCGCGATAGCGCACAGAGAAATCTACCTGTTGAGCTGATGATCGTGTCAGTGATCGATGGTCGGATTTTCATCGGTTGGCCGTGACTGTCAGTATCTCGCCGCTTTTGCAGACAGTCGGATGCGCGAATGATATTCAAGGCGGAAATGACGCGACTTTTATTGATCGGAAATTATCATGAACGATTCATTCACCAAGAAGCAAATACTGCTGGCCCTATCATGTGCGATGGCATTCGGTGCGATGTCAAATGTGGCAATGGCTCAGGCAAACTCGACGGACAAGTCCGGTTATCTCGTTGATCAACGCAATGTCGTTGCAAGAAGTGGTACCAATCTATGTTGGCGTACCGGTTACTGGACTCCAGCGTTGGCTATTGCCGAATGCGACCCGGACCTCGTGCGGACAGCGGCCAAAGTGGCAGACCCCGAGAAGAAGCCGCTAGCCGCAGCGCCAGCACCCACAGTTAAACCCGCGGCGCAGCGTGTGAAGCTGGATGCTGACACTCTGTTCAAGTTCAACAAGGCAGACCTTAGTCCGGCAGGGCGGGCAGCTCTTGATGAATTTGTCGCGAAGAGCAAGGACATCAAACCTGAAGTAATCATGGCCGTTGGTCATGCCGACCGTTTCGGGTCGGAAACCTATAACCAAGCGCTGTCGGAAAAACGTGCTGCCGCGGTTAAAACCTATCTGGTTGGCAACGGGATCGACGCAAACCGGGTCCAGACAGAAGGTCGTGGCGAGACACAGCCAATAACCAAGGAAGGCGAATGCCTCGGCGCAAAGAGTGCCAAGGTGATTGCTTGCCTGCAGCCTGATCGTCGCGTCGAGATTGAGGTGGTAGGTACTCGGCAAAGCAATTAGGCCGGATACACCAACTCAAGGTAAGGAGTGATTGGCGGATGCCACACTCCAACGATTGTCAAATTCTGGAGTTCTTTTATGAATATATTCAAATTCAATTCGATCACGGTTGCAGTTGCGGTTGGCTTGGCGTTCAGCTGCGGAGCAATGGCGGAGAACATGTCGAAAGATATGTACAAAACTGCCGGGGATAACATTTCATCGAAATACAAACTAGCCAAGTCGGCATGTAGCAGTTTGTCCGGTAACGCCAACGATATCTGCATGGAAGAGGCGAAAGGCCAAGAAAAAGTAGCCAAAGCAGAACTTGAGGCAGGTTACAGACCTTCGGCAAAAGCTGATTACAAGGTGCTCGTTGCCAAGGCGGAGGCTGAATATGCCGTTGCGGATGAGCGCTGTGACGACAAGGCCGGAACTGCCAAGGATATTTGCGTTAAGGAGGCCAAAGCCGCCAAGACCGAAGCGAAATCGAACGCAAAGGCCGCGTTGAAGACAAACGATGCGAACGCTGAAGCCAAGGGTAAATCTACCGAAGCGCGCAACGAGGCTGGCAAAAAATCTGCCGAGGCAAAAAATGATGCTGCGGCGGAAACTTTGGATGCTCAGTACGGAGTTGCGAAGGAAAGGTGTGATGAATACGCGGGCGCCGCCAAGGATCACTGCCTGAATCAGGCGAAGCTCAAGTTCAACAAGCAATAGTCGCCGATGACCGGACTTGATGCACATCGCGCCATTTATATTCAGAAATGAGGTAACCCAATGAACAAACAAATCTTTACCGTCGGTACGGCATTCGCTGCAATCCTAATTGGACTAACGGGCTGCTCGGGCATGTCGACGCAGGACAAGAATACAGCCATCGGGGCGGGTGTCGGGGCTGTCGGGGGCGCCGTGCTTACGGGTGGTAGTGCAGTCGGTACCGTGGGCGGAGCAGTGGTGGGCGGAGCAGTGGTGGGCGGTGTTGTTGGACACGAAACAAGCAAGTGATGGCGACCATCGCCAATCTGCGCGTCCATGAGGAGACTCATCGGTGCCCCGTGGATCTGATGAATTTTCCCGTCGCTAAAACCGTTGGCTTGTAGCGGAGGTTTCGCGTGAGGGTCTTCGCGCAATTGACGTGGCGCGAATCCTTGCGCGACATCGAAGTCTACCTGACCTCCAATCAAGCCAAATTAGCGTAACTGCTGAAGATAGTGACCAATGTTTCGTCAGTCCAGATCAGGTATGTCACTTGCACCATGCACAAGGGAGAAAGCAATGAACTGGGATCGTATCGAAGGCAATTGGCGGCAAATCAAGGGCAATCTGAAGGTAATACGGGGCAAGCTTACCGACAATCAGCTGGATGTGGTTACCGGCAAGCGCGAGCAACTTTCCGGTCGACTGCTGGAAGACTACGGCATCGATATCGATGAAGTGGAAAAGCGGAAGTCCGGATGGCAGAGCCTTTGCAAATAGAAAATATCACCTGAGTCAAAAACTGCGGCATCAACAACTCGGACGCTACGTCAGCATTCGATTTACTTCGTAAAGGGAGAACTACCATGATCACACGTCACACCAATGCTATCGCGGTTGCGATTGCCCTCGCGTTCAGCACTGGCGCCATGGCAGCACAAGTCATGTCAAAGGATGAATACAAGGCCGAGAAAGAAAAGATAGCGGCCGAATACAAATCCGCCAAAGCAGCATGTGCTTCGCTATCCGCAGACGACAAGAAGATCTGCGTGAAGGAAGCAAAGGCCGCAGAGGTCAATGCCAAGGCTAATGCAAAGGCTAACGCGAAGGCGTCGATGGCCCCCACACTGGCAACCAAGGCTGCCGATGAGAAGCCCGCTGCCCCGGCAGTCAAGCACGAATCTCCCGGCGAATACATCGACGACGCCGTTGTTACGACCAAGGTGAAAGCTGCGGTATTGGGCGAGCCTTCGCTGAAGTCCGCCGAAATTAACGTCGAAACCAACAAAGGCACGGTACAGCTGACCGGCTTCGTCAGATCCCGCGCCGATATCGACAAGGCCGTGGCTGTTGCCAAGGCCGTCAAAGGCGTGACGTCAGTCAAGAATGACATGATTGTCAAGGGCCAACAGTAAGCCAGCACACCGCCAAGTGTTCCCCGGACTTTTGCTCCGGGGCTGCTTGGTTGACCCGTAATTTCCGGCCCCCGCTTTCGTCGCCATTGTTTCTGGTCTCCAGGTGCCGTCTCGCTAGCGCCGACTTTTTTCATGAATGCAAATATGCTTGGCTGAGCCAGTTGGTGGTGAGTCCTCGCATTGGATGACACACTGGATACGACATGCTCCCGGCCACCACACTGCACGACCCTGAAGAATTAAAGCAAATCGATGCCTACTGGCGCGCCGCCAATTATCTTTCAGTGGGGCAGATCTATCTGCTCGACAACCCACTGCTGAAAGAACCGCTGCAACGAGCGCACATCAAGCCGCGCCTGCTGGGTCACTGGGGTACCACGCCAGGGCTGAACTTTATTTACGTACACATGAATCGGGTGATCAGGCGCGAGGATCTGAGCATGATCTTTATCGCCGGCCCCGGCCACGGCGGCCCGGCGGTGGTAGCCAATACCTGGCTTGAAGGCAGTTATAGCGAACTGTATTCCGATGTCTCGCAGGACGAGGATGGCATGCGCCGCCTGTTTCGCCAGTTTTCCTTTCCGGGCGGCATTCCCAGCCATGCCGCGCCGGAAACGCCGGGCTCGATCCACGAGGGTGGCGAACTCGGCTATGCCCTGTTCCATGCTTACGGCGCCGTATTCGACAACCCCGACCTGATCGCCTGCTGCGTGGTGGGCGACGGCGAGGCGGAAACCGGACCACTGGCCACTTCCTGGCACTCCAATAAATTCCTGAATCCGCGCACGGACGGCGCGGTGCTGCCGATCCTTCACCTGAATGGCTACAAGATCGCCAGTCCGGCCGTTCTCGCCCGTATCGGACATGACGAGTTGGAGAACCTGCTGACGGGTTATGGCTACAAGCCCTATTTCGTGGAAGGCGACGAACCGGAAGTCATGCATCGGCTCATGGCCGTCACGGTCGATACGGTGATTACCGAAATTCGCACAATCCAGCACAGGGCGCGGAATGGCAACGACACGAGCCGCCCGCGCTGGCCCATGATCGTACTACGCTCACCCAAGGGCTGGACCGGGCCGAAGGAAGTGGATGGCAAGAAAACCGAGGACTATTGGCGCTCGCACCAGGTACCGTTCAGCGAAATGGAAAAACCCGAGCATGTGCTGCTGCTGGAGCGCTGGATGCAGTCCTATCGGCCTCGGGAATTGTTCGATGCCGATGGCCGGCTGATGCCCGAGCTGACAGCGCTGGCACCCATCGGTGAACGCCGTATGGGTGCTAATCCCCGTGCCAACGGCGGTGTGTTGCTGCGCGCTCTGCGCCTGCCTGATTTCCGTGACTATGCGGTGGCTGTACCTACGCCCGGTGGAACGATGGCCGAGTCAACGCGGGTGATGGGGGCTTTCCTGCGCGACGTGATGCAGAAGAACCTGGAAAACTTCCGCGTCTTCGGCCCGGACGAGACCAACTCCAATCGCCTCGGCGCCTTGTTCGAGGTCACTGACCGCAGTTGGATGGCCGAGCGCTTCGACTACGACGACCATCTCGCCGTCGATGGCCGCGTGGTGGAATTTCTTTCCGAGCACGCCTGCCAAGGCTGGCTGGAAGGTTATCTGCTGACCGGACGGCACGGGCTATTTTCCTGCTACGAGGCGTTCATCCACATCGTCGATTCGATGTTCAACCAGCACGCCAAGTGGCTCAAGGTCTGCGGCGAGATTCCTTGGCGCCGTCCCATCGCTTCGCTCAATATCCTGCTCACCTCGCACGTCTGGCGGCAGGACAACAACGGCTTCTCGCACCAGGACCCGGGCTTCATCGATCATGTGGTGAACAAAAAGGCCGACATCATCCGTGTCTATCTACCGCCGGATGCCAACACCCTGCTCTATGTCACCGATCAGTGTCTGAAGAGCCGCGACCTGATCAATGTCATCGTCGCCGGCAAGCAGCCCGAGCAGCAGTGGCTGGACATGGGCGCCGCCATAAACCACGCCAGCGCCGGCATCGGCATGTGGGAATGGGCGTGCAACGACCAGTCAGTCGCACCGGACATCGTACTGGCGGCGGCGGGCGACGTGCCAACGCTGGAAATGCTGGCGGCCATCGCCCTCCTGCGCGAGTTGGCGCCCGACCTGAAAATGCGCTTCATCAACGTGGTTGACCTGATGACCCTGCAACCACAGGAGGAGCATCCGCATGGGTTATCGAGCAAGGAATTCGATTCCTTGTTCGGTACCGACAAGCCGATCATCTTTGCCTACCACGGTTACCCGTGGCTGATACATCGCCTGACTTACCGGCGCACCAGCCACGCCAACCTGCACGTGCGTGGCTACAAGGAAGAAGGCGCAACCACCACACCGTTCGACATGGTGGTACTCAACACGCTGGACCGCTTCCACCTGGTAATGGATGTAGCGAACCGGGTGCCGAAGCTGCAACCGCAGGCGGCACACATCAAGCAACGCATGCGCGACAAGCTGACCGAGCACACCCTGTACATCCACCAGCACGGTGTAGACATGCCGGAAATACGCGACTGGAAATGGCCAATGCAAGGGACAAGCACATGAACGACAATCCACTGCTCGCGCTCAAGACACTGGGCCAGCACGTCTGGTTCGATAATCTCTCACGCGCGCTGTTGCAGGAAGGCAGCTTGCAGCGTCTGATGACCGAGGACGGCGTCGACGGCGTCACCTCCAATCCCGCCATCTTCCAGAAAGCCATTGCCGGGAGTCCTTATTACCGCGAGGATCTCGATCAATTGCGCGGTTCGCCCCTCGCTGCCGAAGCGCGTTACGAGGCACTGGTCATTCCAGATATACAGGCGGCTTGCGATATTCTGCTGCCGGCCTATGTATCCAGCCAGGGCGAAACCGGTTATGTCAGTCTCGAAGTCTCGCCCGTCCTGGCGCACAATGTGGCGGACACGATAGCGGCGGCACAACGCCTGCGGCGTGCGGTCAGTCGCGAGAACCTGCTCATCAAGGTGCCAGGCACGCCCGCCGGGGTGCAGGCCTTCAAGCAGTTGACCGCTATAGGCATCCGCGTCAACGTCACGCTGATTTTCTCGGTGGCGCAGTACGAAGCGGTGGCGCAGGCCTATCTGCGCGGAGCGCAGCGCTGGCTGGATGACGGCGGTAATGCCGGACAATTGCGCTCCGTGGCCAGCGTGTTCCTGAGCCGTGTCGACACCCTGGTGGACAAGCGCCTCGACGCCATTGGCACAACACCGGCCCAGATGCTCAGGGGCAGAACCGGTGTAGCCCTCGCCAAGCAATGCCATTCCCGCTACCTTAATATTTTCCACGGTTCGGCCTTTGTTACGCTCGCCCAAGCTGACGTGCGGCCGCAGACACCCCTTTGGGCCAGCACTGGCAACAAGAATCCGGCTTACAGCGATTTGCTCTACGTCGAACCGCTGATCGGCCCGGAAACCATCAACACCCTGCCGGATGCAACCCTGGCGGCATTCCGAGACCATGGCTGCGCTGCCGCCACCCTGACAACAGGAATTAACGAGGCAAATAGCCATATTGAAGCACTCAGGGTTTTGGGTATCGACCTCGGTGAAGTCGGCGAATCATTGCAAACCGAAGGCGTCCGCCTGTTCGGTAAGGCGTATGAACAGATCCTGATTAGCGTTGCTGGATAATCTGGACCGACGAGGCGCTGGACGATCTCGCCGGAACCATTCCTTACTCGTGCCGCAGTGCCTCGATCGGGTCCATGCGCGCGGCGCGACGGGCCGGGAAGTAACCGAACAGCACGCCGATGCCGGCTGAAAAGGCCAGCGACAGCAGGTTGATGAACGGGTCAAAGGCGTAAGGCACGTCCATCAGGGAAGACAGACCCCAGGACGCGGCAGTGGCAATCACGATACCGACCACGCCGCCCAGTGCCGACAGGACAATCGCCTCGATCAGGAATTGCAACAGCACTTCGTGTTCCAGCGCGCCGATGGCCAGGCGCAGACCGATTTCGCGAGTGCGCTCGGTGACACTCACAAGCATGATGTTCATGATGCCAATACCGCCGACCAGCAGGCTTACCGCAGCCACGGCGCCGAGCAGGGTGGTCAGCACCTGGGTTGTGCTCGACAGCGTTTCGGCCAGTTGCTGCGTATCGAAGATGTTGAAGTTGTCATCATCATCTGGGGCAAGGTTGCGGCGTTCGCGCAGCAGTTGTTTCAGGCTGGCCTTCAGCCGCGTGCCGTCACTGCCATCCTGCATCGATACCAGCAGAGTGGCAACCTTGACGCTGCCGGTCACGCGCCGCTGCAGAGTGCGTAGCGGCACCACGACCGTGTCGTCCTGGTCGCCCATGCCGCTCTGGCCCTTGGCGGCCAGGATGCCGATCACGGTGCAGGAGAACTTGCGTACCCGCAATTGCTCGCCGAGGCCGGTATGACCAAGCGTGCCGTCAAAAATTTCGCGCCTCACCGTCTCGCCGATGATGCACACCGCAGCGCCGGCCAGTTGTTCATCGGCAGCGAAGAGGCGGCCGCTGGCGAGCTTCCAGTTGCCGGTATCGAACCAGGCGTTGCTGCTGCCGATGACGCTGGTGGCCCAGTTGCGACCGTTCGCCACCACCGTGAGGCTGGAACGGCCTTCGGGTGCGACGGCGGCGACACCGCCGATCTGTGACAGGATGGCCTCGGCATCGCCTTCCTTGAATTGCGGCACACCGCCGCCGCCACCGCCGCCGCCCGGTCCCATGCGCTGACCAGGCCGTACCATGAGCAGATTGGTGCCGAGGCCGGAAATCTGTGCCTTGATCGACTGCGTGGCGCCGTTACCGAGCGTAACCATGGTGATCACCGCGCTGACGCCGATGACAATGCCCAATATGGTGAGGAAGGAGCGCATCAGGTTGCGGAGGATCGAGCGCAACGCCAGCATGAAAACGCTGTACAGCATCAGATGGTCTCCACAGGTAACGACGCCTCAGGTGCCGAGTTGGTCGGGTGCGGGTTGGGCGCGTCGCTGGCGATGCGGCCGTCGACGAAATGCACCATGCGTCGCGCGTAGGCCGCCATGTCGGGCTCGTGCGTCACCATCAGCACGGTGATGCCCTGATCCTGGTTCAAGCCCATCAGCAGGGCCATGATTTCGTGGCTGCGCTGCGTGTCCAGGTTGCCGGTCGGCTCGTCGGCCAGCACCACGGCCGGTGCGGTGACGATGGCGCGCGCGATCGCCACGCGTTGCTGCTGGCCACCAGAGAGTTCCGCCGGCGTGTGATTCTCCCAGCCGCCCAAACCCAC
>JAIFMO010000194.1 GCA_020048435.1 Sulfuritalea sp.
TCGGCCACCAGCGCAGCCCGCAGTTGCCGCCGCCGCGCGCCCAGTGCGCGCATCACCGCCAGTTCGCGTAGCCGCTCGTCGCCGCTTGCCTGCAAGGCGGCAAAAAGCACGACCACGCCTGCCGCCAGGGCAAAGCCGAACAGCAACTGCACGGCCCGCGTGACCTGGTCGAGCGTGTCTTGCAACTGGCGCACCAGCGCCGCCACGTCAATCACCGTGACGTTCGTAAATTCACGCGACAAAGCATTGACGAAGGTGCTTTTACCCGGCGGCAGGTGAAAGCTGGTGATGTGGCTGTAGGGCGCGCCATCCAGCGTGCCGGCGGGCGCGATTACGAAGAAATTGACCCGCATCGAATCCCATTCGAGCTTGCGCAGCGAAGTGATGCGCGCCGCCACGCGGATGCCAGCCATGTCATAGGCCAGTTCGTCGCCCACTTTCAAGCCCAGCGTTTCGGCCAGGCCCTGCTCCACCGAAAACTGCCCCTCCTTCGACTTGCCGTGCCAGCGCCCTGACGTAACGGTATTGCCGCCAGGCAGATTGGCCGTCCACGACAGGTTGAACTCGCGCTCGACCAGGCGTTGCGCGCGCTCATCCTTGAAATCGTCGGCGCGTACCGCTTGCCCGTTGATCGCCACCAGCCGGCCGCGCACCATCGGTTCCAGCAGCGGCGGCGGCAAGCCCTGCGCCACGAAAAAGTCGGTGATGGCGACACGCTGTTCCGGCTGGATGTTGATGACGAAGCGGTTGGGCGCATCCGGCGGCACCTTGGCGCGCCAACTGTCCATAAGTTCGTCGCGGGCGACGGTCAGCAACAGCAGCGCGGCCAGGCCAAGACCCAGCGACACCCCCTGCACCAGCGTACCCAGTTGCCGTCGGCGCAGGTTGACGAGGCCGTAACGCCAACCGGGGCCGGCGCGCACCCGTCGCAGCAAAGCGATAAACACGCGGGCGCCGCCGGCATAAACCGCAATCGCGACCAGAAAGCCGCCGAGCACGATGCCGCCCAGCCGCATCTCGCCGGCGATGCTCACCATCAGCACCGCCAGCAGGGCAATACCCGCGCCATGGGCCGCCAGCGTCATCGGTCCATCACTCGGGTCCCATTCGCGCCGCAACACGCGCACCGTCGGTACCCGCTTGAGCCGCAACAGCGGCGGCAACACGAAGCCAACGACCAGCACCGCGCCAACGCCCAGCCCCTGCGCCCAGGGTTGCCAGCCGGGTTGCGGCAGCGCGCCCGTCAGCACGCCGGCCAGCAGCGATTGCAAGGCCAGTTGCGTCACATAGCCCATCATGCCGCCGACCAGCGTGGCCAGCAGGCCGAAAATAACGAATTCGCCGCCGTGAATAATCAGAATCTGCGCCTCGCGGGCGCCAAGACAGCGCAGCACCGCGCAGCCATCAAGATGCCGACGCATGTAGCGGTCGGCCGCCAGCCCCACCGCCACGGCGGCGAGAATTACCGCCAACAAGGCCGCCAGCCGTAGAAAACGCTGCGCGCGCTCGATTACGTTACGGATCTCCGGGCGGGCGTTATCGAGACTTTCCAGTTGCTCGCCGCGACTCAGCCGGGCCTTCACCTCGGCGCCAAAGCGTTCGACCACCCGCGCCTCGCCCGCCAGATGCAGGCGGTAGCGAATGCGGCTGCCGGGCTGCACCAGTTGCGATGCCGGCAGATCGGCCAGATTCATCAGCAGGCGCGGCGCCAGGGCGAAGGGATTGATGCCGCGATCAGGCTCCAGCGTCAGCACAGCGGCCAGCGCCGGCTTGAGCGCGCCCAGCCGCAACGTGGCACCCGGCGTAAGTCCGAGCGCCGTTATCAGCCGCTCGTCCAGCCAGACCTGGCCCGGCGCCGGCACGCCGGGCGCCTCGGCATCGGCGGCATTCAATTCGGCAGCGATACGCAAGCGGCCCCGCAACGGATAGTTGGCCGACACCGCCTTGACCTCGGCCAGTTGCGTCCCTTGCGCCGAGCCAACCATGCTGGGAAAAGTAACGCTCTCGGCCAGTTGCAGCCCCGCGCGGCGCGCCTCCTCGCGGATTTCCTCGCGCCAAGGGTGATCGGCGGTCAGCAGCAGGTCGCCGCCGAGCAACTGGTGCGACTGCTGCATCAGCCCTCGCTCGACCCGATCGGCCAGAAAGCCGACGCTGGTCAAGGCCGCCACCGCCACCACCAGCGCCACGCCCAGCACCGTCAGTTCGCCGGCCCGCCAGTCGCGTGCCAGCATGCGCCACATGAGGCGGAGTGAAATCATATTCAGAGGTTCCGCAGTTGCTCGACCGCCTGCTCCACCCGTTCCAGCGCCACCACCTCAATTCCCTTGATCGCCTGCTTGGGGGCATTGGCCTTGGGGATCAGCGCGTGAGTGAAACCGAGCTTGGCGGCTTCTTTCAGGCGCTCCTGCCCGCGCGGCGCGGGGCGGATTTCGCCGGCGAGGCCGATCTCGCCAAAAGCCACCCATTTTCCGGGCAAGGGCCGGTTGCGCAGGGATGACACAATGGCGAGCAAAACCGCCAGATCGGACGCTGGTTCCTGGATGCGCACGCCACCGACGGCATTGACAAACACATCCTGGTCGAAACAGGCGATGCCGGCGTGGCGGTGCAACACCGCCAGCAGCATGGCCAGCCGATTGCCGTCGAGACCGACGGTGAGCCGGCGGGGGTTGGGTGAATGGGCGCTATCGACCAACGCCTGGATTTCAACCAGTAGCGGCCGCGTGCCTTCCTGCGTCACCAGCACGCAACTGCCGGCTACCTCCTGCGAATGCTGCGACAGAAACAGCGCCGAGGGGTTGGAGACGCCGCGCAGTCCCTTCTCGGTCATGGCGAAAACGCCGAGTTCATTGACCGCGCCGAAGCGATTCTTGAAGGCGCGGATCAGGCGGAAGCTGGAATTGGTGTCGCCCTCGAAATAGAGCACGGTGTCGACCATGTGCTCCAGCACACGCGGCCCGGCCAGCGCGCCTTCCTTGGTGACATGGCCAACGAAGACCACGCAGGTGCCGCTCTGCTTGGCGAAACGCGTCAACTGCGCCGCACACTCGCGCACCTGCGCCACCGAGCCGGGAGCCGAACTCAGCGCTTCGGAATAGACGGTCTGGATCGAATCGATCACCGCGATCATCGGCCGGATTTCAGCCAGCGTGGCGGTGATTTTTTCCAGGCTGATTTCGGGCAGCAGGCGCAGGCCCGCCACCGGCAGAGAGAGGCGCCGCGCCCGCAGCGCCACCTGCTCGGCCGATTCTTCGCCGGAAACGTAAAGCACCGACTCGCCAGCCTCGGCCAGCCTTGAGAGCGCCTGCAACAGTAACGTCGATTTGCCGATGCCGGGATCGCCGCCGATCAGCACCACGCCGCCGGTAACCAGACCGCCACCGAGCACGCGGTCGAACTCCTCGATGCCCGTGGGCTGGCGCGGTTCCTCGCGCGGTTTGATGTCGGCCAGATCCTGCAATTTGCCGACGCCGGCCAGCGAAGCGAACGCGGTGGTGTAGCGGTTGGCGCCCACCGCCGGCTCGGTTACCGACTCGACCAGCGTATTCCACAATCCGCAACCGGGACACTGTCCCTGCCACTTGGGCGAAGCCGCGCCGCATTCGGTGCAGATGTAGGCGGTTTTCGCTTTGGCCACGACCGTTAGATTGCCTCGGCCATCATTTCGGTCATCGACTCAACTACCGGTACGCGCGCGGCCAACCCGCAGAAAAGTTCATAGGCGATGGTGCCGGCGGCGGTGGCGACTTCGTCCGCCGGCAGGCATTCGTTTGCATCACCGCCCCACAGGGTTGCCGTACCGCTAGCGCCGACTTTTTGCGGCAGGTCGGTCAGATCGATACAAAGCTTGTCCATGGACACCCGCCCGACGATGCCGCAGCGTTGCCCATCGACGAGAACCGGCGTGCCGTTGGGGACGTGGCGGGGATAACCGTCGGCATAGCCGCAGGCGACGACGCCGATGCGCATGGGCCGCTCCGCCGTAAAAGTGCCGCCGTAGCCGACGCGTTCGCCAGGCTTGATCTCGCGCACGGAAATCAGCTCGGCTTGCAGCGTCATCACCGGCCGCAGGCCAAGTTCGGCGGCGGTTTGATCGGGGAATGGCGAACTGCCATAAAGCATGATGCCCGGCCGCCCCCAGTCGGCCCGGGGCAGTGCCTGGAGTTGGCCGTGGCGCAGCAGGCCGGCCGAATTGGCCAGGCTTTGCGGCAAGGCGCCTACGCCCCCTCCCGCGCCCATTGCCGCGCCCGTTGCCGCGATGTCAGCCAGCGCATCCATTTGCCAGTCGACGCCACGCGGCCCGTCGGCATCGGCAAAATGGGACATCAGCGTGATGCTGGACGCCAAGCCCGAACGCTCGATCATTTCGAGCACCACGGTCACTTCATCGGGATTCAGCCCCAGCCGATTCATGCCGGTGTTGAGCTTGAGATAGACCGGCAGCCGCGCCGGCAGATGCGCCGCGCAAAAAACCTCGGCCTGCGCGCGACTGTGGATCACCGTGGTCAGACCATATTCGGCAAAAGCAGGCAGTTCTTCCGCCTCGTAAAAACCTTCGAGCATGAGAATGGGCTGGCGCAGCCCCGCCTCGCGCAGCCGCAAGGCGCCTTCAAGTTCGACCAGGGCAAAGCCGTCGGCCATGTCGGCCAGGGCCGTCGCGACCCGCATGAGGCCATGGCCATAGGCGTCGGCCTTGACGACACTCCAAAGCCGGACAGCGCCGGCAAGGCGGCGGGCGATAGTGTAGTTATGGCGTAGCGCGGCCAGGTCGATGCGCGCGAGAATCGGTCGGGTCATGCGGCCTGAGTTTAGCGGAGATACCAGTAAACGGAATTCATGGCGACGATGTTCAAGTCGCGAAATTCTTGAGCCGATGGCTGGCATATTCGACAAAAGCCGACACCAGGCGCGAGCGGAACTTTTCCTTGGGATAGACCATGGAAAGCGCGCGAGTCAGCCGCGGCTTGAGCGGAATGGCGACGATACTGCCCATACAGGCGGCATTGGCAATCGACGCACGGGAGGCAATGGCGAAGCCGAGCCCGGTTTCGACCACGCCGATCACGGCGACCGGACTGCCCATTTCGATCACCGTATGGATCTGGTCCGGGGTAATGCCGGCCTGGTGCAAATAGGCATCAGTGAATTCGCGGGTGCCCGAGCCGGGCTCGCGGGAAACATAGGGGAACTCGACGATCTGCCGCGGCGTCAGCTCTTTGTAGCGAGCCAGCGGAAACTTCGGGCTGCATATCACAACGAGTTCATCCACACAGCTTTCCTCGGTCAGCAGGTTCGGTTGGTGCGAGGGCGATTCGATGAATCCGATGTCGATGGCGTGCTCGGACACCCGCGTCTCGATGGTTTCCGAGTTGCCGACGATCAGGCGCGGCCGCACTTGCGGGTTCTTCGACTTGAACTCGCCGAGTATGGTCGGCAGCATGAATTCGGCGATGGTGGTCGAGGCTCCGACCAACAGCGAACCGCCGACCTCGCCTGTCATTTCAGCCAGGCGGATGTCCATTTCGGACGACAGACCGAGAATACGCTCGGCGTATTCAAGCACCAGATCACCCGCCGGCGTCAGCGTAATACGGCCATGGCCGCGATCAAACAGGCGGGTATTGAAATGCTCTTCAAGTTGCTTGATCTGGAAGGTCACGGCCGGCTGCGTCATGAACAGCACTTCGGCAGCCTTGGTAAAAGACAACTGCTTGGCAACGGCGTGGAAAACTTGCAGCCTGCGATCAGCCATGTTTCTTATCTCCCTTTGACACGTTTCCGTGTATTCGTTGTTATGATTACTATTCAATCACAAAACTAAAGCATAAGACAGTCTGATGACCTTTAGCGGGACGGTTTTCCGCATTGAGAAAGCCCGCTTTCTTTCGTGGTATAACGCCGCAGCCCCGCGCCTCCGGCGCCATACCCCCCGCCCATGACGTTCGGTTTCTACATCATCATGGCAGCGCAGTTTTTTTCCGCGCTCGCCGACAATGCCCTGCTGATCGCCGCAATTGCCATCCTGCGCGACATGCACGCACCGGCGGAATACGAACCGCTTCTAAAAACGTTTTTTACCGTTTCCTACGTTGCCCTGGCCGCCTTCGTGGGAGCCTTCGCCGACTCCATGCCCAAGTGGCGAGTCATGTTCATCAGCAACGGCATCAAGATATTTGGTTGTTCGCTGATGTTCCTCGACGTGCATCCGCTGGTCGCCTATGCCGTCGTCGGTCTCGGCGCCGCAGCCTACTCGCCGGCCAAATACGGCATCCTCACGGAATACCTGCCGCACCGACTGCTGGTGGTGGCCAACGGCTGGATCGAGGGCCTGACCGTCATGGCCATCATCCTTGGCGTCGTGCTGGGCGGCGCCATGATCCGGCCGGAAGTGGCGCAAACACTGCTCGCTTTCGACTTCCCCGTCATCGATACCGGCATCGACACCATTGCCGAAATGAACCTGCTGGTCATTGGCGTCATGTACATCATCGCGGCTGTCTTCAATCTCTACATCCCCGATACCGGCGTCGACCACAAGCCGCTCAAGAAAAACCCTGTCTTCCTGTTTCACGAGTTCAATCATTGCCTCAGATTGTTGTGGCGCGACAAACTGGGACAAATCTCGCTGGCGGTGACTACCCTGTTCTGGGGCGCCGGCGCCACCTTGCAATTCATCGTCATCGAGTGGTCGAGGATGGCGCTGCATCTTGACCTGGCGAAATCCAGCATGTTGCAGGGCGTGGTCGCCGTCGGCGTCGCCATCGGCGCCATCATGGCGGCGAAAATGATCACGCTGCGCAAGTCCGTGCGGGTCATCCCGCTCGGCATCGTCATGGGCCTCACCATCATGGTGATGATCGCCGTGCGCAACTCCTGGGTAGCCATGCCGTTGCTGGTTATGGTTGGTGTGCTATCCGGCTTCTTCGTCGTGCCGATGAACGCCCTGCTCCAGCATCGCGGCCACATCCTGATGGGCGCGGGGCATTCCATCGCCGTGCAGAACTTCAACGAAAACCTGTCGATCCTCATCATGACCGGCATGTATTCGGTACTGCTCAGGGCCGGCCTGCACATTTACTGGATCATCGTGCTGTTCGGCCTGTTCGTGGCCACCACCATGTATTTCGTAAAGAAGCGGCACGACGCAAATCAGGCCCTGTACGACGACGTAATTCACCTCGACGATCATTCACACTGATCGCGGCCGCGCGGCGGCCGGGCATTTACCGCTCAAACATCGGCAATGAAAATATCGACCCCGCCGGCCGGCGCCACTACGGCCGCCGGAATGGCCTCGCCCCCGCGCCATGCGGCCACCGCGTTGCGCTTGGATGCTCCCGTCACCATGAAAATAACCTGGCGCGCCTCGCCGAGCCGGTGGGCGCTGAGCGACACCCGTTGTGGCGGTGGCTTGGGCGAGTCAACTACCGCCAGGACATCCGGCGCGGTGGCGGCCTCGCCCCAGTCATGTCCGGGAAACAGGCTGGCGGTATGGCCATCCTCGCCCAGACCGAGCAAGACCAGATCAAACTCGCCGACAGCGGCCAGAACTTTCCCGTAAGCCACCGCCGCGGCCTGCGCGCCAAGTTCTGCTGGAATCGTCAGTACCTGCCGCGCCGGAATCGCAACATGATCGAGCCAGGCGATGGCCGCCATGCGACTGTTGCGCTCGGGATGATCGGGCGGCAGGCAGCGTTCGTCGCCGAAATAGACATGCCAGCGCGACCAGTCGGTCTTGGCCTCGCGTAACAGGGCGTGGATACGCTGCGGCGTGTTGCCACCCGACAGCACCAGATGGAAGGCGTCGTGGCGCGCCAGCGATTCGCCTGCCGCCTGGAGGATTTCAGCTGCTATGGAATGGGCCAGCGCATCGATATTGGCCTGGGCATGCCAGCGGCAAAGTTGTCGGGCTTGAGTCATGAGAGAAACTGTCGCATCATCGGGTGTCCGCGGAAAATTGCAGCCGTCAGCATACCGCGACAGGGTTTATTCCGCCGTTTTGATCCACTCGTTCTCACAAAGGAAACAGCATGCGTCTAGCAATGATCGGTTTGGGAAAAATGGGCGGCAACATGGTGCGACGCTTGCGCCGTGCCGGTATCGAGGTAGTTGGCTACGACCGTGATGCCAAAACCGTCGCCGGACTGGCGGAGGAAGCCGGCATGATCGCCGCCACCTCGGTGGCCGACGCGGTAAGCAAACTGGGCCCGCCACCATCGCCACGCGTGGTTTGGCTGATGCTGCCAAGTGGCGATCCGACCGAGAACCAGTTAAAGGATCTGGCGCCGATGCTTTCCAGGGGCGACATCGTCGTCGATGGCGGCAATTCCAACTTCAAGGACAGCCAGCGGCGCGGTGCCTGGCTGGCCGAACGGGACATCGGCTTCATGGATTCCGGCACCTCGGGCGGCGTCTGGGGGCTGGATAACGGCTACTGTCTGATGGTGGGCGCCACGCCAGAGGTGGCGAAGACGCTTGAACCAGTGCTGCGGGCGCTGGCGCCAGCGCCCGATCGCGGCTGGGCTCATGTCGGCCCGGTGGGCGCCGGCCACTATTCCAAGATGATCCACAACGGCATCGAGTACGGCATGATGCAAGCGCTGGCCGAAGGGCTCGACTTGCTCAAGGGCAAGCAGGAATTCAACTACGATCTGGCGCAACTCACCGAATTGTGGCGGCACAGTTCCGTGGTCAGAAGCTGGCTGCTCGACCTGACGGCCGACGGGCTGAAAAATGATCAGGAACTGGCCAACGTCGCCCCCTTTGTACCCGATTCCGGCGAAGGCCGCTGGACGGTAATCGATTCGGTTGAACAAGGCATCGCCGCGCCGGTGCTGACCCTGGCCCTGCAAATGCGCTTTGCCAGCCAGGACAAGAAAGGGTACAGCTACCGCCTGCTCTCGCTGATGCGCAATGCCTTCGGCGGCCATGCGGTCAAAAGTACAGGCGAAGGCAAATGAGCCCCCCACGCTCGCACACCCGGCTCGCTGCCCCCCACGGGGGGGCTTTTGCCTCCTTGGGGCGGCCCTGCGGAGGCAAATCATGAAAACCATTGACCCATGCACGTTAGTGATCTTCGGCGCGGGCGGCAACCTGTCGCGGCGCAAACTGATCCCGGCGCTGTTTCGCCTCGAAGTGGCGGGCCGGCTGCCGGAAAAGATGCTGATTCTTGCCGCCAGCATCGAGGAACGCGGCCGCGACCAGTGGATTACCGACGTAACGGCCATGCTCGACGCCCGCTTTCCCGAGGGCTACGACAAGGCGGCCTTTGAGCGTTTCCGCGCACGCCTGCACTATCACGCCGTTTTGCCGGGCGACGATAGCAGTTACGGCCGCTTGCAAAAGTTGCTCGACGAGAGCACCGAATTTCCGCCTAACGCCGTTTTTTACATGGCAGTGCGCCCGTCCGAGTTCCCCAATATCATCGAGAAACTGGGTAATGTTGGCCTGCTCAAGCAGAAAAACGGCTGGCGCCGGGTAGTCATCGAAAAGCCCTTCGGCTACGACCTGCTCTCCGCCCAGACGCTCCAGAAAAGCCTTTACCGACATCTCGACGAGCCACAGATCTTCCGCATCGACCACTACCTTGGCAAGGGCACGGTGCAGAACGTCATGGTGTTCCGCTTCGCCAACATGATGCTGGAGCCGTTGTGGAACCGCCATTACATCGACCATGTCCAGATCACCCATGCAGAGACCCTGGGCACCGAAGGTCGCGCCGACTACTACGAAGGTGCCGGAGCCTTGCGCGACATGATACAGAGCCATCTGATGCAGTTGATGGCGCTGGTGGCAATGGAACCGCCCGTGTCGATGGCGGCCGAGCATCTGCGTGACGAGAAGGTAAAGGTGCTGAAAGCCATCCGACCGATTACGCAGAACGCCGTGCATGCCCATGCCTTCCGCGCCCAATATGCCGGCGGCACCGTCGATGGCAAGACAGTATCAGGCTATATCGAAGAGCCGGGCGTGGCGCTGGAAAGCACCACCGAAACCTACGCCGCGCTCAAACTGTTTGTCGATAACTGGCGCTGGTCGGGCGTGCCTTTCTACCTGCGCACGGGCAAGCGCATGGCCGAGAATACATCGACCATCTGCATCCGCTTCCGCAACCCGCCGCAAGACCTGCTACGCCATAACCGCAATAACCCGTCGCGGCCGAACTGGATCATGCTGGGTATCCAGCCCAATGACTGCATGAAAATGGAACTGCAGGTGAAGGTGCCGGGGCTGGAACTGCATACCCGCACCATCAGCCTCGACGCCACCTACCGCAAGGGCGGCGACGAGGATTACGACGCCTATGAAGGACTCCTCCTCGACGCCATGCTCGGCGACCATTCGCTGTTCCTGCGCATCGACGAAGTGGAGTGGGCCTGGCGCGTGGTCGATCCGGTGCTCAAGGTGTGGGCGATGGAACGCGAATTCATCAACACCTACCCGGCCGGCACCTGGGGCCCGCGTGGCACCTATCGCCTGTTCGACCGCGACGATCAGTTCTGGCGGCACTCGCTTGACATCGACGGCGCCGACCTTCAGGCCTATTGATAGCGGGCGCGCCCATTCTCCGGCTAACGCTCGTCAGGCTCGAAAAAGACCCAGCACGCCTGCGGAAAATGTTCCTGCATGCGTGTCTCGACGGCGTTGATGTGGCGGACCATCT
>JAIFMO010000128.1 GCA_020048435.1 Sulfuritalea sp.
TGGCCCGGCACGCCGAGCGAGCGCGCCTTGTCGTACTCGAAGGCGGAAACCACCTCGGCGATGTAGCCCTCCTGATGCAGGGTGTTGCACACCGCGCCCAGATAGTTGGTCTTGTAGGACCAGGCGTGGATAACCCGGGGCCAGCGGTGGGCGAAGGCGCTTTTCAGTCGCCGGGCATTGTCCCGCAGGCGACGTTCCTCGATCACGAACAGCGGCGAACCAAACTGCCGCGTCAACTCCTCGACGGCAATGCCGCCAATGCGTTCGGTGACGAGGTTGCGGCGCGTGGCGCCAAACTTGTTGAGGCCGCCGCCGTGCGCGGTCAGCGTCGGCGCGATCCAGGGCTTTTTCCTGGTTTTGATATCAGACATGGAGTCCTCCCGTCGTCACAATGGCTTCGAAATCGGACAGCGGCACGATGACTTCCTGGGCATAACGGATGAACAGGATGCCGGCCGGCGCTGGCGACGGTTCGGCGACTTTCTCCCCCAGCGCCAGCCGCACCAGCATTTCCGGCAGGTTTTGGCCGACGCCGACCGAGAGGTAAACCCAGGCCGGAAAGCGCGGGTTGATCTCGATGAGCGACAGACGTCCATCCGCGCTCCGCATCACTTCCACTTCCAGCGGCCCGCGCCAGCGCGTGGCGGCAACCAGCCGGCGCGCGGCGGCGAGCAAAGCCTCGTCGTGGATCGAAATGCCGGCCCAGGCCTTGCCCTTGTCCGTGAGCGCCCGTTTTTTCATCATCACAGGGCCGAGCAGGCGGCCTTCACCGTCGCCAATGCCGGTGAGGTTGATCTCTTCGCCGGCTGCGAATTTTTGCACCAGCACCGGCAATCCCCATTCGCCGGCGATGCGGCGGAAGGCGACGGTGGCCTCATCCTGCGTATGAGCGATCTTTGCGTCATAAAACAGACCCTTGACCACCAGCGGGTAATCAAAGCCTTCAGCGGCCGCGTTGGCCAGAAAATCTTCGCGGAACAGGCTCTTCGTTTCCGGGCAATCGATTTTCGCCTCGGCGGCCAATTCGTTCAGCCGGTCCTTGGCACGCAGGCGAATCTGCTCCGCCGTCGGCAACAGGGTCGCCACGCCCAGTTTATCGAGCCAGGGGACCAGTCGCGACAAGGTCGGTAGTTCGGCGTCGAGGCAGGGTAGCAACACGTCGAAACCGCTGGCCTCGTGCAGACCCGCCAGGCGCGCCATGAAGGTTTCCTCGCCGGCCGAGGGATAAGGCAACAGATGGCTTTCGTCGCTCCACTGCGGCAGATAGAGGCCGGGATCGAGGGCATCGTAGGACAGCCCAAGCACGCGCGCATCGAGATGGCGGGATTCTTTGAGACAGCGGGCCACCGCCAGTCCCGGACCGGGATTGTCGGGACGGGCGTTCATGCCGGTGACGGCCACCGCGACCGCGCGCCGTTTCATCGGAAAGCCTCGCGCAGGCGACCGGCGAACTCCATCACGTCGCGTTCGAGAGCGGCCGGGGTCGCCTCGAATTCGGCGGAGAGCGACTGCACGATGGCGTTCATGTCGGTCGCGCCGGACTGGATGGCGCGCAGCACCGCCAACCCGGAGACGCTGACGCTGTAACTGGCGCCGGACACCGGATCGAAGACGAAGCCGCTGTTGGACACGGCCAGCCGGCCGATGATCTCGGGCGACGGAAATTGCGCCTCGCGTGGCATGCCGGGCGTACCGTTGGGTACGAGCGATGAATCAAGCGGATTCATGCTTTGGATCTTTCGTGGCGCTGGGGTGACATGGTGCTGACTCCGTTACGGATTGCCGAAGGTGCATTTTTGCCTCGGCGCGTAACCCGGCGATGTCCCGGCCGCATCAGTTGGTTTCGGTTTGTTTCAGTTCGTTTCAGCCGGCGGGCTGAAGGCAGCGCCCGCCAAGACGGCTGCCGCCGCGGTGCCGTACCGCTAGCGCCGACTTATTGCGGCAGTCTGGTTGTAGGCCGCCAGCGCCTGCGCGATCCGGCCCGTGGGGCGGGCGGCGTCACCCAGGCCGAACTCGGCCTGTAGCGCGGATTTGTTGTCGTCGATGTAAGCGATGGCGTGACTCAGGTTATCCAGTTGCCGGGGAATGAAGTTGCCGTCGGCATTGAGCAGTTCCGCCGCGCGGGCAAAATTCGCGCTGAACTCTTGTACCGTATCGACGACGCCCTGTTTGTTGCCGGCCAGCACCGCGTCCAGCTTGACGGTATCGACTACGGCCAGCTTGGTAACGGGGTCAATGGTGAAGCCGAGGTCACGCAAGCCATGCAGACCGTCGCGGGCACCATTGAACATATTGCCGACGCTCTGTTCCAGTTCCCAACGGGAGATCTCCGCCGCCTGGACACCGGCCATTGCACCGCCGTTTTGCATGTCTTCGTCGAAGCGCCGCACCCAGTCGTTGTACTCGCCGGCAAAGTTCCCCAATTCGGCCTTGATGACGCCGTTGTCGGTCGCCATGTCGATGTGGCCCAGCTTCTGCCCTTCCTGCCGCATCTCGGTGACGTAGGACTTCATCTGGCTCAGTTCCGAAAACTGGGCCTTGTAGGCAACATCCTTGTTATTGATGACGCTCATCATCCCGTAAGCAGACTCGGGATCGAACAAAGCCGTATTGCGGCCGGAGGCGGAGATACCGCCACCGCTATCGCCAAGCGGGTCTGTCGACGCGGATTGGGAATATTGGGAAGCCAGCAGGTCGCCGATGCTGGCCGGCTTGCTGGCAGCGTCCGCGGAAAAAAACGAACTCAGCAACGAACCGAAGATCTGCGACTGGGATTCGGCAATGCGAATCGCCAATGACGACATAACGTCGCCCGTGCCCGATGACTTGTTTTTGATTGCTGGATTATTCAGCAAGGCAAAGTTGAAACCCGTGCCTGCTATTTCACTTATTGACATGGCGCCTCCGGCTGGCGATGAAGGGTCCCGTGCCCTTCTTCCTCTCGCCTGCCGAATAGCCTGCAATAACCGCGCCAATTCAGCTGATTGCCTGAAAATTACCGGCCGGCAGGGCCGGCAAGGCCATTATGTCGTTGCGAGAGCGGCGGCGGCGGCAAGGATCACCGCCCGGCGGCCAATCTTGCCCTTGATCAGTCGCCGCCCCCGCCACATCCGCCACCCCCATCGCCGCTGTCGCCACCGCCACTATCGTCCCCGCTAGCGCCGTCGCTGCCGGCACCGCTGCCGAGATCGGCGCCGCACTGGCCGCCACTGCCGCCCCCCGCGGCCAGCGCCTTGCAGTCGGGCGTGTAGACAAAGCCATCGGCGATGCCCAGCTTGGTGTCGAGCGCAAACAGCAGTGGCAGACGGCTGGGCTGGCGCGTGTCGATGTTTTCCTCCTTGCAGCACCAGTACCAGCAGCGGCGCAGGCCCTCGTTGTTTTGCTGGTCGTCGCCCAGCACTACGGCCGGCGTGTGGTGGAGGAAGCGGCCGAACGCCTGCTGGCAGAAAGCGTCGTAACCCTTGGTGTAGAGGATGAATTCGTGCCAGAGATCGTCGGCCACCTGCGAGGGCATCGAGACGAAGCGGCGGCCCGAACGCAGATGGGCGAGGAAAAACTGACGCAACCCGCGGGCGACCAGGGCGCGATCCTTGATCGGCAGGTCGGGACGACGCTTGCCCAGGCGATCAAGCAGGCCCTTGGGCCAGACGTAGTCGCGGATGTACCGTTCGCGTTCGAGACGCCGGTTGCGCTGCCACAGCACGATGGCAAGCAGGGCAAGAGCGACGGCGGCAATCAGGACGGCGGGCATGGGCGACTCACGCAGGAAAGAAATAGGTGGCGATCAGCGTCTGCAACCTTGCCTCGACAGCCTCATCGGGCGCGCCGCTGATTTCCCGATAAAGCACCGCGGCAATGCCGTCGAAAATGCCGACCAGGCGCGGATCGAAATGGCTGCCGGCATCGCGCCGCAGGATGGCCATGGCCTCGGCGAAGGGCATCGGCTCCTTGTACGGCCGCTTCGAGGTCAGCGCGTCGAAGACGTCGACGATGGCGAAGACGCGGGCGTTGATGGGAATGGCCTCGCCCGCCAGGCCACGCAA
The DNA here is from genome assembly GCA_020048435.1 of Sulfuritalea sp. Lineage (GTDB taxonomy): Bacteria > Pseudomonadota > Gammaproteobacteria > Burkholderiales > Rhodocyclaceae > Sulfurisoma. The sequence goes on from JAIFMO010000128.1 coordinate 4,044, forward strand.
GTAACCCTTGCCGTCGTATTTCTCGTGGTGATATTCGACGACGTCGCGCGCGGTTTGCAGCCAGCTCGACTTGACCAGAATGTCCACGCCAAGGGCGACGTGGGTTTTCATCACGGCGAATTCATCCGTCGTCAGCTTCGCCGGCTTGAGCAGGATGTTGTCGCTGATGCCGATCTTGCCGACGTCGTGGAGGAAGGCGCCGGCGATCAGGTTGCGAATGGCGTCCTTGTCGAGCCCCGCCGCCTCGGCCAGCCGCACGGCGTAGATGGAGACGCGGTAGTTATGGATGTTGGTGTCCGAATCGCGCTTGGCGATGGCGCCGCCCAGCACTTCCATCAGCTCGATGTTGCCCATCAACAGGTCGCGCGAGAACTTGACGACATCGCGGTTGAGCGACAGCACCACGGGATAGATAACCAGCGTGGTCAACAAGACAGTGGCTAGCGTGGTCAGCAGCGAGACGATCAGATCGTCGTGCAGATGCCGAAAGGTTTCCGGCTCGATGAGAAAGACGCCCTCGAAATAGCCGGCGACTGCCTTCGTCTCGTCGCGTAGCGGCACCATGACCTGCAACACCGTGTCTTCGCCCAGCGAGAAGCGCTGGTAATGCGGATCGTCATCCTGGGGAAAAATGTGCGCCTTTTGCTTCAGGGTTTCCTCGACCGCTTCGTAGCGCTGATTGATTTTCTCCACCAGCTTGTTGTGCTGGCGATCATAAAGCTCGATAACGATGAAATGCTCGCGCAGGAAATCCGCCGCCACGCGGTCGAGCACGCGGCTATCGCGCCGCGCGTCGTTCAGCAGCGGAATGTGCGCGCCGGAAATCTTGCCGGCTTCCGTCACGGCCAGATCGACGAGGCGGTCGTCGATCTGCTCGATGCCATAGTAGTAAAGTCCGCCGCCGACACAGAGCGATACCAGCAACCAGCTGATGATCAACCGGCGTAGCAGGATGCGATGAATATTAAGCATTCGCGCATGATAACCAAGCCGGCTTAAATGGCGCTTAAGGCGGCGTAACAATGTCCAGCCGTAGCTCTGGCTACGTGCGTTTCTTCCGCTGGACCGACTGGCGGGCCTGTTCCAGCGTGTCGTAAAGGCGATTGAATTCGTCGGTCAGTTTGTGGCGGGGGTCGAGATGGATCATCGGCCGGGCGTGCTGGTGCGATTCCTTGATCCTGACCGAAGCCGAGAGGAAGGGCTCCAGCACGGGCAAACCCTCGGCCCGCAACTCGGCCACCACCTGCTGCGGCAGGCTGGCGCGCGCCTGGTACTGATTCACCACGATACCCTCGACCGTCAGCCCGGAATTATGGTCGGCGCGAATCTCGGCCACGTTGTCCAGCAGCGTGTATAGCGCGCGGCGCGCGAACTCGTCGCAGTCGAAGGGAATCAGGCAGGTGTCGGCGGCAATCAGCGCCGAGCGCGTGTAGAAGTGCATGGCCGGCGGCGTGTCGATCCAGATGGCGTCGAAGCCTTCGAGCGCGTCGAGCGACTCGCGCAGCTTGAAGATCTTGTAGCGCGATTCGAGCTTGGCCTGCAATTCCTCCAGCGCGGCGTCGGCCGGCAACACCGAAAGATTCGCGAAGGGCGAGGCGTGGATGAAGTCCTCGGTTGGCAGCGGCCGCAGCTTGAAATTGAGTACCTGATCGAAGAAGCCGGTGGCGGTATTCTTCAGCGCATCGGCGCTATCGCCCAGCAGATAGCGGGTCGAGTTGGCCTGCGGGTCAAGATCGACCAGCAGGGTGCGCACGCCCCGCGCGGCGCCGATGGCAGCGAGATTGCAGGCAATGGTGCTCTTGCCGACACCGCCCTTTTGATTGAACACAACGCGCTTCATGGGAGCCTCCCGAGTTGACTTCGAGGGATTTTGCCATAGCGGCGGACGTTTGATGCGTCGCAGCACGTAGCGCGTGTCGGCGGGGTTCCATCCGCTCCATAACCCGCCCCGCTTGCCGTACCGCTAGCGCCGACTTTTCAGGCCATGCGGCACTGGCGCGGCGGGCTCCGGTCGCCCGGGTCGCCCGCTCCGCTCCCGTTCAATAAGGCTGCATCGGGGGCGCCATCCGCCGGGGCTGGCGCTGCTGCATTTCATTGATCATCTGCCGGTAATGGATCAACGCGCTCATGCCATTGGCGGAGACATCGATCACTTTCCAGCCGCCGTAGGTCTGGCGCATATGGAATTCCAGCCGGGCCGGATAGCCGCCGGACGGGTTTTCGATGGCGATCGGCAGCGTCACCTCGCCCGAATCATCCGACTGGGGCGCCAGGAAAATAGCGCGCTGCTGGCTGTAGCGGGCCAGTTTTTGCATCATGGACTTGAGGAAAGCATCCTTGATGCGCGCCGCCAGTTCGTCCTGGCTGGCCTCGTCCATTTGGTTAAAGCGCCGACCCGCGGCCCACTGGGCCATGTACTCGAAGTCGAACCAAGGCACCACTTCCTGCTCGACATAGGCCGCCAGCGCCCGCGAGTTGGGCTTGCTTTCAAGGAAATGGGTGAGTTTTCCAACCACGTCGCGCAGCACGTTGGCCGGGTTGGCTTGTTCTGCCCGCGAATTCCAGGGATTGGCACCGCCACCGTAGTCGGCGCCCTGGGGTTCGCCGCCCCAACCGGGATAAACGCCATGAGGCTGGGCCAGCGCCAGCGGTGCAGCCAGCGCAATGACCGCCGCGAGCGAGAACTTGAGAGATTGCGTGAAACGTCGAGACATCGAGGGTTTCTCCAAAAAAATTAAAATGAATCCGCCAAGCCATGCCGGGCCGAGCGGCGGATAGTGAACCAAGATACCGGTACTTGCAAGGCGACGCTACAGGCACCGCTGCTGCTGGTCGCGTTGGAGTTCCCGTTGTAGTTTCCGTTATTGGCCTTGTGATAGGCTCCCCGCCATGCAAACCTTCATGATCGCCAACCCCAAGGGCGGGGCGGGCAAAAGTACGCTGGCGACCAACCTGGCCGGGTGGTTCGCGCAGCAGAGCCTTCGCGTCATGCTGGGCGACATTGACCGCCAGCAGTCGTCGCGCGAGTGGCTGAAGATCAGACCGCCCTCGTTGCCGCACATCGATACCTGGGAGATCGAGGCCGACCGGCCGGCGCGGCCGCCGAAAGAGGTGTCGCGGGTCGTGCTCGACACACCGGCGGGCCTGCATGGCAAGAAGTTGGCCCAGGTGCTGAAACGGGTCAATCGCGTGATCGTGCCGCTACAACCGTCGATCTTCGACATCCTGGCAACTCAGCATTTTCTCGACGTCCTGCTCGACGAAAAGGAAATCCGCCAGCACCATGCCTTTGTCGCGGTGGTAGGCATGCGCGTGGATGCACGCACACGCGCGGCGGCCGAACTGGAACGGTTTCTGGCGGGGCGCGGACTGCCGGTGCTGGCGTATCTGCGCGACACCCAGAATTACATCCAGGCCGCCGCGCATGGCATGACGATCTTCGACCTGCCGCCCTCGCGTACCGCCAAGGACCTGGAGCAGTGGCAATCGATCATCGAGTGGACGGGAACCGGCTAGGCGTCGAAAGTCTTGCGATTGAGCAGCCCGGTTAGCGTATCGACCTCGGCGTAACCCGGCGGCCGTTACTTTTGGGGCACGAAACCTGCGACCTGGGCGGCGCCATCGCCAAAAAAGTGTTTGGTTACCTGCTCGGTCAGGTAGGTGCGGGCGCTCGGATCGGCCAAGTTGAGGCGATTCTCGTTGATCAACATGGTCTGCAGGCGTATCCAGCCCTGCCATGCTTCCTTTGAAACATTCTCGTACAAGCGCTTGCCGAGTTCGCCTGGCATGGGTGGGAAATCCATGCCTTCCGCCTCGCGGCCGAGTTTGATGCAAGTAACCATGCGTGCCATGCTGCTGTTTCCTTTCACTGAATTCGATGGGCGGATTGCCTCGCACCCTTAGATGGAGGCGGACTGTCGCGGATTAAAGGGTTTTCACAAAAACCTTGGAGCGGCGCTGGAAATTGTAGAGTTCGCGCCGCGCCTTCGGCAGCATGTCGGGCGCTGCCTCAGCAAAGCCGCGCTCGATGAACCAGTGCGCCGTGCGTGTAGTCAGCACGAACAGTTTTTTCAGTTTCAGCTTCTTCGCCCGCGCCTCGACATGCTTTCGCAGTTGATCGCCATAGCCGGCGCGACGAAATTCGGGGGTGACGGCGAGGCAGGCCAGTTCGGCCGCCCGCGTTTCTCCATTTTCGCTGGAGAACGGGTAGAGCGCCGCGCAACCGACGATAACGCCGTCATGTTCGACCACGGAGAAGCGGTTGACTTCCATTTCCAGCCGCTCGCGACCGCGTTTGACCAAGGTGCCATCGGCTTCCAGCGGCTCGATTACGCCGAGAATGGCGCCCACGTCGTCGATGGTGGCGTCGCGCAGACGCGCCAGCGGGTCTTGCGTCATCACCGTGCCGCAGCCGTCGCGCGTAAAAAATTCCATGAGCATGGCACCATCGGCCTTGCGATCGAGGAAATGCACGCGACCGACGCCGCCGCGGCAGGCCCGCACCGAACCGGGCAGGACGCGGGCAATTTCGGGCGCCTGCGGCACCGTGCGCTGCAACTGCTCGGCCTCGTCCACGGTGAGGGCGTCGATGGCGGCGCCCTTGTCATCGGCGAGTCCGGGGGCGTCGCACAGGTAGATCAGCTTGTCGGCCTTGATCGCCACGGCGACGGCCTCGGCCACGTCCTCCCACGCCAGATTGAAAATCTCGCCCGTGGGCGAAGCGCCGATCGGGGTGATCAGCACCACGTTTTCCTGGGCCAGGTCGGCCTGTATTTCCTCGGCGATCACCTTGCGCACCGCGCCGGTGTGTTGAAAATCGATGCCATCGACCACGCCGACCGGCCGCGCGGTGATGAAATTGCCGCCGGTAACGCGCAGAAAGGCGCCCGCCATCGGCGTGTTGGGCAGACCCTGCGACAAGAGCGCCTCGATCTCGATGCGGGTGACGCCCATCGCGCGCTTGACGCATTCCAGCGCCTCGGCGTCGGTAACACGCAGCCCCTGGTGAAAGCGCGGTTGCAAGCCGCGCCCCAGCATCTCGGCATCGATCTGCGGCCGTGCGCCATGCACCAGCACGAGGCGGATGCCCATGCTGTCGAGCAGCGCGATGTCATACATCAGCGCCTGTGCGTCATCTTCGACCAGCATTTCGCCGCCAACGGCAACGACGAAGGTGCGGCCGCGAAAGGCGTGGATATAAGGCGCCGCCTGGCGTACCCAGGCGACCAGGCGGGTGTCGTTCTCCGCAGGCGTATCACGGAACTCGATGGTCATGGCCGGGCCAGCGAACTCCCCCACCGGGGGCGGGGGGCCGCTACTACGCGCGTGAAAGACATGGGGGCGTCAATCCTTCTTCTTTGCCGACTTGTTTGCCGGCTTTTCCGCCGCCGCCACACCTTCGGCACCAGGCTTGGCATCGAGCGCCGCCTCGATCCGCTCGCAGACCGTGCGCAAGACCTTCACGCGGGCGAAGTTCTTGTCGTTGGCCTCGACCAAGGTCCACGGCGCGTTGCCGGTGCTGGTGCGGTCAACCATGTCGCACACGGCTTCGTGATAGGCATCCCACTTCTCGCGGTTGCGCCAATCCTCATCGGTGATCTTGAACTGTTTGAACTCGATCTTTTCACGTTCCTTGAAGCGCTTGAGCTGCTCATCCTTGCTGATCTGCAACCAGAACTTGATGACGATGACGCCGGCATCTGAGAGGTCATGTTCGAAGTCGTTGATCTCGGAATAGGCGCGCAACCAGTCGGCTTCGGCGCAGAAGCCCTCGACCCGCTCGACCAGCACGCGGCCATACCAGGTACGATCGAAAATGGTGACACGGCCGTTGCGCGGAACCTGCCGCCAGAAACGCCAGAGGTAGGGCTGGGCGCGTTCTTCCTCGGTCGGTGCGGCCACCGGCACGATCTGGTAGTCGCGCGCGTCCATCGCGGCGATGATGCGGCGGATGGTGCCACCCTTGCCGGCGGCATCCGAGCCCTCGAAGGCGCAGATCACCGAACGGCTCTTGAAGCGCGGGTCGCGTACCAGTTCCGCCAGTTTGCCCTGCCACTTGGCCAGTTGCGTCTCGTAGTCATCCTTGGTGATCGGCTTGCGATTTAGCTTCAGTTCGGAAAGCACGTCGCGGCCGTCGATGTTCGGCCGGGCCGGCGGCGCCACCGGCGTGAACTGCTTGCCGGACTGGGCCAGGCGCTGGCGGATTGCCTCAAGCAGTATCTTGCCGGTGGTGAGCGAACGATAACGATCATCCTCGCCTTCGATGATGGTCCACGGCGCCCACGGCGTGTTGGTCATGCGTAGCACATGGCCAACCACATCCTGCAATTTGTCGTAAGTCTTGAGGCGATCCCAGTTCCACTTGGTTACGCGCCAGGCGGTCTTGGGGTCTTTTTCCAGCAATTTGAGGCGACGCTTCTGGCCATCCTTGGTCAGGTGGAACCAGAACTTCAGTACCAGCGCGCCTTCATTGACCAGCATGGCCTCGAAACGGTTGATCTGGTCGATGCGCGCATCCATCGCCGCCTTGGTCATGCCACCGTCGATGCGATCATGGATCGGGCTTGAATACCACGAACCGGCAAAGACGCCGATGCGGCCCTTGGGCGGCAACGC
>JAIFMO010000050.1 GCA_020048435.1 Sulfuritalea sp.
CTCGGGGCGGGTGAAGTCGATCAGGCAATCGGCATTAGCCAGCGCGGCCTCGACATCGTCGCCCACCGTTACGGTACCGTGCTGGCCAACAAGTTCGCCGGCGTTCTTGCCGAGCAGTGCGCTGCCCGGCTGTTCGAGGGCGGCAGCCAGTTGTGCGTCGGCGGCGCCGAGCACGGCTTCAATAAGGGTGCGGCCCATACGGCCACCGCTGCCGGCCAGGGCAAAGCGAATCGGATTCATGCGTCTCTCGTCTTAAAAAATCGATTTCTTCGGGGCGGCGGGGATGTCGATGATACGGTTGGCCGGCTGTGCCGGCGTAGTTTCCTGCAACCACTTGTCGCCCGCTACTACGTCGCCCGCCAGGCGCGCCAGTTTGCCCTGTTCGAAAAAAACGGTCAGTCGGCGCTGCTGCAACTCACCCTGACCGGGATTGAAGTAGTAGATATAGTCCCAGCGGTCGGTGTGAAACATGTCGGCAACCAGCGGCGAACCCAGGACAAACCGCACCTGATCCTTGGTCAGACCTGGTTTCAGCTGGGCGACCATTTCCTGGGTAACGACGTTGCCCTGGCGAATATCGATGCGATAAGGCTTTACCGTCGGCGCGGCTGAGCAGGCGGCAAGCAACAGTGAGAACAATATTGCGAAAATTCTTGTCATGGCGCGTCGGGTTTAGTGCCCACAAGGAGCGTAAAGTTGAAGGAGAGCGGGAAACTATATCATTAGCGCTTCAACTCATTCAGCCAAACCCGATTCCATCATGAACGAAGCCTTCCTCACCTCGACCCTGCTGGTCGCGCTTGCCGAGATCGGCGACAAGACCCAGTTGCTCTCTTTCGTTCTCGCCGCCCGCCTGCGCAAGCCCGGCGCCATCGTCGCCGGGATATTCGTCGCCACCGTTCTCAATCATGCGCTCGCCGGCTCGGTGGGCGTCTGGCTGGCGCAATTGATTTCACCACAGTGGTTGCCATGGATCACCGGCATGGTGTTCATCGCTTTTGGCCTGTGGACCTTGCACCCGGACTCGCTCGACGACGACCCCAAGATTCATCGCGCCGGCGCCTTCGTCACCACCACTATCGCCTTTTTCATCGCCGAGATGGGTGACAAGACTCAATTGGCCACCGTGGCGCTGGGCGCTCAGTTTCAGGGCGCACTGATTGCCGTCGTCATGGGCACCACCCTCGGCATGATGCTGGCCAATGTACCCGCGGTTCTGATCGGCGACAGGTTGGCGCAGCGGCTGCCACTGACCGCCATCCGCTGGATCGCCGCGGCACTGTTCATCGCCACCGGTGCATTCACCATCCTCGGCGCACCGGGATTGGCACACTGATCTTGCCCGTGGGGAAACCCGGGGATTTCGACCAGCCGATCGGTTAATTTCGTTTCTTAGGCTGATCGAAGGATGTCAGCAGGCCCCGCAGGATATCGACTTCTTTTTTCTCCAGCGTGGCCCTGCCGAACAAACGCCGCAGCCGTGGCATCAGCCGTTTGGGGCTGGCGGGATCGAGAAAACCGCTCGCCGTCGCGGCGCGTTCGATATGCCCGATGAGCCCATCGACTTCGTCGAGCGTCGCCCGGGCGCCGGCCTCGGCCACTATTGGCGTGTCGCCAGCGCCGACTATTGCCAAGCGCAATTCGTAGCAGGCGATCTGCACCGCCGCCGCCAGATTGAGCGAAGTCCACTCCGGGTTACAGGGAATCATCGCCCAGCGCGGGCACAACGCCAGTTCCTCGTTGGATAGACCGGACGTTTCGTTGCCAAAAACAATGGCAACCTCCCCTCCGGCATTGCCAGGCGCACGAACCACTTCCATGGAAGCCACCAGTGACGCAAGTTCGGCCATCGCCTCGCGCACCCACAGCGGCTCGGTCGCCAGTTCGCGCCGGCGTGCCGTCATCGCGGTGGCGAACACGGTGCCAGCCAGCGCCTCTTCCAGCGTGGCGCAGACTTGCGCGGCGGCGAGCACATCAGTGGCGCCGGCGGACATGGCATCGGCCTGGGCATCGGGAAAATATCGCGGTGACACCAGCACCAGGCGCGTCAGGCCCATGGTCTTCATGGCCCGCGCGGCAGCGCCGATATTGCCCGGGTGAGTGGTGCGGGAAAGGACGATGCGGATGCGGGAAAGTGCGGCAGCGGGCGGCAAATGCGGCGATGGAAGAGTGTTCATATTAGAATTGGCGTCCTCGCAGCTGCGCAGTAATCCACCATGCATCCCTTGCTCAACATCGCCGTCAAGGCCGCGCGCCGCGCCGGTCAAATAATCAACCGCGCCAGCCTCGACATCGAAAGGCTTACCGTCAGCGTCAAGCAGCAGAGCGACTACGTCACGGAAGTGGATAAGGCTGCCGAGGCTGCCATTATCGAGATCATCCGCGATGCTTATCCGGGGCACGCGATTCTAGCAGAGGAGACTGGCAGCTCCGGCAGTTCGGAATTCCAGTGGATCATCGATCCGCTCGACGGCACCACCAATTTCATCCACGGCTTTCCCCAATATGCCGTGTCGATCGGCCTCGCCCACAAGGGCGTGATGAACCAGGCCGTGGTTTACGACCCGACGCGCAACGAGCTGTTCACCGCCAGCAAGGGCAGCGGCGCCTTCCTCAACGACAAGCGCATCCGCGTTTCCAAGCGGGTTAAGCTGGCGGAAGCCCTGATTGGCACCGGCTTCCCCTACCGCATGTTCGACCATGCCGATGCCTACATGACGATCTTCCGCGAACTGACCCAGAAAACCGCCGGCCTGCGCCGCCCCGGGGCGGCTTCGCTCGATCTGGCCTACGTGGCCTGCGGCCGCATCGATGCGTTTTGGGAATTCGGACTCAGCCCCTGGGACATGGCAGCCGGCACGCTGCTGATCACCGAAGCCGGCGGTCTGGTGAGCGATCTTGCCGGCGAATCCGACTATCTGGCTAGCGGCAACATCGTCGGCGGCAGTCCGAAAATATTCGGCCAGTTGCTACAGATCGTCCAGTCGCACCGCACCCCGCAATTGCAGGCCTGACGCCGGCCGCCACCTCCCGGACACGGGGTTTCAGCCTCGAAATTTCAGCCAACCACAGGCGGTGGTTCGGCCACCGGCAGCGACGTTACCGGCACAATCCTCGACTTTTGTTCCGGTTGCACATTACCCGCCAGACGGGCCGCCGTTTCCAGTTCGACAATCCGCAGTTCCTGCTTGTGATTGACGGCTTCGAGCTGATATATCTTTTTGTTTAGACGCGACTGCGTCCAGCGGGCCTTGAGTGTCGCTGGTGTCGTCAACGTCGCCATGATCAGCACGCCAACAGACACGGCCAGCAGCAGCACCATGGCCAGTGAGCCGTCGAAGCGCCATACGACAAAATTCACCGTCACCGGTACATCGTTTTGCAAAGCGAAAGCCACGAGGCCAATCGCCAGGGCAATACCGATTCCCACAATCATTTGCATTTCCATTCTCCTTGCCTGGCTTGCCGAAAAGCTAGCGCGCCAGAGTTGCCAGCGCAGCCCGAACCATTCCAAACCCGATCATTTCCTGTTCCAGACGCAGATTACCGCGGATACGGTTATCGCGCAGATCATCGAACAATGCGCACTCCGCCCCGGTGAGCCTCGGCAAATCGCGTATGAATTGATCGCCCTCCTCGTCCCATGAGTTATTGATGTCGTACTTTTTTATCCATGAGTCATTCAATCTTCGGCGCGCCGACTTCCTCTACCTGCGGAACACGCGGCTGCGCGTCGACAGGGCCAAGGTTGCGGATTTCGCGGCCTTCGGGCGCGGCCTGCAATTCCTTGAAACGCCGGGCGCTGACCAATACGCGGGTTTCCAGCGAACCGACCGCCTTGTTGTAGGCGGCCACCGCATCCCCAAGATTTTTGCCGACGCTGCCCCAATGGTCGGCCATCACGGCAATGCGTTCATAAAGCTCGCGCCCCAGCGCCGAGATGCGCTGGGCGTTGTCGTTTAGCGCCTCCTGTTTCCAGCCGTAAGCAACGGCGCGCAACAGCGCAATCAGGGTGGTCGGCGTGGCGAGAATCACGCGGCTGTCGACGCCGCACTCGATCAGCGACGGATCAGCTTCCAGGGCCGCGCTGTAGAAAGTTTCGCCCGGCAGAAACAGCACGACAAAGTCGGGCGAGGGCTGGAATTGCTCCCAGTAGGCCTTGCGGCCGAGTTTGGTCAGATGGTCGCGGACATGGCGGGCGTGGTCGGCCAACTTGCGGGTGCGCTCGGCATCGTCCTTGGCGTCGAGCGCGTCGAGATAGGCCGCCAGCGGCGCCTTGGCGTCGACCACGATGTTCTTGCCGCCCGGCAACTTGACGATCATGTCGGGGCGCAGGCGGCCTTCCTCGGTGTCGGTCGATTCCTGCTCGAAAAAGTCGCAGTGGTCGAGCATGCCGGCCATTTCGACCACGCGCTTGAGCTGCAACTCGCCCCAACGGCCGCGCGTTTGCGGCGCGCGCAGCGCCTTGACCAGATTAGCCGTCTCGTGGCGCAACTGGCCCTGCGATTCGGCCAGGGTCTTCACTTGTTCGGTCAGCGTCGAATAAGCCTCGATGCGCGCCTTTTCGATGCCGCCGATCTGCTGCTCGAACTTTTCCAGCGTGGCCTTGACGGGTGCAACCAATTCACCGATGGCCTGCTGGCGGCGTTCGAGGTCACCGCGAGCGGCCACCTGCTGCGCATCCAGTGCCGCGCGGGCGAGTTCGAGGAAAGACTGGTTGTTGCGCGCCAGCGCCTCGGCGGAATGGGCCTTGAAGGCATCGGCGAAGCTGTCGCGGGCCTCCATCAACGCGGCTTCGCGCTCGGCAAAATGCGCCCGTTCGCTCGCCAGTTCCGCAACCAGCGTCGCCTGCCGTGCCGCTAGCGCCGACTTTTCGTCGCGCAGCACCGCCAGTTCGACCATCGCGTCGCGCAAGCGGCCATTCAGCAGCCAGACCGCGAAACCGCCGCCCAGCAGCAAGCCGGCGACCAGCGCCAACGTCATTTCCATTGCCATCCCTCAAAATCACAAATCAATACTTGACGCGGGCATAGTAGGTCTTCTCCGCCGCTTCGCGCGCCTGGCGCAGGGTGCGGATGCCCATGGCGTCAAGCAACTTCACCAGCCGCAGGAACACTTCGCCGGTGACGATGGCGTCGCCCATCGCGTTATGGCGGCCGATCAGCGGGATGCCGAGGCGCTCGGCGATGGCTTCGAGTTTGTGCGATTCCTGGTTGGGATGCACCACGGCCGAGAGCAGCAAAGTGTCGAGCACGGGTTGGCTGAAGCGAATGCCGGTGCTCGCCTCCTTGAGTTGCAGGAAGCGCATGTCGAAGGCGGCGTTGTGCGCGACCAGCACCGTATCCTCAGCGAAACGGTGGAATTGCGGCAGCACCACGTCAATGGTGGGCTGGCCGGCCACCATGTCCTCGGTGATGCCGTGAATGGGAATGGATTCCGGCTTCAAGCGGCAACGCGGATCGATCAACTGGTCGATGTTCTCGTGGCGCAACAGGCGGCCATTGACGATGCGCACCGCGCCGATCTGGATGATCTCGTCGCCCGCGGACGGGTCCAGCCCGGTCGTTTCGGTATCGAAAGCGGTGAAGGCCAGATCGGACAGCGAGCGGTCGTCGAGAGCGTGATCTTCGTCCGTGCGGTTGAACAGGTCGAAGTCGTAGAACTCCGGCCGGCTTTCAACCTGGATCAGCGCGGCCCGTTCCCTTTCCACTTCCTGGGCCACGGCAACAGGGATGAACAGTCGGAACAACGACAGTTGCACCGCCGATTCGCGGCCGCAAGTGAGCTGGCCACCGTGGCGGTCGGTAACATCGCGCAGCGTCAGCGGGCTTGCCTCGCCGGCGAGGTGCATCGGCTCCATCTGCCAGCCGAGCAGCAGTTCGGTCGAGATGGAGGTACCTGACCAGAGCATGTCGAAACGCACCATGCGATCGGCAGCGCGATTGGCGGCGGATAGTTCGCTGTCGGCATTGCGCGACAGGCGCAGGCGGATCAGCTTGACGGCGTATTCCTCGTCCAGTTTGGCGGCGAGAAAAGCCATCGCCTGCGTCAGCGAGAAACTGTCGACCTTGACCCAAAGATCGGGCTCGACCTCCTCGACGCGCACGGCGATGCCGATGCGCGCCTCGATGCGTCGCTGGGTGGCGGCGACGAGGTCGGCGGCCAGCATTTCTTCCAGCGGCCAGCGCGATTTCATACTTTCCGCGTAGTCGTTGCTCGCGGAATTAACCCGCGCCGACAGGGCTTCCAGTTGCGTTTCGATGCCGCTCATGATGCCGGCCGAATCCTGGCCGGCCAAACCGTGGCCAGCCGGTTGCGCGAGATGGCGCAAGCCGCCACGGATGCCGCTGATGGCATTACGGCTTTCGTCGGCCAGTTGCTGCATCAACAGATCGCATTGACCATCGTGTTCAAGGTAGCGCGAGATGTTTTCAAGCGTCAGCACATAGCCGCCGATGGCGCGGGTAACGCCCGCGTCGGTGGCCGCGGGCGACAACGACAAGGCGGCCTCTGCCACCTCTGCCGTCCGCGCCGCCATGACCGGCGCCATCTGCACGCGGATCAACTGCCCGGCCCGCGTGGTGGTGACGAAGTGCGCCAGCGGCTGGCTGCCCGTCCGTTCAAGGCGGTGTTGCAGGTTCTCCAGCGCATGGGCGATCAGCGCACGATCCAGCACCCCATGAATGGAGCGACCCAGGCCGATGGCCGAACCCGACGCCTGCGCGTCCGGCGTCAGCGCGCGGGCCTGCAGGCGGGCGCGATTGTTGTAGAGCAGGATGCGGCCATCGAGATTGCAGACGATCACCGGTTGCGGCAGGTCGGCCACCAGCGCGGCGAGGCGGTTTTTCTCCTCTTCCAGCGAAGCCCGGGCCAGGCCAATGCGGGCGTCAACATCGGTAAGCAGGTCATCGCGCTGCCGCGCCAGTTCGTTGGCGGCCTCGGCCAACTGACGCACCTCGGGCGGCCCCTCGGGCTGGATGCGGTAGCTGCGGTTGGCGCCGTGCATCAACCGCAGCTTTTCCGCCATGTTGAGCAGTCCCTGCACATACTGGCGGAAGAGTCCGCGCAGCAGTTGTACGCCCAGGACAAAGCCAAGCGTGGTCATCATCACGCCGATGGCCAGGCGCGGCTCCAGCACAGTAAAGAGAACGCTCCGTTCCTCGGGTTTTAGCTCGGCGATCAGCAGCGCCGCCGTCAGCAAAAACGGCCCGGTCATCAGCAGACCCAGGACGACGATGGCCAGGAGAAAACGGGTGCGTGCGCTCATCGGGCAATTCTAGCGAAAAGGGGCGCTGCCGCGCCCCTTTTACCGTGCATTGGCTTTGCGCTTACGCGTTCTGCTTCAACTGACTCAGGATGCCCGGGTTTTCCAGCGTGGAGATGTCCTGGGTGATTTCCTCGCCTTTGGCCAGCGACCGCAGCAGGCGCCGCATGATCTTGCCGGAACGGGTCTTGGGCAAGTTCTCGCCGAAACGAATGTCCTTGGGCTTGGCAATGGGGCCGATTTCCTTGCCCACCCAGTCGCGCAGTTCCTTGGCGATCTCCTTGGCCTCGGCGTCGCTGGGACGCGAACGCTTGAGCACGACAAAGGCGCAGATGGCCTCGCCGGTGAGATCGTCGGGACGGCCGACCACGGCGGCTTCCGCCACCATCGGGTTGGCCACCAGCGCCGACTCGATTTCCATGGTGCCCATGCGGTGACCGGAAACGTTGAGCACGTCGTCGATGCGGCCCATGATGGTGAAGTAACCGGTCTTGGCGTCGCGCATGGCGCCGTCGCCCGCGAGGTACAGCTTGCCCTGGAAATCGGCCGGGAAATAGGACTTCTTGAACCGCTCTGGATCGCCCCAGATGGTGCGGATCATCGACGGCCACGGTTTCTTGACGACGAGGAAGCCGCCCTTGCCCCAATCCAGCTCGATGCCGGTTTCATCGACGATGGTGGCCTGGATACCGGGGAACGGCAGCGTGCAGGAGCCCGGCACCAGCGGCGTCGCGCCCGGCAACGGCGTGATCATGTGACCGCCGGTTTCCGTCTGCCAGAAGGTATCGAGGATCGGGCAGCGGCCGCCGCCGACATTGTTGTAGTACCACATCCAGGCTTCAGGGTTGATCGGCTCGCCGACCGAACCGAGGATGCGCAGCGACTTGAGGTTGTAGTTGCGCGGATGCGTGGCCGGGTTGCCCTCGTTGGACTTTATCAGCGAGCGGATTGCCGTCGGCGCGGTGTAGAAGATGCTGACCTTGTGATCCTGGATCATCCGCCAGAAGCGGCCGGCATCGGGATAGGTCGGCACGCTCTCGAACACGACCTCGGTGGCGCCACAGGCCAGCGGGCCATAAGTGATATAGGTGTGGCCCGTGACCCAACCGATGTCGGCGGTGCACCAGAAAACGTCGTCCAGCTTGACGTCGAATGTCCACTTCATGGTCAGGATGGCATGCAGCAGGTAGCCGCCGGAACTGTGCTGCACACCCTTGGGCTTGCCGGTGGAACCGGAGGTGTAGAGCAGGAACAGCGGGTGCTCGGCATCGACCCACTCGGGCTCGCAAATATCGGACTGGCTGGCGACGATGTCGTGATACCAGACATCGCGGCCTTCGACCATGTTGCAGGCGCCGCCGGTGCGCTTGACCACGAAGACGGTCTTGACCTCGTGGCCCGTGGCCAGGTTCAGGGCCTCGTCGACAGCGGGTTTGAGCGGAATGCTCTTGCCGCCGCGGCATTGTTCGTCGGCGGTGATGACGGCAACGGCGCCGGCATCAAGGATGCGCTCTTCCAGCGACTTGGCCGAGAATCCGCCGAAGACGACGGAGTGGATCGCGCCGATGCGGGCGCAGGCCTGCATTGCCACCACGCCCTCGACCGACATGGCGATGTAGATCAGCACGCGGTCGCCCTTCTTGATGCCGCGGGCGCGGAGTGCGTTGGCGAACCGGGCGGTTCTGGCCAGCAGATCCTTGTAGGTAACGTTGGTCACCGTGCCGTCGTCGGCTTCAAAAATCAGCGCAACCTTGTCGCCGAGGCCGGCGTCGACCTGGCGATCGAGGCAGTTATGGGAGACGTTGAGCGTGCCGTCCGGGAACCATTTGTAGAAAGGCGCCGTCGATTCGTCGAGCGACTTGGTGAAGGGCGTTTTCCAGGTGAGGTGCTCACGGGCCAGTCGGGCCCAATAACCTTCATAGTCCTGTTCGGCCTCCTTGCACAGCGCATCGTAGGCTGCCATGCCGGAAATCGTGGCCTTCTTGATGGTCTCCTCGGAGGGGGGAAACACACGGGTTTCCTGGACCACGGACTCGATCGTAGACATCTGCACTACTCCTCTCGAAATTGTTATCGGCGGACTGATTTTATGGGCTGCGATATTAAATTGGAACTGTCTTACACAGGACTTACGCAACTTTTTCGAACCTTGGGCGCACCGGGAGAGGCTGATTTCCGATGCTAGAATCAACCGCATCCAACCCGGACACGGCAGAGTATCCCATGCACAAACTTACCCGCACCATGGAAGGCTTCATTTTCTGGAGCCGCTGGTTGCAAGCGCCGCTCTACCTCGGCCTGATCGTCGCCCAGGGCGTTTATGTTTATCAGTTCATGCACGAACTGGCCATCCTCGTCACCAAGGCCGGCAGCCTGGGCGAAGCCGAGGTCATGCTGATCGTACTGGGTCTGATCGACGTGGTGATGATCGCCAATCTGCTGGTCATGGTCATTATCGGCGGCTACGAAACCTTCGTTTCCAAGCTCGACCTTGAAGGCAATCCCGACCAGCCCGAATGGCTGTCGCATGTCAATGCAGGCGTGCTCAAGGTCAAGCTGGCCGTCGCGCTGATCAGCATTTCTTCGATTCACCTGCTGCGTACCTTCATCAACGCCGATCAAGTAGCGGATCGCGTCGTCATCACCCAGATCGCCATTCACGCCTCATTCCTGGTCTCGGCGCTGGCCATCGCCTGGACCGACAAGGTGATGATGCAGACGCTGGACATGAGCAGCCAGGCAAAGCACTGAGCCTAACGCACTGAGCCCAATACCGCCTCAAGCCCGGAACCAGGCCATGACGACGATCCGCCAGGACGATTTCATCCAGTCCATCGCCGACGCGTTCCAGTACATCAGCATCTACCACCCACCCGATTTCATCCAGGCGCTGGGCCGCGCCTGGCAGCGCGAAGAAAGCCCGGCGGCGAAGGACGCCATCGCCCAGATTCTCGCCAACTCGCGCCTGTGCGCCGAGGGGCGGCGGCCGATCTGCCAAGATACGGGCATTGCCGTAGTCTTCCTCAAGATCGGCATGGACGTGCGCTGGGCGGCGACGCTGTCGATTCAACAAATGGTCGACGAGGGCGTGCGGCGCGCCTACACCCACCCGGACAACCCGCTGCGCGCCTCGGTGCTGCTCGATCCCGCTGGCGTCCGCCGCAACTCGAAGGACAACACCCCCGCCGTGGTTCATTACGAAATCGTGGCGGGCGACCAGGTCGAGGTGATCTGCGCGGCCAAGGGCGGCGGCTCGGAAAACAAGGCCAAGCTGGCCATGCGCCGGCTGGTGCCCGCCGGGCATCCTCGGGCTAGGCATCGGCGGCACGCCGGAAAAGGCCATGCTGCTGGCCAAGCAAGCGCTGATGGCGCCGGTGGATATCCATGAACTCATGGACAAGGCGGCGCGCGGCGATAAACTCGCCCGTATCGAGGAATTGCGCCTTGAGTTGCACGACAAGGTCAACGCCCTCGGCATCGGCGCGCAGGGCCTGGGCGGTCTCACCACCGTGCTCGACGTCAAGATACTCGACTATCCCACCCACGCCGCCAGCCTGCCGGTGGCGATGATTCCCAACTGCGCGGCGACACGGCATATTCATTTCCACCTCGACGGCAGCGGACCCGTCAAGCTCGAACCGCCCCGCCTTGAAGACTGGCCCGCCGTCAGCTGGCAGGCCGACGAGAAGACCGCCACCCGGGTCGATCTGAACACGCTGACGAAAGCCGAGGTCGCCGCCTGGCAACCCGGCCAGGTACTGCTGCTCAATGGCAAGATGCTCACCGGCCGCGACGCCGCCCACCAGCGCATCGCTGGCATGCTGGCCAAGGGCGAACCGCTGCCGGTCGACTTCACCAACCGCGTCATCTACTACGTCGGCCCGGTCGATCCCGTGCGCGACGAAGTCGTCGGCCCCGCCGGCCCCACCACGGCGACGCGCATGGACAAATTCACCCGCCTGATGCTGGAACAGACCGGCCTGATCGCCATGGTCGGCAAGGCCGAGCGCGGCCCCACCGCCATCGCGGCGATCCGCGACAACCGGGCCGCCTACCTGATGGCCGTCGGCGGCGCGGCTTACCTGGTGGCCAAGGCCATCAAGGCCGCCCGCGTCGTCGCCTTCGCCGATCTCGGTATGGAAGCCATCCACGAATTCGACGTGATCGACATGCCGGTAACGGTGGCCGTCGACGCCACCGGCGCCTCGGTCCACGAAACCGGCCCGCGGGAATGGCGCATCAGGATCGGCACTATTCCGGTCGTCAAGCACTGAATACTGGCAGCCGTGCCGTTCCGCTAGCGCCGACTTTTTCCACAACCATGATCGGCGTATTCGATTCCGGCCTTGGCGGCCTTTCGGTATTGGCTGCGATTGCCCGCGTGCTGCCGCGCGCCGACCTGGTCTATCTGGCCGATACGGCCCATGTTCCCTATGGCAGCAAGCCCGACGACTTCATCCGCGGACGCGTGCTCACCATCGGCCGCCACCTGATCGAAGCGCACCGCTGCACGCTGCTGGTGGTCGCCTGCAACACCGCCACCGCCGCCGCCGTCAATGAATTGCGCTTGCAACACCCCGGCATTCCCGTCGTCGGCGTCGAACCCGGCGTCAAGCCGGCGGCGCAATCCAGCCGCAGCCGCAAGATTGCCGTGCTGGCCACCGAAGCCACGGCCCGCAGCGAACGCCTCGCCCGCCTGATCCACGAACACGCCAGTCATGTCGATGTTGAGGTCGTGCCCTGCCCCGGCTGGGCCACCCGGGTCGAAACCCTGCACCTCGCCGACGCCGGCGCCCCGGACTTCGCCACGCAGGTGCGCGCCACCATCGAAGCCCTGCTGACGCGCGGCGCCGACCGCATCGTGCTCGGCTGTACCCACTACGCCTTTCTGCTGCACCTGATCGAACCGCTGACGCGCGGCCGCGCCGAATTAATCGACGTTGCCGAACCCGTCGCACGTCAGGTGTTGCGGCTGGCTACAACCAACGCCAGGCCGCCATCCGGTCAGCGCCGACTTTCCTTGCTGGCTACAGCGCGCCCCGAGCGCCTGGCTGCCGCCCTCCCCGCGCTGGGCCTGGGCGAACTAGCCCAGCGCAGCCTCGGCCCGGCGCAACTCGCCAGGATTTGATGGCCCTCACCGCCCATGAAACTCCGGCTTGCGTTTTTCCTTGAAGGCATGGAGACCTTCGGAATAGTCGTCGCTGTTATAGACCACCCGCCGCAACCCCTGAATACGCTCGAAATCGTGGGGCGACATGGTGTGGGCGCCCGCCAGGATCCGTAACTGCTCTTTCATCACCGAGATCGACAGCGGTGCGTTCTGGACAATCTGCCGCGCCATCGCATAGGTGAATTCCTCGATTTCCGTGGCCGGCGTTACATGGTTGATGATGCCCATCCGCTCCAGGCGGCTGGCGGCAATCGGCTGGGCGGTAAACAGCATTTCCTTGGCGATGTGGATATGCGCGGCGTTCAGGAAAGTGAGCAAACCGGTGACGTTGTAAGGCACGCTGTGCCGGGCCGGCGTGGCGGCGAAAGTGGCTTCCGGCGTAGCGATAATGATGTCGCAGGCAAACACCGTCTCGCAGGCGCCGCCCCAGACGCTACCCTCGATCATGGCGATGACCGGCGCCGAGAAGTTTTCCAGTTCCCGGATCAGTTGCCGCAACGGATCGCGCCAACCCAACGGATCGAGTCCGCCCAGGGGAAGTTCGGTAACATCATGGCCGGCGGACCACACCTTGACACCGGGCGCCGCGCGCAGCACGGCGCAACGCACGTTCTCCCGGGTAAATGCGGCAAGGGCCTCGATCACTTCGCCGACCAGCACATGTGAAAGCGCGTTGCGCTTGGCCTCGTGATTCAGGGTGATGGTGCCAACGGCTGCGTCTATTTTGCTGGTAATCATGGGATGTCGCCCCTTTCGAGAAGAGCTTCATTCTAGGCGGCATGGTGGTATTCTGCCTTATCTCGTTTTCCAGACAAACCGAGTACCGGAATGAAACATCCGTACCCAACGGCGCCCGCCACGCCCCCCTCGCATCGCGAAATCGCCCAGAACGAGTGCCGCGTCGACCTTCATCTGGAACGCCACGGCCCGCGCAATCTGATGGACCCGACCCGCACCGATGTTTCGCCGCGCATCCGCCGTGCCATCGTCGAACGGCTACCGGTCGAGGCCATCGTCCTCACCGCCGACATGCGCAATTCAAGCTCGGTCATGCGGGAATCGATCGACATCCTTCAGTTCGCCAACATCCTCGACGATTTCGTGGGCGAATTTCGCACCACGTTGTGTTACCACGGCGGCTGGTTCGACAAATTCACCGGCGACGGCTTTATCTGCTACTGGCTGATCGAAGGCAGCTTCGTGACCACGATGGAGACGGTGCTCGTTTTCGCCGCGAGCGTCATGGAAAGTTTTCGCTCCTACTACCATCCGGCCTTTCTCGCCAACCTGCGCAACATTCCCAGCGGGGTGGGGCTGTCCATCGGCATCGATTCCGGCGCCTGCCACGTCGCCACCATCGCCGGCGACCTCACGCTGATGGGGCCCGCCATGGTCGGCGCGGTGCGCATGGTCGATGCCGCGCGCAAGCCTTACGAACTCCTGCTGAACGCTTATCCCGGCAATCGCCTGACCGATGGTGCCAAGGCTTGCGGCGGGGAACTCGGCGCCGAAATCGAGTACCGCGCGCGGCAATGCCGCGTTAAAACCAAGGAATACCCGGACGGGCAGGAAGCCTATGCCGTCGAATTCCTCAAGGACAACGTCAATCTTTTCGCCTGAATGAAATTCACCGTCGATTCCTTCCGCGCCTGGCCGCACAAAAAACTCACCCTGCTCGGCATGTCCGGCGTCGGCAAGACCTGGCTGTCGTCGCTGCTGCGCCGCCACGACTGGTTCCACTACTCGGCCGACTTCCGCATCGGCAAGCGTTACCTCGACGAACCCATTCTCGACATCATCAAGCAGCAGGCCATGCAGGTCTCCTTCCTGCGCGACCTCTTGCGGCGCGACTGGATCGACATCAAGAACAACATCAAGGTCGACGATCTCGGCCCGGTGCTGTCTTTCGTCGGCAAACTGGGCGACCCGGCGCGCGGCGGCATCCCCTTCGACGAATTCAGCCGCCGCCAGGCCATGTACCGCGAGGCCGAAATCGCCGCCATGGGCGACGTACCCGCCTTCGTCAGGAAAGCCCAGGACATCTACGGCTACAACCATTTCGTCAATGACGTCGGCGGCAGCCTGTGCGAACTGGAGGAACCCGCCGTCATCGAGCAACTGGTCGAACATACGCTGATCCTCTACATCCAGGTCACCACGCCCGAGGAAGAATCAGAACTGATCCGCCGCGCCCAGTCCGACCCCAAGCCGCTCTATTTCCGTCCGGCTTTCCTGGCC
>JAIFMO010000088.1 GCA_020048435.1 Sulfuritalea sp.
CGCCAGGCAATGGCTAGCGCATGCCCCCTTCCCTCGCTCTCTCTTTGTCGAATCTCGGTAGCCAACCTGTATTGCTCGGCTTCTACCGTATAGTCATCCTCGCGTTGCCGTCGCGCCTGTAACGCTTTGTCCTTTGCATAGCTGGACAGAACGATGATCTTGATTGTTCCGCGAGCTGATTTCGATGAAGTAGGCTTGTCCAACAGTTGCGATCGATTTTCCGATGCAACATCACGTGACATATCCGAACGCCTGATGGCTGTCCATCGCGCCAATAACGCGAAGATCGCCGCCAAACTGAATAAGGTCACGAAAATCGTCATTGGCACGCCACAGCTATGTCACCTGGTGAATCAGGCGACCACCCGCGTATTTGGGTAGTTTCGGAACAATCCGGTTGTATTCCGAATCGCGAAGCGCTGTCACCATCACCAATCCGAACCATTCCCGCTTGACGATAAACACGTTCATGGAATCCGGGTGGTGGATCGCCAGGGTGTCTTCACCATATTTCCTGACAATTCGCTGCCATTCGGTTCCAGGAATATCGATCCGCTTGGATTGCGGAATGATCGTTTCGAGAATGCGCCATGCCCGCGTCCATTTATGATCCGGAACTTCCGATAACGCCATGCCGGCCTTGATTTGATCGGCTGCCGCGAATCGCTCCACGAAACGATTGAGTGCATGGCGGCTCACTACGATATTGCCAGCCTCGTTGGGTATGAACGCCATGGGAGGGATGTCCAGCTCACTCTCGTAGTTCTGGATAATCCTCGGCTCGTCGAATCCCTGCCTGCTGGGCGCAACGACCAAAATGCTGGCTTCAAAATACTTGGTGGCAAGGAATTGGGAGAATTGGGCCACATGCAACTTATCCGTGCGGCCTGCATCATCTTTTTTCAAAGCCCCCTTCGCCACGGCTTTTTTGATGGCGCCACACGAGACCTCGATAGCGAGCCCATTCCCCAGTCGGTTAGCCCCTTGAACCTCAGCCACACAGAGGAGATGGTGTATTGCCCCCAGCTCGGCAAGAATGATCTGATCCGCAGCGTGTCTGGAACTGAGCTTGACGGTGACGGCCCCGCCAAGTGAAGGGATACTGGCATTATCCCTTCGCCACTTCCATCGGGTAACAAAGGCGTCATCCGCCACAGGGTTTGTCATTACTGAAAGCGTATCCATACGTATTTATTGAACCCTTGCCTTCATCCTCACTTTTTCCATGGCAGATTTCCATGCACGTGATTTCGTATTGCCCTCTGCCAAGGCGTTGGCTTCAGACTGAGTCAGCTCAACCACCAGCCGATTACTTGCCCTCCGAATCCGTATCTCACCCGGAACTGCCTGGATATCCAGTTGGTCATCTTCTTTGAATCCCGCCCGATCCAGCAACGCTTTGCCGAACGTTGTCCCAAGCGAGTTGCCTATACGACGTAATTTCATGGCGCATCCTGAAAGTATCGCAATCACTTGTCTGCAGGATGGTGACGTGACCAGCAACTATCGCCATAGCCACCATGACCATCACCCCGGTTGACAAACCCGCATCACGTGATTACTGTGTAACTACGCATCAGGATACTTCAAATCGACAACAATATGGATTACATCCTCTTCTGGCTCGCGGTCTTCGGGAACCTCTTACTTGCCTTTTTTGCCATCAGATTTGGGCTTCTGTCATTGGGCAGCTTTGCCAGGAACGAGATTTCCTGCGGGTTTAATAAGTTGGCGCTTTCCGTTTTCCTTTTTGCACTCACGGTACTCTTCCCGGAATCGCTAATATCCGGAGACAGGGAATCGGGGAAACTTGGGTTGATTGTTTGCCTCCTAACGCCGTTCGTCGTGATGGTCATCAAGCTCATGCCCATGAGAATGTTTGCGGGTGAAGAGTCTTCAGCCTTATCTGTCAGGGTAGCGCGGCAACATCCTCAAATGGTGATGGGGCCCACGAACAACAGCGGCCTGTTCCCCTCCGATGATCTCTCCAACCCCAGCAACACCCTTTGGCCCGGTAATAATTCTTGAGCATCTAGCGACTGCTGGGTGGCGGAGTTTCACCGCTGCCACTCGATTTCGCTCCAGATGCACTGCTCTCCCCTGACGCAGGTAGTCCGGGCTTCGACTGGGTACCGATGAGATTTCCTACCTTTGATTCCCAGAGTGCCCATGTGTCACTCAGCACATCACCTGACCTTCCCACCTTCTTGACCTCGCTCACACCCGCTGAAGGTATCGGCATACTCGACGCTTAGGGCTGCTGCGCCCCCAGCACTTCACTGGCTTTCGATTCACCATACGCAAGCGTTTTATCCAAGGCATCATTGACCCTGCCAGCACCTTGCACGGCCGTCTGCAGCACAGGATCGCGCGACTGACCAGCCTGCGCTCGATCTGCCGCCGCTTCGGCAACCGCCGATCCCGGCGTTCCAACGCTTGTATTGACGCCCGGGAGATTCTCCATCATTGATCGCGACACACCGTCAGGCATCACCTGCCCAACCGCATTCGTTGCCGCCAGCCCAAGGAGTGCCTGCGAACCTGGAGCGGTCTGATTCGTAACCTTCTGCTCAAGCGGCCGGCCTTGGCCTTCTACCGCCGCCTTTCCGGCGACAATGTTCTGCTGAGCGTGAGCTTGAGAAGCGGCAACCTGATGAGGCAGATCGCTTGTGACACCTATATTCGGATCAACACCGGCACCAGCAGCTGCTCCTTTGACCTGACCAAGCCACTCCCCGCCCCTTCCTGCAACGTCCCAAGCCGAGGGAATTCCCGCCTTGCCTTGATTGAACAGGGCTTGCACGTCCCCTGCCGTCTTGACCTCGCCCACGCCAGTTGACAGGTTTGGTTCAATACGCTCCTTGAAGAAACGCTCGACGAACGGCGTCAGGAGCTCAGGATTCTTTTCGGCCATCTGGGCAACGGTTCCGGCATCGAAGTTTCGACCAAGAAGATCCTGATTGTTACGCTGGCTCCCCATCCAGTCCGAGAACTGCCGAAGCATTCCGGTTTCCCATGCGCCCGAGTTCTCGCGTGCCCTCGATGCGGCTTCCTTCAAAGCGACTGATTTCTGGTGGCTTGCTGAGGCCTGATCCATGTGCTGCTCGGATCGATCGAGGTTCGCGCGAACTCCCTCCATGGCGCGTTTGCTCGATTCATCGGATGAACTGAACGAAGATTCCTGTGACGCACGCCGTACCTTGTCGACTGATTCAGAAAATCCAGACTCCTTGGCGTGAGTTTTCGCAGCTTCGAGCAACTGCTTCGCGGTCGCCTCCGAGGTTCCAGCCACCTGCGCCGCCGCTTTGACGCTGACCGGCGAAACCAGATCAAGCGCTTTCGGATTCTGTGCTGCAATTTCAGCCATACCAAGGATCCTGGCTGACTGGGATTGATCCAATCCATGTTTGCTGGCAAAGCTATCGATGCTCTTTTGGGCCTGGCTCACAGCCTGTGTGAAACCTGATTGGTCACTAATGCCGGAGCGAGATCCAGCCTGATCACCCTTTGAATGCATACGCGCAAAATCGGCGGACTGCTGAATCGCTGCTGCAGTTGCTGAGGCTGCAGTGACGACATTCCCCACAGACGCCGTTTCAGCAACCTCTGA
Source organism: Sulfuritalea sp. (assembly GCA_020048435.1). Classification (GTDB taxonomy): domain Bacteria; phylum Pseudomonadota; class Gammaproteobacteria; order Burkholderiales; family Rhodocyclaceae; genus Sulfurisoma. The sequence continues at coordinate 3,611 of JAIFMO010000088.1, forward strand.
TTGGTGTTGAAGCGCGCCGGATATTCGCGATCCGGTATTGAGTTTGAGGTTCATCTTGTGCTGCATGGCTGATGCATCTGCCGCAATCGTGCCATCACCAAACGTGGTTGTGCTTACACCGTTTTGTCCGGCATCAGTACGGACAGTTGCTCCAGTGCGCACAGTCGGTGCCATGTTGTACTGTCCGGCAGTTATCTGATCGCTTCTGACTGTGTTGTCGAGAAAGCGCCCCCCAGATGCGCCAGCGCCTTGTGTCGACGAGGCAATTGCCGATGAGGCGGCGTGAAGCGATCCTTGAACAAGTCCCCAGGCGATTACAGGGATCGACAAGGTTAGATAAGCGGCCACGTTCATATCGTCAATTGCCGTCGATCCAAGCCAATTGGTCAGACTGCAAGATAGATAACTATCGGAATTCGCGGCAACCATCGAACCGATGGCGCTCTTGCTCTTGATGTTCATCATGTAGTTCATGACCGCATACAGCGGTGGCCAAAGCTGAACCCACAACAGAGTCCCAAGATAGCCTTTCAGAAAGGTCCCTGCATACTGCCCTGCGACAACAATCATGATGACAACAATAGGAAATACAGCATAGGCCATCATTTCGATGGCGTTTCTGAACTTCGGCATGCCGCTCATTGCGACTGAATAGGCGGTGGAGGTGGTGGCCTTGTAACTACGAATCCCAGCCGCCGTTGCCGTGGCTTGCTGAACCTGGGCAGCATCCCCCATTTGAGCGGCGACTCGCGCCGGCGCATCGATGATGTAGTTGCACATCGCCCCTTGCTTGATTTGGTCGAGTACGGGCGTAGCCGATGCCGATGGCGCAAAGAACTGCTGTGTACTGGTCAGTGCGTTGGCCAATGACGCCCTGGCGGTTGCAAGCGACATTTCAGGATACAAGCCTTGGGCCCGGAGCCCCAGCACCACATTCGAGTCGGTATTGATTTGAGTTGTCAGTGCTGCATAGGCATTGGGGCAGCTGACCGTAGATGTCACGGATGGATCCGTGTAATCGGCAATCGTCACCAGGAGGCCTGGATTGGTATTGGCGAAGGTCTGCCAGATGTTCTCCGTCTTGGCCAGGTTGTCAGGATTGATGGCGCCTGCAGCGAGATCCGGAATCACGCATTCCCGATAGAACTCGTCGAGGTTGCGCATCAGTACCGGGCTGGCAAACTGAGTTCCCAGTCGTTCAAGCATCACCCGGTGACCGAACAGCGTTCCGGTTTTGCGAAGTTGCACATCATCCGGCAACGAAAACACCGTCTCGAACGCCGTGGTCAGCCAGTCGCCGATCTTGCTCGTTCCGTGAGCCAATGCCGCGAGTCCAATCGGGACATTCGCCACCACCTGGGCCGGATTGGTGCCGGTGCGATCAACGATCATCACATTGCTCTTGGGTACCAGCAACATGCCGTGCATCAATGCCAACATGATCACCCAGCGCCAGAAATCTTCCTGTTTGCTCTTCCCGGCCAGAACCGCCAATACCAAGCCGATGATCATCACGAGGGCCAGTGTACGCAACAGGCCATTGAAATCACCGCTGCCGGTTATGGCGGCAATCGCATTGAACACGTTGACCAGCTCAAGCGTGTTCCAGTACGCGTAGATCTCGAAGTTCACCGATGACACCTGTCCCGATACATTGGCTGCCCAGCGGAAAATCTAGCGATTGAAGGCGAGCAGCGACTTCTGTACATCGACAGGCATCGATCGCAGCATGGTTTCGTGCAGCCATTGCGTGGTTTTCTGCAACTCGGCCATGGCCACTGCCTGCTGAAACTTCGCCATGTATTCCGAGACGGCCAGTTGCCGAACGCTTGCAATCTGCTCATTCAAACTCGCACTGGCCTGAACGATGTCCTGAGACTGGGCTGCGGAGTTGTTTGAAAGCGCCTTCTGTAAGGTGCGTACCATCTCGGTGAACCAGTTGTAGGCAAGCTCCACAGCAACGGTCTGGGAGTAGTTGTTTGTTAGCAGAACCGGTCCTCCACGACTCATGGCAGCGACGTTGGCCAGCCGCCAGACGGGAATCGAGGAATTCATATACACGGCATAGTCAATGCCGCTAAAACTTTGTCCTTGACGGTTCTGAATATTGGTTGTGGCCTTCTCCATGGTCTGCCGAACGTGCCATGACAAGGAAGAAACCGACTGATTGGGTTCAGCGGTAGGGTTCATGCAGTCGAAGTCGGTGCCGCATTTGAGCAAGGTGACATCATTCTTTGTCTGCGTTTCTGGGTTGCCGACAAAATCGCTGAATTTGATGCCTGTCGGCCCGACATAGCGCCAAAGCGGTTTATCGCCGTTTTCGTTCCCGGTAGCCCCCGGGGGGATGATGATGATCGTCCCAACCATGCTCATCATCAGTTCCTTGAGTTCATCGGGCGTATCGGTTTTTTGCAGGGCTTTCCAGACGACATTGCCCGGCTCGAGAATTTCTTTCAGGTTTGCATCCGCATTTGCGGCCTGCTGGCGAGCCTGCTTCTTGGCGGTTTTGTCCTGACGCCAACTGTCGAATGACTGAAAACTGTCCGGCCACAGGTTCGAGAGCAGGGATCCGGTTCCCTGGGCATTCGCTTGTTCCTTCTTGTCGGAGAGCATGGGCCCTAACGTGGCTGTCACGATGCCTTCGGCCATCTGGCATGAATTCATGTTCATGTTGTTGATCTTCGATGCCTGATCCTGAAGATACTGAAGCAGATCTGCCAGATCGGGTGAAACTGACTTGACCGCCATCATGAAAGCGTAGCCCACCGCGTTGTTTGCGATGTTGCGCAGCAACGCCGTCAGCTGCTCCGAATTGATGAACGAGAAGGAGCCGGCAAACAGATCGATACCACCGCAGCCTGCGCGAATCGAAGGTGGAGCAATCGACGCCATCTGGTAGTTGCGGATCGGGGTACGCATGTACATGCTGCCACCGGTATAAACCGTTCCGGTCTGTCCGCTGATGACCTGCGCGCCAGTCACATTGCCGTAGGCACCCATCTCGTTGAACCATCCCTGCATCTGGGTCTGGATGCTGGCCATGGATGAGGTACTGAATGTAATGGCCAGAATCCCGGCTAGTATTCGTTTTTTAAGCATGATGCCTCCGGAGGCCAGGATCTGTCGATAGTTGCATTTCACTTCCTGAGTAGTACAATTTGAATGCGTACAAGACAGGAGTCTCCCATGCCCCGATCCATCGTTGAAGACAACAGCCGACTCGCGTTGCGCGTCCGTCCTGCTGACAAAGCAATACTGATGCGCGCGGTGGCAATCGAGCACACCGACATGACCGACTTTGTCCTCCGGAATGCTCTGGATGCAGCACGCAAGATCATTGATCGTGCCGAGCGTCTGCGCTTGTCTGAGCGAGACAGCTTCCGGGTGCTTGACGCACTGGAGAATCCCTCTGCCCCCAACGCCAGGCTCTTGGCAGCTGCACGGCGTCTGCCGAAGAGCGCATGAGCTTGCCGAATTGGCGTGAAGCGCCAATTTCCAAGCTGCATGACCGGGACAAATTCGATTGCGGCGACCCCGGCATGAACGAGTTTCTGCGGCGAAACGCACGCCAGAATCACGAAAAAGGCGGCTCCAAGACCTTCGTCGCCACACCCACAGAGGATGATCGACGCGTCTTGGGCTTCTACAGTCTCAGCCCGGCTTCGATTGACTATGCACGTACCCCCGCTTTGATGAAGAAAGGCCTCGCTCGATATGACGTGCCAGTCTTCCGACTGGGGCGGCTGGCCGTAGACCTGAAACTTCAGGGTCAAGGCCTTGGAGGCCAGCTGTTGCTGACTGCAGGTCGGCGCTGCCTGCTGGCCGCCGCTCAAGTAGGGGGAGTCGCCCTGTTGATTGATGCAAAGAACGAACGGGCCGCATCCTGGTATGAGATCTATGGCGCAGTGCCACTCCTCGATACTCCACAATCCTTGCTGCTGCCACTGACAACGATCGAAACTGCGCTGAAAGCTGCCGGGCGCCTGTAACCCAACAGGGAACATCAGTACAACTCCCCGGGGCTGGTGCTTGTGAGAACGTAGATCCGTTCAATAACATCCTGAGCCGAGATCACCCCGGAACTGAGCGGTATGAGTCGCTTGTCCTTGACGTTGCCTAGAACCAGCATGGGCACCTGGCGAATACCGAGTTTCTGCACCATGCCGTTATCGCGTTGCGGGTTCGGGAATTCGGGCAACACCCCGCCATCCACGCTGACAGGAAAGACGGTGATGCCATAGGTGTCACTCAGGAACTTGAGTGTTGGTGAAAGCCTGTGGCAATAAGTGCAGTCCGAGCGAAAGAAAAAGAAAATGCCCCATTCCCTGGTGACTTCATCCAGAGTCCTTCTTTCTTCCGACTTGCGGGTACTGGTGTAGGTCGCGATGGCGGCATTGTTCGCCGGCCGCTTCAGCTCATAATTCAGATCCGGGTTCTGCCAGACGACGCGCCGCCAGACATCCGAATACACCGAGGCTGTTTGCGTAAGCAGTTCCTGGGCTTCAATGTAGGCTTTCACGTTTTCCGGAGTCGGCTCCAAGATTGAAAGAGCGCGCTTTGCCTTGAGATCCTTTTGCCATGCCTCCAGACGCTCAACAGCCTCCTCTTCACGCGTTTTCGGCCTGCTTGATTGCTGCTCGGGGTCAACATCGCAATACCAGTTGAACTTGGATTGGTCGCATAGCCATGCAGTCGGGTAGTCGAGTCCGGCAGTTGCCGTTGGACTTGCCAATGCGGTGCCAAGTGGCATCGTGATCAGCAACCCCGACAGGATTACCCGATTCATCATCCGGACTGACCAACCAGTTCGCGAAGTCTGAGCGTCATATCGGGAATCCCGGTCGCGTTGGCTTCTGGCAGCCGCAGAATCGCCGCCGAATTCATGACGGCACACCCGCACTCCTTCGATAGCGTTGTCAAAGCGGCCTCCACCTTGCTCGCATACTCGCCAGCCGATTGGAAAAGCGCTTTCTGCTCTTGTTCAGACATGCCGGGGGTGATCTTCTCGGCCAGACGCTTCTTCTGCTCATCAAACATTTCACCCACGTCCACGCGAATAATTCGCGGAGCAGGATGCGTGTAAAGCCACGCCCAGGCCAGCATTGCCGCAGACAATACGGAAACAGCCCAGGTAATGATGTGCGCTCTCAATGCATGCCTCTTTGCTTCAGGATGGTTCCGATTGCCTCAATAACTGACATCCCCTGGTCAGCCAGCGTCTTGATCGCCTGGTAATCCTCGGCACGGGTGGAATACAGCAGCATCGAGAACGGATCGAGAATCAACCGCCCTACCCCTGAGCCCATCGGGCCATGAACAAAGATCTCCGAGTAATGGCCGTGTTCGGTGCTGACCGATGACAGCTGGCGCTTCATCCATTCATCGACGTGAAGCTTTCCCTCTTTACCAAGCCGATCGATACTTTCCGGCTTTTGCCGCAGCAGAAACAACCAGTCGGCATTGGTAATGGCTGCCCGTGTGGCCTCGTTTTTGTAATAGTCGTCGACCGACTGCGTGATGGTCCCGAATGCACCACCATACTTCCGTGCACGCCGGTAGCCAGCCTCGATAAAGTTCGCGCTCGACCCACTGCCCATGAGATCCCAGGCCTCGTCGATGATGACCAGCTTGCGCTTGGATCGGTCTAGGTACATTTCCTGAGTAATGCGATACATCATCAACTGCATCACCACGGCCTGCAGATCCTTCTTGGCCTTGAGCTCTTCCAGTTCCAGCACAACCAGGTTCTTGCGGAATTCGATATTGGCCTCGCCCTCAAAGTAGCTCGCATAGATGCCGTACTTGGTATAGGGCTCCAGAGAAGTCGCCAATCGTGAAAGGTCCCGTTCGGTTTCCCCCTCCTCACTGAGTCGACCGGTGCGCAGCAAGTCATAGACATCGGTGATCGTCGCCGCCTTTTCCTTCTGGTCCCAGACCCGCTTGATGGCGGCCGCCAACGCCGAGTAGGCGTAGTTATCGAGCGGACCTCGAGGACTGGCCATTTGCGCAATCAAGGGAAGCAGCATTTCCATGTCGTTATTGATATCCACGACCATGGAGAATGGGTTGAGACATATCGTGTTGCTCCTCTCATCGGAGAACTCGATGAATTCGCCATCCAGCAGCTCGGACAGATTCCGGTAGGACCGCCCCACATCGATGATCCAGACCTTGGTCCCGGTTCCGAGATAGCGGAAGGCCATTTCGTTGACGAAGACCGATTTGCCGGAGCCGGAAAGTGCCGCCACGGCAAAGTTGTAGTTGCCGCCGGTGTTGTCAAACAGATCGAAGGTCATGATCTGGCCCCTGCGACCGAACAGAGTCATCACGGGGGTCGCCGTTCCCTTCCATTCGGCGATCAGAGGTGACGTCATGACCGCGTTATCCGCTGTCTTGGTACCCGCACGCCCAAACAACTGCAAATCCTTTTGCAGCGCCGGGCTGAGTGTGCATGGCATGGATGCCACAAAGGCCTGGTGCTGCAGATAGACATCCTTGGCCAGATCAAATCCTCTGGCCCGCCAGACTGCGCGGACGGCATGTTCGGTACGGGATACGTCCTCGATCCGCGAAAGTAGAACAATCTGGTGGTACATCTGGACGACGTTGCGGCCGTTGTCAAAGGCGCGCAGCACCATGTCCCAATCACGCTTGCGATCCTGTAGATCCGGCTGAAAATGCGACATGTAGGATCCGGCTGCCTGTGTCGCCCGTGCCGCCTTGATCAACGCTTTGCTCCTGGCGGATTCGTAATCCAGCAGAATGGCGCCCATGGTGATGAGGAAAGGGCACGGAATCGCCAGCGCCATCTGGTAGTAATCGCCGATCAGGGAGCCCATGTTGCCCAGCCGGTAATACTTCGGATACTGGCGTACCGAAAAGCACTGCATCGCGGTTTCAGCACCCCCCTCCTTCCGGTACGAACTGTCGTACTCAATATGCCGCTCTTCCGGTTGGCCCAGCACCCGCTCGTGATCGAAGAAATCCGCCACATAGTTCAGCAGGTTTTCCGGTCCCCAATCCCATCCAGGCATATGGGCCGATCGTAAGGTGGCGTGCGTACTTTCCTTGATCCGAATCGCCTCCTCCACGTCGGCCGGACTTTCCGGATCCAGTGGCATCGTGATGGCAATGACACAGCGGTAGTCGCGCAGCAGATAGACGTGATGAGAGAAGAGCGACTTGCCCGCTCCCTTCAGATAGTGGTCGATGCGGCGCCGACCGAGAACTCGATAGATGTTCTGATTCCGGCTTGACTCTCCTTCTCCAGAGCGAAAATCGTCCTCGGGCAGCATGTTGGCCTGCTCTTTGAGGGAAGGCAGGATGTGCGGGCTGGCATACAGGGAGATCTGAATACCGGTACCTGCAGGACATGACATGAACAGGCTCGCCAGCACGCGTTCCATTTCCTCGTTGGATCCCGTTTGCGGCACCGTCTCGATGCAAAATCCCATCGAGAGTCCGGATTTATCGCCAAAAGCGCCTTGATCGAGTACATACAGGCCCTCATCTTCCATCCAGCCCAGATAGGGAAGGATGCCGGTAAGCCTGGGCAGCGTAGCGATACGTTCCAGCAGGTTGCGCTGCACCGCATCGGCAGGCTCGAATCGCTCGCCATAGAAGACCGATTTGACGGCTTCAAGAAAGCTCACTCGCGGTCTCCCGAGAATGCATCAGTACCCGTCGGAGCAATGGCCTGATTGCCCGGAAGCGTTGGCCCGCCCACTTGGGGCACCGGGCGTTGTGTCTGTGGAGACGGCTTCTGCGGGGTTTTCCCTGTGGAGCCTGGCTTCAGGAAGGTCGGACGATAACGATCAACAATTTGTCGCTGATTATGTTCTATTGCCCAGTGCCCTGAATTGGCGACCACGTACAGATAGGACTGGTCGTGCAGATCCCCATCCGTGTCTTCCCATGGGGCTATCCAGATGCGCACGACCTT
>JAIFMO010000217.1 GCA_020048435.1 Sulfuritalea sp.
CGCATCAGCAAGGAAGCGCGGGTGCCGGTGATCAAGCACCTCGACGGCAATTGCCATGTCTACATCGACGACGCGGCCGAGCCCGCCAAGGCGCTCAATATCCTCGAAAACGCCAAGACCCAGCGGCTCGGCACCTGCAACACGGCCGAATCCCTGCTCATTGCCCGCGCCGTTGCCGTATCGCTAGCGCCGACTTTATGCGCGATGCTGGCGGCCAAGGGCGTCGAGATTCGCGGCTGCGCCGAAACGCTGGGGCTGGTATCCGGCGCAAAACCCGCAACCGACGCGGATTACTACACCGAGTATCTGGCCGCGATCATCTCGGTCAAGATCGTCGCCGATGTCGACGAAGCCATCGAGCACATCAACAAGTATTCGTCGGCGCATACCGAGTCCATCGTCACAGAGAATTACACCCACGCCCTGCGTTTCCTGCGCGAGGTCGATTCCAGTTCGGTGATGGTCAACGCCTCGACCCGCTTCGCCGATGGCTTCGAGTACGGTCTCGGCGCCGAGATCGGCATCTCCACCGACAAGTTCCACGCCCGCGGCCCGGTCGGCCTCGACGGTCTGACTTCACAGAAGTGGATCGTGCTCGGCAATGGCGAAGTGCGCGGCTGATGCGGCAAAAGCAGCAGCCGGATTCCATCGCGAATCGGTTCGCCGCACGAGTTCTGTTCGCAAAGCTCGGGGGCCGGGGGCCGCGTAGATCATGAATGTCGAGGCGGAGTGTTTTTGAAGTGCCCGCCGAGCGCCGGAAAGTGGTCGAATCGCCCCATGCCGCCGTGCTGCTAGCGCCGACTTTTTCGCTGGGTATCCGTTGCGACGCGGATGCGGTCATCGAAATCGAATTTCTCGACCCGTGCGCCGCCGTCGAGGCAAACACGCCGCTGGCCAGCGAGACCGTGCGTCAATTGCGCTGCTGGCTGGAGGATGCCGATTTCGTCTTCGATCTGCCGCTGGCGCCCGCCGGCACCGAATTCCAGCGTCGCGTCTGGCATCAGATCGCCAGGATTCCACGCGGCGAGACGCGCAGTTACGGCGAAATCGCCTGCACACTGGACAGCGCGCCGCGCGCGGTCGGTGGCGCCTGCGGCGCCAACCCGTTCCCCGTGATCATCCCCTGCCATCGCGTTATCGGGGCCCGTGGTGAAAATGACACGTCGGGCGCAAAAGGTGGACTTGGCGGTTTTGCCCGCGCGCGTGGTGGCTTCCTGCTCGACGTCAAACGCTGGCTGTTGCAACATGAAAGCCGCTAACGTAAGACCGGTAACCCCGGTATCACGGGTAACGTTGCCCGACGCGATTTTCGACGAGTTCGTCGATGCCCTGTGGCTGGCCGACGGGCTGGCGAAAAACACCCTGGCCGCCTACCGCTCCGATCTTGCCCTGTTCGCGGCCTGGCTTGCCGAACGTGGCGAATCGATCATCGTCGCGAATGAAGCGTCAATCAACGCCTACCTCGCGCACCTGCACACCCGCCCCGAACGCATCAAGCCCGCCAGCCAGCGGCGGCTGCATTCGGCGCTGCGCCGCTTCTATGGCTGGCTGATCGAGCGCGGCCGCATCCAGGCCGATCCGCTGCTCAACATTGAACGACCGCTGCGGGCGGAGCGTTTCCCGAAGACGCTCTCCGAGGCCCAGGTCGAGGCGCTGCTGGCCGCGCCGGATGTCGCCCGTCCGCTGGGCCTGCGCGACCGGGCGCTGCTGGAACTGCTCTACGCCACGGGGCTGCGCGTCTCCGAACTGATCGGCCTCAGGCTCTTCGAAATCAGCTTGCAGGATGGCGTGGTGCGCACGCTGGGCAAGGGGGCGAAGGAAAGACTGGTGCCGCTGGGCGAAGTGGCCGCCGACTGGCTGCAACGTTATTTCGCGGCAGCGCGCGCGCAGATACTCAAGGGCAAGCGTTGCGACGAGGTTTTCGTCACCGCGCGCGGCGCCGGCATGACGCGGCAGATGGCATGGACGCTGATCAAGAAACATGCGCTCACCGCCGGCATCGCGCGCGAGAAAATTTCGCCGCATGTGCTGCGTCACGCCTTCGCCACCCACCTGCTCAATCACGGCGCCGACCTGCGCGCGGTGCAGATGTTGCTTGGCCACGCCGACATTTCCACCACGCAGGTGTATACCCACGTCGCCCGCGAACGACTCAAGCAGCTACACCAGCAACATCATCCGCGCGGGTAGAATGAAACTCATGAAACAAGAAGCCCACGCCCCCGAAACACCTGCGACGCAGTTTCTGCACAAGCACCATATCGCGCATTCGAATCACCTCTACGACTACGAGGAACACGGTGGTACCAGCGTGTCCGCGCGCGAGCTCAATGTGCCCGAACATAGCGTCGTCAAGACGCTGGTGATGGAAGACGAAAGCGCGAAACCGCTGGTGGTGCTGATGCACGGCGACCGCAAGGTGAGCACCAAGGAACTGGCGCGTCAATTCGGCGTGAAGAAGATCGTGCCCTGCGCGCCGGATGTGGCGCAGCGCCACACAGGCTACATGGTTGGCGGCACCTCGCCTTTCGGCACGAAGAAGCTGTTGCCGGTTTGCATGGAAAAATCAATTCTCGACCTGTCGCTGGTTTACATCAATGGCGGCCGGCGGGGCTACCTGGTCGGCGTGCATCCGCATGACATCTTGCGCGTGCTGATGCCGAAAATTGTTGAAGTCGCACTGGAGGACTGAAAAATGAAGCAGGCGGCACTATTGGCAATCGTCATGGTATCGACTTCCCTGGCGCTCGGCGGCAACGCCCTTGCCAAGGAGGACACCAAAGAGGATGGCGGCAAACTGTCGCAGAGTTCTTCGTCCGATACGGCCAAGATCAAGGATGACGAACACAAGGCCGACGCGGCTGCGGAAGAGCGCAGGACAATGCAGGCCAAGCAGGCTAAAGAGGACGCGGAAAAACAGAAGCTGATCGACCTCGCCGCCAGCGAGGAAGAGAAGGCCAAAGCGGCCGAGAAAAAAGAAGCGCGCCGACTAGCGGCCCTGGAACGGGAAAAGGAACGCAAGGCCAAGCAAACCGCATGGGCAGGCCGCTGCGTGATCAAACCGGCAATGAGCGACGAGGAAATCGCCATTTGCCGCGAGGTCAGGACGCATCCGGCGCCCTGACAGCACCCTGAAGCCGCGCGCCGCGCGCGTTCAGGTCCGCGAGCGTTCGATCTGCACGCCGACGCGGCGCACACCCTTGGCGACGCCGATCTTGGCGATGGAAATCTTCACCCAGGGCGCGCGGAACTCGTCGAGCATCAGGCCGATTACATATTCGCCCAAGGTTTCGAGCAGGTTGAAATGACGGGCGGCCAATTCCGTACGAATGCGGGCGATCACTTCGGCGTAGTCGATGGTCTTGGCGATGTCGTCGTCGCGCGCCGCCTCGTCGGGTACACCGAAGGTCAGCGATATTTCCAGCGCCTGCCGGGCGGCACGCTCGCGCGGGTAAATGCCAACGTGGGCCTCGACGCGCATGTCGTCGATAAAAATGAAGTCCATGATTTCGGGTCGATTACAATTTTGTGCATTCTAGGGACTCTGCAATGAACGCGCCCATTTCCTTGATCGCCTTTGCCGTATTTGGCTACTTACTAGGCTCACTGCCTTTCGCAGTGATCGTTTCCAGGGCCTTCGGCATCGCCGATCCCCGTACCTTCGGTTCAAAGAATCCGGGCGCTACCAACGTGCTGCGCAGCGGCAACAAGGCCGCCGCCGTGCTGACCCTGCTCGGCGACGCGGCCAAGGGCTGGTTCGCCATGTGGCTGGCCCAAAAAGTCGGCGCTAGCGACACGGCAATCGCGGCGACCGGCCTCGCCGCCTTTCTCGGTCATGTCTTTCCGCTCTTCCTCGGCTTCAAGGGCGGCAAGGGCGTGGCCACCGCTGTCGGCGTGCTGCTCGGCTTTCACTGGGCGCTGGCGCTGATCGCTACGGCTACCTGGCTGTTCGTTGCCCTGGTCACGCGCCGTTCCTCGCTCGCCGCGCTGGTCGCCGCCGCCGTGGCGCCATTCGCGGCCTGGTGGCTTTCCGGTCGTGCCGACAGCGCGCTGCCCATGCCCATGGTGCTACCCATTGCGGCCATGTCGCTGCTGCTCGTATGGCGCCATCAGGAGAACATCAAACGCCTGCTCGCCGGCACCGAAAGCCGTATCGGCAAGAAGTAGCCCGCCAGCCCCAAGGCTATCCCTCCCGGGGGAGATAGCATAATTACTCCCCACGCTTGATTAACCGAGGCCCGTCACTTCGCTCAGCGGCCAGCGCGGGCGCACCACAAACGCACCGGCCGTCACCGATCGCCCTCCCTGGAGCAAGCGTTGCGCGCCACAGAAGGCAATCATCGCCCCGTTATCCGTGCATAACGCCAGTTCGGGGTAGAAGACGGCAATGCCATGACGGGCAGCCGCCTCGTCGAGCCGCTGGCGCAGGCGGCGGTTGGCGCCCACACCACCGGCCACGACCAGCGTGGTCAACTGGTTCTGGCGGCACGCCGCGATGGCCTTGGTGACCAGAACATCGCTCACCGCCTCCTGGAATTCCACCGCGAGTTCGATGCGTTCGGTAGCGGACAAGTCCCGCTCGCGCACGGCAGTGAGCACGGCGGTCTTGAGGCCGGAGAAACTGAACATCAGGTCGCCGCTGTGCAGCATTGGTCGCGGCAGTTTGAAGCGACCCGTTTTTCCATTGGTGGCCCCAGATTCGGCCAGCGCGGCCAGCGCCGGCCCGCCAGGATAACCAAGGCCGAGCAGCTTGGCGGTCTTGTCGAAGGCTTCGCCGGCGGCATCGTCGAGCGATTCACCAAGCAATTGGTAAGCACCTACTTTCGTCACGCGCATCAGCTGCGTATGGCCACCCGATACCAGCAAGGCCACAAAGGGAAACGCCGGCGGATTTTTCGACAGCAGCGGCGACAGCAGATGGCCTTCGAGGTGGTGCACCGGCAGCGCCGGCACACCCAGCGCCAGCGCCAGCGCTTCGGCGAAGCTGGCGCCCACCAGCAGCGCCCCGGCCAGGCCCGGCCCGGCGGTGTAGGCGATGGCGTCGATGGCGACCTTGTCCACGCCAGCCTCATCCAGCACGCCGCGCAAGAGCGGAATCAGCCGGCGGATATGGTCGCGGGAGGCCAGTTCCGGCACCACGCCGCCGTATTCCTCGTGCATCGCCACCTGCGAATGGACGGTGTGCGCAAGCAATCCCCGCTCGGTGTCGTAGAGCGCAAGGCCGGTTTCGTCGCAGGAGGACTCGATGCCAAGGGTAATCATCGGAGAATTTTACTTTGACAAGCCCGAAGAAATGGTTAGAATCGCCGGCTTTCCGCATCAACCAGTTAGGGAATTTCGCAATGCCGGGTATCCGCGTCAAGGAAAATGAACCGTTCGAAGTCGCCATTCGCCGCTTCAAGCGCACCATCGAAAAAGCAGGCACGCTAACCGAACTGCGTTCGCGTGAGTTTTACGAGAAGCCCACTTCCGAGCGCAAGCGCAAGCTGGCCGCCGCCGTGAAGCGCCATCACAAGCGCATTCGCAGCCAGCAGTTGCCGCAGAAGCTCTACTAGAGCGTTTTAGCTGTCGAATGCCGATGGAACCGCCTTCGGGCGGTTTTGTCGTTTCCGTTGCTTCCATGAGTAGCTGCCATGAGGATAGTGCCATGTCGCTGAAAATTCGCATCAACGAAGACATGAAGGTCGCGATGAAAGCCCGGGACAGCGCCCGGCTGGGGGCGATTCGCCTGCTGATGGCGGCCATGAAGCAGCGGGAAGTCGATGAGCGTATTGAACTCGACGATGCCGCCATCGTCGCCGTGATCGAAAAGATGCTCAAGCAGCGCAAGGATTCGATTACCCAGTACGAGGCCGCCAAGCGCCAGGACCTGGCCGACGCCGAGAAATTCGAGGTCGAGGTGCTCCGGGCCTATATGCCGCAAGCCATGAGTGCGGACGAGGTCGAGGCTATCGTCGCCCAGGCCGTGGCCGATTCCGGCGCAAAAACACCGGCCGACATGGGCAAGGCGATGGCGCTGATCAAGCCGCAAATCGCCGGCCGCGCCGACATGGGCGAAGTATCCAAACTGGTCAAGGCCAGGCTCGGTTGACCGCGGGAGGCCGCCGGATCACACCGTGATTCCCGAGTCGTTCATCCAGGAACTGCTCGCCCGCGTCGACATCGTCGACGTGGTGGAACGTTACATCCAGCTCAAGAAGGCCGGCGCCAACTACCAGGCTTGCTGCCCTTTCCACGCCGAAAAAACGCCCTCCTTCACGGTTAGTCCGTCCAAGCAGTTCTACCACTGCTTCGGCTGCGGCGCGCACGGCAGCGCCATCGGCTTCGTCATGCAGTATGCCGGGCTTGGCTTTATTGATGCCGTCGAAGAACTTGCCCAGTCGGCCGGCATGCCGGTGCCGCGCGAGGCGGCGCACGCGCAGGTTGAGCGGGCCAAGAAAGCGCCACTAACCGAATTGATGGCACGCGCCATGAAGTTCTACCGCGACCAGCTCAAGGCCAGCCCCAAGGCTATCGACTACCTCAAAAAACGTGGTCTTAGCGGTGAAATCGCCGCACGTTTCGGCCTCGGCTACGCTCCCGACGAGTGGCAGGCACTGGAGCAGGTTTTCCCGGACTATCGGGACGCGGCGCTGGTCGAGTGCGGCCTGGTGATCGAGAACGAACAGGGACGGCGCTACGACCGGTTCCGTGATCGCGTCATGTTTCCTATCCTCGACCAACGCGGCAACGTGATCGGTTTCGGCGGCCGCACCATCGCTGACGTGAAGGAGGCCGCCGACGGTGCTTCAACGGGCACTGCACCGGGTCCCAAATACCTCAATTCGCCAGAGACGCCGCTGTTCGAAAAAGGCCGCGAACTTTACGGCCTGCCGCAAGCACGCAAGGCGATTCACGAAAGCGACACGGTAATCGTCGTCGAGGGTTACATGGATGTCGTGGGCCTGGCGCAAAGCGGTGTCGAAAACGTGGTGGCCACGCTGGGCACCGCCGCCACCGGCATGAACGTGCAAAAATTACTGAAGCAGGCCGATCGGGTTGTGTTCTGCTTCGACCGCGACAGCGCCGGCGACCGCGCGGCCTGGCGCGCCATGGAAGTCAGCCTCGACTACCTGGTGGATGGCAAGAGCGTCGAAATTCTCCAGATGCCCGGCAACCAGGACCCCGACGAATTCATTCGCGAGAACGGCCGCGAAGCCTTTGTCAATCACACGCGGACCGCAACGCGCCTCTCCGAATTTTTCATCCGCGAACTGTCCAGGCAATCCAACCTGAGTATGGCGGAGGGCCGCGCCAAGCTGGTAAACGACGCCAAACCGCTGCTGCAACGCATCTCCGCACCTATCCTGCGCATTCAACTGGCCAGGGAAATCGCCGTCCGGGCACAGGTCTCGCAAGCCGAACTGGAAGCGCAGTGCGGCCTCAAGCCCCTCGCCCGTACCCGCTACGCACCGGCGCAAATGCAGCGTCGCCCCGCGCCGCAGTCGATCGAACATCAGCTGCTTGAACTGGTGCTGCGCCGGCCCGAACGCGCCGGCCGCCTGCCGTGGGATCGACTTGCTCTCGAAACCGCCGAAGGACAGGCGCTGCGGGCCATCGCCGACGCCTTCGAACATGGGGAACTTCCCGTCGATGGCGTGGGTCTGCTACTGGAATACTTCCGGGGCAGTCCCCACGAGGCCATGATCGCTGGCATGGTGACAACGCTAAGAGATGACGTGGACGAAGGCGCGCTGGAAACCGTGTTCGCCGACGCGCTGACGCGACTACATCAGGCCAGCCTTTCCCAGAACATCACCGAGTTAAACGCCAGCGCCCGTGCCGGCACGCTCGACGGCGAAGGTCGCCGTCGCCTGGCCGACCTGCTGCAAGCCAAGTCACGAGCAACGCAGCCCTCGAAAGTGACATGATTTATCTGTATAATTGAACGTTTTCCTGAAAAAATACGAACCGTTACTGCCCCGGGCATTGCGGACGCTTATATCGGGAAAATAATCTGGCCAAGAGCCGCTTGATGCCGAGGAAAGACATGCCGAAGGACACCGCCAAACAGTCCAACGCCAAGGCCGCCCCGAAAGAGGTCGCCAGGAAGATGGAACCTGTTGGGAAGACGGCCGCCAAGCCGGCCGCCAAGCCCGCTACCACGCCCAAGGCCACGACAGCCAGGCCTGCAGCCAAACCTGTGCCAGCACCGAAAAGTGCCCACCCCGCGACGCCAGCGGCAAAGCAACCTAGCCAGCCGACAAAGCCAGCCGTCGCTGCCAAGGCCTCGCCGGCCAAGACAGCGCCACCCAAGACGGCGGTTCACCCGGCAACAAGCGGGGAGAAACCGTCACCAGCCCCTGTAATTCCATCAGTTGCGGCGCCGGCCGCCGCAACTACCGCCGCTCAAGTTCCCGTCGCCACCGATGTGCGCGGCAAAAAGGGGCGGGGCAAAGACCGGGCTCCCGCACAAATTGCCCCTGCCGCCGCCCTGCCGCTCGACCTGGAAACCAAGCGTACCCGCCTGAAGACGCTGATTGCGCTGGGCAAGGAGCGTGGCTTCCTGACCTATGCCGAGATCAACGACCACCTGCCCGACGACCTCGTTGACGCCGAGCAGATCGAGTCGATCATCTCTACCTTCAGTGACATGGGCATCCAGGTCTTCGATGAGGCGCCCGCTGCGGAAGAAATGCTGCTCAACGAGGCCCCCCAGGGCCAGGTCGACGAGCAGGAAGTCGAGGAGGAGGCCGAACAGGCGCTGTCTTCCGTCGAATCCGAGTTTGGCCGCACCACCGATCCCGTGCGCATGTACATGCGCGAAATGGGCTCGGTAGAGTTGCTTACCCGCGAGGGCGAGATCGAAATCGCCAAGCGCATCGAGGACGGACTCAAGCACATGGTCATGGCGATTTCCGCCTGCCCGACCACCATCGCCGAAATGCTCGAACTCGCCGGTAAGGTTGCTCGCGACGAGATGCGCGTAGACGAACTGATCGATGGACTGATCGATCCCAACGCTATCGCGGCCGATCTTGAAACCATGGCCGAGGTCGAGGAACTTGATGTCGAAGAGGAGGAAGACGAAGATGACGACGGCAGCGCCGCCGTGTCGGCCTCGCTGCTGCAACTCAAGCAGGATGCACTCGAGCGTTTTTCCGCCATCCACCATCACTATGGAAAATTGCAATCTGCTTTGAGCCGCAAGGGTTCGCAAGACAAGACCTATTTGCGCGTGCAGAAACAGATCTCGGACGAACTCATCAACATCCGCTTCACCGCGCGTTCCATCGAAAAACTTTGCGACTCGGTGCGTCACGCCGTCGAGCAAGTGCGCTCGCACGAGCGCAAGATCCTGCATCTGTGCGTCGACAAGGCGCACATGCCGCGACAGCATTTCATCAAGCAGTTCCCAGGCAACGAGATCAACCTCGAATGGCTCAAGCACGAGGTACAGTCGGGCAAGCCCTACGCCGCACTGCTGATGCGCGCCGCGCCGGCCATCATCGAGGAGCAGCAGAAGCTTATCGCCTTGCAAGACCGCATGGGTATTCCACTCAAGGAAATCAAGGACATCAACAAGCAGATGTCGACGGGTGAAGCCAAGGCCCGTCGCGCCAAGCGCGAGATGACCGAGGCCAACCTGCGTTTGGTCATTTCGATTGCCAAGAAATACACCAACCGCGGCCTGCAATTCCTCGATCTGATCCAGGAAGGCAATATCGGCTTGATGAAGGCAGTGGACAAGTTTGAATATCGTCGCGGCTACAAGTTCTCGACCTATGCGACGTGGTGGATCCGCCAGGCCATCACCCGCTCCATCGCCGATCAGGCGCGCACCATCCGCATCCCGGTGCACATGATCGAAACCATCAACAAGATGAACCGCATCAGCCGCCAGATTCTCCAGGAAACCGGGGCAGAGCCCGATCCTGCAACGCTGGCCATCAAGATGGAAATTCCCGAGGACAAGATCCGCAAGATTCTCAAGATTTCCAAGGAACCGATTTCGATGGAAACCCCCATCGGCGACGACGATGACTCTCACCTCGGCGACTTTATCGAGGATCAGGGCACGCTTGCCCCGGTCGAGGCGGCCATCGATTCCAGTCGCCGCGACGTGGTCAAGGAAATTCTCGATTCACTCACCCCGCGTGAAGCCAAGGTGCTGCGCATGCGCTTTGGCATCGAGATGAACACCGACCACACGCTGGAAGAAGTCGGCAAGCAGTTCGATGTGACACGCGAGCGCATTCGCCAGATCGAGGCCAAGGCACTGCGTAAGCTGCGCCATCCCTCACGTTCGGAAAAACTGCGCCATTTTCTCGATGGCGCAGAGTAAGTTTCAAAGCAAATCGGGCACGGTATGCCATGCCCGATTTGAGGGCCTGTAGCTCAGTTGGTTAGAGCAGAGGACTCATAATCCTTTGGTCGTCAGTTCAAGTCTGACCGGGCCCACCAATAAAAAGCGCCTCCTGAAACTTGGAGGCGCTTTCATTTCCGGAAGGGGAGTTTCTCCTGTTTGTTCAGTAAAGAACCTCGCTCC
>JAIFMO010000223.1 GCA_020048435.1 Sulfuritalea sp.
GCTTCGTGGCGTCTGACCCGCGGCAATCGGCGGTAATGCGTCCAGGAAAGGTTCGGGCTGAGTTGCCCCTGCGTCAAGAGTCACCCGATGCCGGCAATTGTGTTGAGGGGAAATACTGAAGGACATCCGAATTCCGACGCACCGCGTCGGAAATCTGCTCCGGGAGCAAGCAGGGATAGCCTGTGCATGAGGAAATAACGCCACTACTCGCCCGTTACTTCGCTGCACGCGAGGTGTTGCAGGATTTCGACTTTGCTGCGATCAAGGAAACCAAGATCGGGGCGTTGCTGCCGTACCGCTAGCGCCGACTTTTTGCAGCGATCGATACCCGGCCACGCTCTCGGGCTCCCCGCCGATTAAATTCCGCGACCACCTCAAATAAATCGCGTCAGGTAAAGGCTGATCGCGGGCACAAATAGCAGCAGCAGGATGCGCAAGGCGTCGGAGAGCAGGAAAGGCATGATGCCGCGATAGGTTTCCGCCATCGGCACGTCCTTGGCCAGGCTGTGGATCACGTAGACGTTGAGCCCCACCGGCGGCGCGATCAGACCGACCTCGACCACCATCAGCGTCAGGATACCGAACCAGACGGCCTTGTCGGTTGCGCCGAGGCCGAACAGGTCGAGCCCCATGACCACGGGAAATAGCACGGGGATGGTCAGCACGATCATGGACAACTCGTCCATCACCGCGCCCAGCAGTACATAGAACAGCAGGATCGCCGCCACCACCCACAGGGCTGGCACGTTGAGCCCGGCCACCATCTGCGCCAGTTGCGCCGGAGCTTGCGACAGCGCCAGCGTGGCGTTGAGCATGTCGGCGCCGAGGAAGATCATGAAGATCATCGCGGTGGTTTCGGCGGTGGCGAGGAAAGCGCGCTGGATCGCCGCGCCATCGAGTTCGCGCCGGGCCAGCGCGACGGCGAAGGTAGCGACCGCGCCCACCGCCGCACCCTCGGTCGGGGTGAACAACCCGCCGTAAATGCCGCCAAAAACCAGCAGGAAAATTGCCAGCACCGGCCAGACAGCGAGCAGTTGCCGCCCGCGCTGACCGAATGATTGCGCCGGCTGCGCCGGGGCGTGCTCGGGATGCCGACGAGCGTAGATGGCGATCACCACCAGATAGCCGGCGGCGGCGATGAGGCCCGGGACGAAAGCGGCGGCGAACAGCCGCGCGATATTCTGTTCGGTGAGGATGGCATAGACCACCAGCACCACCGAAGGCGGAATGAGGATGCCCAGAGTGCCGCCAGCGGCCAGCGTGGCGGTGGCGAGTCGGCCGGAATAGCCGAAGCGGCGCATCTCGGGCAAGGCCACCTGCGCCACCGTCGCCGCCGTCGCCACCGAGGAGCCGCAGATAGCGCCGAAGGCGGCGCAGGCCAGCACAGCGGCCATCGCCATACCGCCGCGCCAGTGTCCAATGAGGGCGTTGGCGGCGCGGAACAGGTCGCGACTCAGCCCGCCCTGGCTGGCAAAATTACCCATCAGCAGGAACAGCGGGATGACGGACAGGTCGTAGTTGGAAAAACGCGCGTAGGCCATGCCCTTGAGCATGTTGAACAGCGTGGCGTCGCCCGCCAGCAGGACATAGCCGATAGCGCCCGGCAGGGCCATGGCGACGGCGATGGGCACGCGCAACGCCATCAGCGTCAGCATGGCGCCGAAGAGGCCGAGGGCCAGACTCATTCCGCCACTCACTCCACTACTCGCTCAACCCGGCCAGCGATAGCTGCGGCGCAAGTCGTCTACGCCGACATGGAAGCCGGCCAGCGCGGTCAGCGCCAGTCCCGGCACCATGGCGGCGTAGCCGAGCCAGACTGGCAGGCCGAGAATCATGCTGGTTTCGCCCGCTGCCCGCATGTCGGCGGCGCCGACAGCGGTGCGCCAGGCGACAACGGCCATCATCAGCCCGAGCAGCAGGCTGCCGATGCCATCGAGACGGATCTGACTGCGCGGCGTCAAGCCAGCGGTAAAAAAATCGACGGCAATGTTGCCGCGATGCAACTGGCACCAGGGCAGACAGAGGGAAACGCTGATGGCAACGATGGCCTGCACCAGCTCATAGTCACCCGGAATCGGCGCACCGCAACAGCTACGCCCGCCGATGCTCGCCACGACCAGCGCCGCCAGGCCGGTGAGCAGGCCGCCAGCGGCCAGAGCCAGGATACGCGCGGCAAGATCAAGGCCGCGCGTCCGCGCGTCCGGGGCGGGGCGCTCGATCATTTCCGACTGTACTTGGCGATCAGGGCCTTGGCCGCTTCAATCAGTTTCCTGCCGTCGTGACCGCGCTTGCCGACCTCGGCTACCCATTCATCGTCGATGCTGTCGGTGGCCGTCTTCCATTTTTCAAGTTCGTCGGCCGGGATCACGTTGATCGCATTACCGCGTTCGAGCACGGCTTTCTTCGACACCGGCGCGGCTTCATCGTAGAGACGACCGGCGGTGGCGGAAAGTTCGATGCCGCTGTTAGCGTCGACGATCTTTTTCAGGTCCGCTGGCAGCGCGTCGTATTTCGCCTTGTTCATCGCGATCATGAACACCGAGGTGTACAAGCCCGGCTGCCTCGCATCGGTCTCCGAGACGTAACGCGTTACCTCATGCACCTTGATCGACGGCACCACCTCGTAGGGCAGCAGCGCGCCGTCGATCACGCCCTTGGACAGCGCGTCGGCCACCTGCGGCACCGGCATGCCAACGGGCGTGGCGCCGAGCGCGGCGAGCATCTTGCTGGCGATGCGGGTCGGCGCACGAATTTTCAGGCCGCGCAGCCCATTGGGGTCGGCCAGTTGCGTCACCGGCCGCTTCGCCAGAAAGAAATGACCGGGTTCATGCACATGGAAAGCCAGCGGTTTCACGTTGCCAAACTCGGCCGGGTCGTGCTGCCGCACGTAGTCCCACACCGCGCGACTGGTGGCCTCGGCCGTGGTCATCATGAACGGCAGTTCGAAGACCTCGATCAGGGGAAAACGCCCGGCGGAGTAACCCAGCAGTGTCCACACGACGTCAGCGACACCATCCTTGGCCTGATCGAACAGTTGCGCCGGCGTGCCGCCGAGCTGCATCGCCGGGTAGATCTGGCACTTGATGCGGCCGGCGGAATCCTTCGCCAGCCTCTCACACCAGGGCGTCAATATTCTGGCGTGCGCCGTCGACGTGGTCGGCAGGAAATGATGCACCTTCAGCGTGACTTCCTGTGCAAAAGTCGGCGCTAGCGGTACGGCACAAGCAAGAAATACGGTGACGGTGGCGAGCAGGCGTTTCATCGTTGGTCGGCGGGGATTATCGGGTTGAATTGGGATGACAGGCCCGGATTGTAGATGAACGCGGGCATCACCCACCCGCCATGGAAATCAGTGGTTTGACCGAAGAATAGGCAGGCGGCATGGCGTTCTTCGACCTTTCGGAACCCGCTGTAGGGGCTAGACTCAACCGTCGCCCCTTTTGCTACATTGATCGCCGATCCCGCTGATTCCACGCCGAGCCAACTTGCGGAAACACCCCTTGAAGCCCGAAGCGCCACCCTGCCAGCCTCGACGACCCTTGCGCGGGGGCGCGCTGCTGCTCTGTAGCCTGTTGCCGCTAGTAGTCAATGCCACCACCCGCCCACCCGAGCGCCTGCACGAACCCGCCCTGCGGCTGAGTGCATCCATCGAGTCGCCTGGCATCGTTGTCGGTACGAACGCGGAAGAACGCGCCGCGATGCGCGCCGAGTGGAAGGCCGTGCAGACCCGCGACAGCGAAGTTGCCGTGGTCGGGGAAATTCTTGCCAGTGTCCGCCGGATGAATGGCACGGTCGCCGCAATTCAAGGCTTGATCGAGACCTGGCCTGATAGCGGCGGCTCGTCTGCCGTCGCTCCTGTCATCGTTCCTGCCGCCGCAGTTCCTGTCGCCGCCGAGCCCGTGCCGGCGCCGAAGACCGGGCATGAATCGCCATTCATGGATGAATCGCTGGCCATGCGAGCTGCCATGGGTGCTGTTCTGATCGCTCTGTTCTGGCTGCTGGGTCGCGGCCACGTAGTCCACTTGGCCCGCCGGGCCCGGCGTGGCAAGCTCGTCGTGCCGACCGAACCCGTCATGTCGCCCATGGACGAGGCCGCGCCACAGACCCTGCTTGAACTCCCGGTGGATCGGTTGCCGCCGGCAGTTGGCGTCACGCCGGTTGCCGCACCCGATACCGCACCCCATACCGCCCCCGATACCGTCGCAGCCCCAGGAAATACCGGTGCCGACAGGCAACCAAGAGAGCCAGGCCACCCCAGGCGCGCCAACCGATCAAGCCATCGAGCTGGCCGAGATCATGTTGTCGATGGGCCTGGCCCACGGCGCGGCGCAGGCGTTGTCCGACCAGATTCGCGATAATCCCAAGCGCGCGCTCTATCACTGGCTCAAGCTGCTCGATGTCTACCGACGCTCGGGCATGAAAGCCGACTTCGAGCGCACGGCGCAAGAACTGCGTCAAAGTTTCAACGTGCAGTCTGGCCAATGGGACGACGGAAAACCCGTTGGCAGTGCCGACGACGGCAACCGTACCACGCTGGAGAACTTCCCCCATCTCTCGCGTAGGTTGATGGAACTGTGGCCGACGCCGGCATGCGCGGAATACCTCGAAAACCTGCTTAAGGACAATCGCGGCGGCACCCGCGCCGGCTTCCCGCCCGAGGTGGCCGAGGAAATTCTGCTGCTGCGGCAGATGCTGGGTCACTCGGCCAGCAACTTGCAGTAGCGCAGGGGGAGGCCCTGATTTCCAGTAGGCATATCGCCTTGAATGGGGGGCCATCCGTACAAAAAATCATTGATTAGATATACCGCATTGGTATTATGGCCATTTTTTGTTTGCCGGAATTGCCCATAAATCATGCAAGCCTTGACGCTCATCAACACGCTGGCCATCGGTTCCGTCCTGCTGTCCTCCCCCGTCTTTGCCGTCGAAAGACATGCCTTGCTGATCGGTGTTTCCGCCTATCCCGGACTCAAGGAAGACCTGCAACTGGTCGGACCGCAAAACGATGTGCAATTGATGCGCGACCTGCTCAAGACTCAAGGGTTTGCCGAGGGGAATATCCACATCCTGGCCGAGCAGGTTGCGGGCGCGAAAGCTCAGCCAACGCGCAGCCATATCCTTGGCGAACTGGCGGGCATGGCCGAGCGGGCCGGCAAGGGTGATTTTGTTTACCTCCAGTTCGGCGGTCACGGTTCGCAGCAACCGACGCGAGCTGGCAAGACGCCACCCGAACCGGACGGGCTGGATGAAATTTTCATGCCGCGCGACATCGGTAAATGGGATGGATCGAACGGTTCGGTGCAGAACGCCATCCTTGACGAAGAACTGGGCAAGGCGATCACCGCCATCCGCAACAAGGGCGCCTTTGTCTGGGCCGTGTTCGACAACTGTCATTCTGGCTATATCACCCGAGGCGGCGGCGGTGGGGGCGACGGCCTGCGCGTGCGCCGACTCGACCCCAAGGCGCTGGGCATTCCGCAACAGGCCATCGACAAGGCCGTGAGCAGTGCGCAAAAAGATGCCGTCACCCAGCGTGGCGGCCAGGCGGCTCCTGGCGGTGGGCTCGCCGCCAAAAGCGAAGGGGGCGGCCGCGACGGCCGCGGTGGCCATGTCTATTTCTATGCCGCGCAGTCGGATGAAACCACGCCCGAGATGCGGCTACCCGAGAGTCATCCTGAACGTCGTTCCTACGGCGTGTTTACCTACACGCTGGCCCAGGTTATTTCCGCCAACCCCGGCATCAGCTACCGTCAGGCGGGCGAACGGGTGCTGCAACTCTACGCGGCGAAGAACATGCGCTCGCCGACGCCACTATTCGAAGGCTCTGCGCTCGACGCGCCGCTGTTCGGCCAGCAAGCCGGCGACGCCGTGCGGCAATGGCCGATCGCGGCGAAAGATGGCGGCTTCGAGATCGCCGCCGGCGCTGTCCAGCAATTCGGCGAGGGCGCCCTGTTCAAGGTGTTTCCCAACGCCGCCGCCCGGGAAGGCGCGGAAATCGGCTATCTCAAGGCGCAGAAAGTCGATGTCATGCGCAGCCGCCTGCTACCACTGGCGCATGCCGGCAAGCCCGCACTGAGCGACGCAGCCATGCCACGCGACGCGGTGGCGCGCGTCACCGATCCGGCGATCAGTCTTGCCCTCAAGGTGGCCGCCCCCGCCAATCATCCGCCCGGCGCGGCTTATGACACGGCAGCCAAGGCTCTGGACCAGTTGCACAAGGCCACCCTGGGCGTGCGCATTGAGTGGGTCAAGCCCGGCGAGGCCGCCGACCTGCGGCTGGATTACGCCGACGAGCAGCTCTGGCTGTTGCCGCCGGATGGCGCGTGGGTAAAAGTCGGCGCTGGCAAGATGGCGTCAATCCGTCTCAACAAGCCCGCGGATGAATTGCGTGGCGTCATCGCCGCAAGTCTGCAACAGATCGCCAAGGTGATCAACCTCACCCGACTGGCGGGACAGAGCATGGCCGGCCCCGTGGGCGGCAAGCTCGATATTCACCTCACCGCACTCCGCACCAACGGCAAGACGGAAGAAATCAGCGGGGCGGCAGTTCCGACACTGATAACCGGCGATAAGCTGCAACTCGTCGTACGCAACAACCATTACAAACCGGTCGATATCACTGTGCTAACCACGGATAGTCTGTATGGCATCAGCCTGCTCTACCCGCATACCGCCGGCGAGGCCAATCGTGTCGGCACCAGCGACACGCTGAGAATTCCCGGTGAAGGCGAGGAGCCCATCGTCATCAACACCGACACCACCGGCCGCGAGAACATCGTGGTTATCGCCGTCGAGGCAGAGCCACAGAGTGCTCCGGTTAATCTCGGCTTTCTCGAACAGCCGACCCTGCCGCAAACACGCGGTACCGCTACCGCTGGCGACCTCGCCAACCTCTTCATGGACGCTGGCTTCGGTGGCGAACGCACACGCGGCGTTGGCCGTAGCGCGCCACTGGAGAAGACCGCATTTCGTGTTTTTAACTGGATCACCCAGCCTGGCCCATAAGACCAGGCGATTCGCCATGCACCCCGTTTCCTTGTCCCTAGACTCTTATTACTTTTTTACTTGAGAAGATCATGACCATCAAACTCCGCTTCCCGAGCCCTCGCAAACATATCGCCACCGCGCTGATCGCCGCCGCCATCGCTGCCACGGCTCAGGCTGAAATCAAAGGTGAAATCCAGAGCCTGGCCGTGCTTCCGCTCGCCAACCTGACGGGCGATGCCAGCCTCGACTGGCTATCGGTCGCGTTACAAGACAGCCTCACTGTCGATCTGTGGAATGTGCCGGCGGTACAGACGCTGGCGTTTCCCCAGTTCAATAAAAACGTCGCCGACTTTTGTCCCGGCATGCGCGTCGCCTGCGTTGCCGCGCTCGACGGCCGTCGCGCCTGGAATATCGCGCAGAAGACATCGGCCGACCGCTACCTCGGCGGCAGTTATCGCAAGCACGGCGATCATATCGAGGTCGTGCTGACCGAGAAGATCACGGCCGATAACGCCTTGAAAGGAGAGACACGCTTTGCCGCACCGCTGAGCCACCTGCTCGCTGCCTCGTCGCAAGCGCTATTGCGTCGTCTCGCCGCCGAGAAACTTCCGGTGACCAGCGCGGCGAAAAACCGCATCCTCGCGCCAAAGACCACCTCGCTTGAGGCTTGGCGCCTGAATGCCGAGGGCTATCTGCTCCAGCAGGGATTTGACGGGGCCGGACGCTATCAGGAAGCCGACCGACCGCTCGACCTGCCGAGCTTGCGCGTGGCGACGGGTGCATCCGACGAACAGATCAAGGCCCGGCAAGCAGACATAATGGCGCGCTGGCAGGCGGCGCTGGAGCAGGCCGTGGCGGCCGATCCAAAGTACGCCGAGGCCTGGAACAACCTTGGCTATCGGCTTGGCTGGCACAGGCGCGAAGAGTCCGCCGGCTTGAGCGCCAGCGCCTTTTCACGTCCCGCCTTTGAAAAGGCGCTATCGCTCAAACCGCAACTGATCGATGCCTTGATTGGCATGGCCCAGTCCAGCGAAGGGGCAGCGCGACTGGATTATGTGCGGCAGGCGGTGGAACTCAACGGCGCGATCGAACCGCATGTGAAGTTCCTGGCCCGCTCAATCACGAAGGAGCTCCAGTCATTGACAGCGGCAGGACGCAAGGATGCGGCAGAGCAATTCTCCGAGCGCTGGGCCCAGTGGCTCAAGAATTTCCCCGGACAGCCTGAATTGCGGTTTTCGGTTGGATTCAATCTAGCCATCGAATTCAAGGACACCAACCCGACCCTGGCCCGCCGCATGCTGACGGTTCTGGAAACGGCGCCAGGCAAGGTGAGCGCTGACTTTGAGATGTTGATGCTCGTCGTACTGGTTGGGCTGGATTTACAGGAAAGCAATACGGACACGTTCCAGGCGCGCGCGGCCCGGGGCATGGCCTTGCTGCCCCATGTCGATGACGCCAGCGTGGCAGCGATGGTCGGACAATTTTTTGGTTTGACGTACATCGCCATGTCGAACAAAGCCGAGGCGTCGAAGGTGGTCGCACGACTTGCTAGCGGTGCTCGCCCAGAGTGGCGACCATGCCACGCGCGCCCTCCTGGCGCGCAAGAACGTTGAACTGCGCCCGCACGATCTCGAATTGCGTAGCGAACTGGTGGATGCCCTGTTTGAAGGCGGCCAGGGAACACAGGCGGCCGCTTACCTCGCCGAGTTGATCAAGCGAGATACGGCCAGTGCCGCGGCGCGCCTCGACCACGAGAGCCTGCTGGCCACCCTGCATCGCGCCATGGGAAACAAAGTGGCCGAGCGTGAAGCCTTGCAGCAGTTTGTGGCTGACGTGGACGCGGTCGAGGCGGCCGCGCCCGCCCTGGCCGCCCCCTTTGCCGCACGTCGAACGCAGTCGCGGCAATGGCTGGCCGAAGCGGCGGTCGCTGCCGGACAGGGGGCCGAGGCGCTGGCGCTGGCCGAAAAGCTTGAGGCAGAGGCCCGCACAGGCCTGCCCAAAACGCGCGCGACGCTGCTCTCGGCACTGGAGATCAAGCTTGCCGCGCGGCGTCTCGACGGCGCCGAAGCCGAACTTGCCGCGCGCCGCGAACTCATCGCCGAGAGTCGGCCGTGGCTCGAGAACGACATGCAGAAAAACTACTTCTGGCAGGACAATCTCGGCCGGGACATTCCGGCGCAGGCCGACTCGATGCAGGCCCTCCTCGACAGCATGACTTACAAGGAGCGCGACCACTGGAGCTACATCGCCAGCGCGACGGACGCCGCGCGAGCCGCAAAGGGTGAATATGCCGGCCTGGGCATGGATATGTCGCCCGATTCAAAAAAGCGCCTGCGGGTGTCCATGGTCAATGCCAATTCACCCGCGGCGGCGGCAGGCATCCGTCGCGGCGACATTATCGAAGCGGTTGGCGGCCGCGATCTCAAGGACATTCTCGCCAATAAGCTCTGGTCCACGGCCTGGGGACCCTCGCGCGAGGGTGTCGAAGTCAAGCTTTCACTCGTTACGCGCGAAGGCGAACCACGCGAGGTCAATACGCGCAAGGCCATTGTCAAGACCAAGGGAGTGCCGCTGGTCAAGGTGATCGACAGCCACGGGCATCGTGTTGGCTACATGCAGGTCAATAGCTTTCTCGGGTTGACCGAAGACGAGGTACGCGAGTCCATCGCTGCCCTGCGCGCGCAAAAGGCCGAGGAACTGGTGCTGGACCTGCGTTACAACGGCGGCGGCCGCGTCGACCTGTCGAACCTGCTCGCCAGCGGCATCGCTGGCAACAAGGTGGCTGGACAGGTCTATTCGAAGATTGTCTACAACGAGAAAAACACCAAGGCAAACAGCACGGACGCATTCCGGGGCTTCCCGGGCGCGCTCAACCTCAAACGCCTGGTTGTCCTGACCACGCAGGATACCTGCTCGGCCAGCGAGGCGCTGATCAACGGCCTGCGCCCCTTCATCGAGGTCATTACCGTCGGCGACCGGTCCTGCGGCAAGCCGGTGGGCATGGCTTCCCGCAGTTTCGGTCCGTGGCAACTTTCCGCCATCAATTTCGAGATTACCAACGGCAAGGGCGAAGGCCGCTACTTCGAAGGCATCAAGGCGACCTGTCCGATGGTTGACGATCTTGACCACGATCTCGGCGATCCGGCTGAAGGCATGTTTCAAGAGGGGCTGACCTACCTGCGTGACGGCCAGTGCAGCGGCTTCGTCATGCGCGCCCCGCCGAGTCGGCGCGAGGAGGTGATCGGCGTTGGCAAGACCGGCCTGGCGCTTGAACTGGGGGCGTTCTGATGCATGAACCGACACGGAGTGCGCAACGATGAACAAACTGGGTACCTTCGATCCGAACACCAATATCGCTTTTCTTGCGTTTGTGCTCTCGATTGCCGTGGCGGCGGCCACATGGCTACCTTCCGTCCTGAAATTGTTTGCCTTGTACCCATTTGGATGGGTGGTGTCGCGATTATTTTTCATAGTCATGTCGCTAATCAAGCACCGCGCGGAGAAGGATGCCATCGGCGATTGGAACGGTCGCTACTTCGCCTTCGAAGGCCAGCAAATCCGCATTCACTGGGATGACGAAACCACCTGGCTGGTGGCCAAGGACATCTTCGACGCCATCCAGCGCGACCCCGACGCGGTGGAACGCAAGAAAATCCGCGTTCGTGTCGGGGAGGCACATTACCGCGACTTGCCGGGCGTCAATGAAGATTGTTTTTCCGAGTACGGCGTGCTGAAGTATTTTTCCAGCCAGCGCGAGGAGGACATCCGCAAGTTGCGCCGCTGGCTTGAACGCGAAGTCTTCGCCAGCGTCCGCAAGTTCCGCGAATTTGGCGACGAGCGCCACGAGCGCTTCAAAATCGAACGGCCAGCCGGTTGAAACGAATAGAATCCCGCACCAATTTTCGGGCTTGCCAGGGAAAATAAATGAAAATTACATTATTCTTGACGTCGATTTTTTTCTGCGCGGCAGTGTCGACCTTTTCTCATGCCCAGACGACGAAGGCCGGCGCAGCGGCCCCGGCAACGGTGGCGGCCGACTCCAGGCGAGTGGCGCTGGTGGTGGGCAACAGCCGCTACACTCGCCTGAGCAAGCTCGAAAATTCGCAGAACGACGCCGATGACATTGCCAAAACACTCAAAAAAGTCGGCTTCGAGGTCATTCACGTCAAGGATAGCGATCGCGAGGGTTTCTTCGCCGCCATGCAGCGCTTCAAGCAGTCCATCAAACCGGGTGGCGTGTCCCTGTTTTATTACGCGGGCCACGGCATCCAGTCCAACGGCGTAAATTATCTGATGCCCGTGGATGCGGCGGCCGACGACGAAATCGCAGTGCGTTCAAAAGGCGTGCCGCTGGACGAAGTGCTCGGCCTCATGAACGAAGCCCGCAGCGCCCTGAAAATCGTCTACCTCGATGCCTGCCGCGAAGACCCGCCGCAACTCAAGCGCGCTACCCGCTCGGCGGCGCGCGGTCTGGCCGAGGTGCCCAAGGCGCAGGGCACGATCATCGAGTTTTCCACCAGTCCCGGTAATGTGGCGCTCGATGGCAAACAGGGTGAGCGCAACTCACCCTACACGGCAGCACTGCTCAAGAACATCGAAAAGCCCGGCCTGCAGATCGAGCAACTGGGCAAACTGGTGCGCGCCGAAGTGATGAGCGCAACCAAAGGCAAGCAGGAGCCCTGGACTTCATCGTCGATCACCAACGACTTTTTCTTCGTACCACCAAAAGAGGGCCAGCAGCAGGTCATCGTCACCACCATCGATCGCGGACCGGAACCGGGCGCGGGCGGGAACGGAATGTCACGGAAAGGCGATTCCTCCGCTGCCGATGCCGCCTTCTGGAATGCAGTAAAGGACAGTAGCGACCCCGAAGAAGTACAGGCCTATCTCGACAGGTTTCCGGCTGGACAGTTTGCGGATTTCGCGAAAAAGCGGTTACAGAAGATCAATGCCGCAGCGCCCAAGTCAGCCAAGGATTTCCCTCTGCCAAACAACCTGGCTGAGCGCTGTACCTGGGATCACCTGAGCAAGGAACATGTGGCTCAAGTCAAACTGGGCATGCACATCAACGAGGTTCATGGCATCTTCGGCTGCATGGGCAAGCAGCAAAGCGCAACCGCCAAAACGGTGGCGATGGAGTGGAAAGGCCATTACTTCAATGAACGTTTCAAACAATGGATGCCGGGTGGGCGCAATGTCATTGTTTATCTCGATCCCGCCGGCACCACGGTCAGCGACCCTTACAACAGCGGCGACTGGAAGATATTCATCGACCAGACCGAGATGGTGCGAAAGCTTCAGGAAATCGGCAACCGGCGCTGACCCACCCGACAGCCAAGGATGAATGGCACCCGCCATCGACGCCGGAAACCCCGGCCGGCGATTAGCCCCGGGGAGCCAGCGTTACACGGGATTGTCGAGTTCGAGGTACTCGCAATCGATGCCGAAGCGCGCCGCCAAATGCCGCCCCACGGCCTGCACGCCGTAGCGTTCGGTGGCATGGTGGCCGGCGGCGATGTAGGGAACGCCGGATTCACGCGCCAGATGCACCGTCTGTTCGGAAATTTCGCCGCTGACATAGACATCGGCGCCGGCGAGGATGGCTTGTTCGAAATAGCCCTGGGCGCCGCCACTACACCAGGCGACGCGCTTCACGGGGCGCGTCGCGTCGCCCACCAGCAGCGCCTGGCGGCCCAGCGCCTGGCTGATGCGACCCGCCAGTTCCCCTGAAAAAGTCGGCGCTAGCGGTACGCCAAGAAAACCGATGTCCTGCTCGCCGAAGCGGCCGCCGCCACTCCCGTCAATCCGCGCGTCGATCCGCCAGCCAAGCAACTGGCCAAGTTGCGCGTTGTTGCCCAGTTCGGGGTGGGCATCCAGTGGCAGGTGGTAGGCAATCAGGTTGATGTCATGCGCCAGCAGCGCTGCCATGCGCCGCTTGCGAAAGCCGGTCACGCGACCCTCTTCACCACGCCAGAACCAGCCGTGATGCACAAGCACTGCATCCACGTCGCGGCGCGCCGCCTCGTCGATCAGCGCCTGGCTGGCCGTGACGCCGCAAAGCACCCGGCGCACCTCGGCCCGGCCTTCCACTTGCAGGCCATTTGGGCAATAATCGCGGAAGTTCGCGACGGCCAGCAAGTTATCCAGATGCTCACATAATTCGTCGCGCCGCATGAATGCTTCCTTTAAATTCCACCTGGTTCAGGTTTGCTTAGTTTAGGCTCGACATGAAACATCTTTGGCTGATTTTCGCCCAGGCGGTCACGATTTGCGTGGCCGTGTTGTTCGTGGTGCAAACCCTGAAACCCGATTGGCTGCTGGCAAATGGCCGCTTGCTGCCCGGCATGGTATCCGCGTCAAGCGGGGCCGCCGCCGGCCCGCGGATACTCGAAGCCGCCACCGTCGACGAAGCCCGGCTCGGGCCGGGCGTTTCCTATGCCGAAGCGGCGCGGCGGGCGGTGCCCACGGTGGTGCATATCTACACCAGCCAGGAAGTGAAGACGCAGCACAATCCTCTCCTCAACGACCCCTTCTTCCGTCATTTCTTCGGTGATCGTTTCGGCGAGCAAACGCAGCGCCGCTCGGGCCTGGGCAGCGGCGTGATCGTGTCCGCCGATGGCTACATCCTCACCAACTATCACGTCATCGAAGGCGCCGACGAGATCGAGGTCTCGCTGAACGACAATCGCAAGTTCCGCGCGAAGGTCATCGGCACCGATCCCGAATCCGACCTGTCCGTGCTTAAGATCGCGGCAGACGGCAAATTGCCGGCGATTACCTTTGCCCCGGCCAACAGCCTGCGTGTCGGCGACGTGGTGCTGGCCATCGGCAACCCCTTCGGTGTCGGCCAGACGGTGACCTCGGGTATCGCTTCCGCGCTCGGCCGCACCCATCTGGGCATCAATATTTTCGAGGATTTCATCCAGACCGACGCCGCCATCAACCCGGGTAATTCCGGCGGCGCCCTGGTCGATTCAACCGGCAACATGGTCGGCGTCAACACCGCGATCTACTCGCAAAATGGCGGTTCGATGGGCATCGGGTTCGCCATTCCAGTCTCGCTCGTTCGCAGCGTTCTCGACCAGATCATCCGCAGCGGCACGGTAACGCGCGGCTGGATCGGCGTCGAGGTGCAGGAAATCACCGCCGAACTTGCCGAGTCGTTCAAGCTACCCTCCACCAGCGGCGCGCTTATCGCCGGCGTCATGCGGGGCAGCCCCGCCGAAAAAGCCGGCATCAAGCCGGGTGACTTGCTGGTGAGCATCGACGGCAAACCGGTGGCGGATGATCAGGCCATGCTGCAGGTGATCGCCGCCCTGCCACCGGGCCGGAACGCCAGTTTCACCCTGCGCCGCGAAAGCAAGAGCGTCGAACTGCCGATCACGATCGGCAAGCGGCCCAAGCCGCCCAAGGAATAGCGCAGGAATTATCCAGAACCAGGCCAGAACCAAAGCCTGAGCTAGCCTTTGCGGTTTTCCAGCGAGTCGCCGGCTGCGCTGTCGAGCGCATGTTCCATGTCGGCGTCGCTCGGCGCCTGATAGTCGCTCTCTGGCGCGACTGGCTTGGCTATGAAGCGCGACAGCAGCAGGCCCAGTTCGAACAGCAGCCACATGGGCATGGCCAGCATGAACTGCGAAACGACGTCTGGCGGCGTCACCACCGCGGCAATGACAAAAGCGCCGACGATCACATAGGGCCGCGCCTCCTTCAGTTTTTCGACCGTAACCAGACCAAACTTGACTAGCAGAATCACGACCACCGGCACCTCGAAGGTAACGCCGAAGGCAATGAACATGGTCATGACGAAAGACAGATATTGCTCGATGTCAGGTGCTGGCGTGATGCTGGCCGGGGCAAACTCGGCGATAAACTTGAACACCGTGTTGAAAACGAAGAAATAGCAGAAGGCGATGCCGGCGATGAACAGGAAAGTCGTGCCAATCACCAGTGGCAGCGCGAACTTCTTCTCGTGGGTGTAAAGACCGGGAGCGACAAAACACCAGACCTGATAGAGCACGACGGGCAGGGCAATGAGGAAGGCAGCCAGCAGCGTCACCTTGATCGGCACCATGAACGGCGTGATGACGCCGGTGGCGATCATCTTGGTGCCGGGCGGCAGGGTGGCGATCATCGGCATCGCCAGCAGGTCGTAGACCGTACCGGCCCAAGGCATCAGGCACAGGAACACGACGAGAATGGCGGCCAGTGACTTGATCAGCCGGTCGCGCAACTCGATCAGGTGGGAGATAAAACTTTCCTGACTGTCCATCAGGCGACGGGCTTGTCTGCCGCGGCGGCGGAAAAAGTCGGCGGTAGCGGTACGGCAGCGGGTGTTGCCGCAACCGTGACCGCTTCGGCGACCGCCGCCGGCTCGGCCTTATCCGCGAGGCCCTGGGCGATGGACTCGTTCAGCGATGTTTCGACCGATGACATTTGCGCATTCACCCGCATCTCCATGTCGCGCGCCTGCGAGACAACCTGTTCCTGCAATTTCTTGAGTTCGTCGAGTTGCATTTCGCGACTGATGTCGGACTTGACCTCGCCAACGTAGCGCTGCAGCCGGCCCAGCAAATGGCCGACCGTGCGCGCGACCGTGGGCAGGCGCTGCGGCCCGATGACAATCAGCGCCACCAGGCCAATAAGAACAAGTTCGGAAAAACCGACGTCGAACATGATTTAACGGTGGAAAGCGCGTGGAAGAGCGGATAGCGCCCACCCAAGATGACGGCCCGGGGGCGTCAGACCTTTTCTTTCCTGGCCTCGCCCTCGATGGTGTGGCCGACCGTCTGGGTCGGTCCGGGGGTGGCGCTGGTGGTAGTGGCATCGGCAGTGCCTTCCTTCATGCCATCCTTGAAACCCTTGACCGCGCCGCCAAGGTCGGCACCCACATTGCGCAGTTTCTTGGTGCCGAACACCAGCATCACGATGACGAGAACGATAAGCCAATGCCAAATGCTGAAGCTACCCATGCAAAACTCCTATTTCGTGATGCCCCTGGGCCCGATCATGGGTCCAATGGGCTGCGGCCCGCCGAGGATGTGAACGTGGAGATGATACACCTCCTGTCCGCCTACCCTGCCGGTGTTGATAATGGTGCGAAAGCCATCCGTGGCGCCCTGCGCCCGGGCCAGTTCGCCGGCTTTCAGCAGCAATTTACCCAGTAGCGCCTGATGCGACGCGTCGGCCTCGGCCAGCGAAGCGAGGTGCTGTTTGGGCACGATCATGAAATGCACCGGCGCCGCCGGCGAGATGTCATGAAAAGCAAAGATATCCTCGTCTTCATACACCTTGTTGCAGGGAATTTTCCCCGCGATGATCTTGCAGAAGACGCAATCGCTCATTATTTCCTCGACTTCTTCTCGTCGATGCCGGAGATGCCCTCGCGCCGGCGAAACTCGACCATCACGTCATCGACGCCGATGCCGAAATGCGTCAACAACACCAGAGAGTGAAACCAGACATCGCACACCTCGCGCACCAGATGCAGACGGTCGCCGTCTTTGGCTGCCATGATTACCTCGGCCGCCTCCTCCGCCATTTTTTTGCAAATGGCATCGGTACCCTTGGCGTAAAGGCTCGCCACATAAGATGAATCGGGCGCGGCGTTCTTGCGCTCGATCAGCGTGTCTTGAACGCGGTGAATCACTTCAAGATCAATCACTTGTAAATCTCCTTGGGGTCTTTCAGCACCGGTTCGACAGCCTGCCAGCACTCGCTTTCGAGGCGATTGAAAAAGCAACTGCTACGACCGGTATGGCAGGCGATGCCGCCAACCTGTTCGATCTTGAGCAGGATCACGTCATTATCGCAGTCGGTGCGCAGTTCCACCACTTTCTGGAAGTGGCCGGACTCCTCGCCCTTGTGCCAGAGCTTGCGGCGCGAGCGCGACCAATAGACCGCCTGGCCGATCTGCGCCGTTTTTTCAAGGGCCTCGCGGTTCATCCAGGCGAACATCAATACTTCGCCGGTCTTTGCGTCCTGGGCGATGACGGGCACGAGACCCTGCTCATCCCATTTCACTTCATTGAGCCATTTCGCAGCCATCAGAGTCGAACCTCGATTCCGCGTGAACGCATGAATTCTTTTGCCTGCTTCACGGTGTATTCGCCATAGTGGAAGATGCTGGCGGCCAGCACCGCGTCGGCCCGGCCTTCGGTTACGCCGTCGGCCAGGTGTTGCAGGTTGCCAACGCCACCGCTGGCGATCACGGGGATGCGCACGGCCTCCGACACACCCCGGGTCAGCGCCAGATCGAAACCGTTCTTGGTGCCGTCGCGGTCCATGCTGGTCAACAGGATTTCACCCGCGCCCAGTGCCGCCACCTGCTTCGCCCACTCGATGGCGTCGAGATGGGTGTTGTTGCGGCCGCCGTGGGTGAAGACCTCCCACTTGCCGGGCGAGGTCTGCTTGGCGTCGATGGCGACAACAATGCACTGGCTGCCCACCTTGGCCGATGCCTCGGCCACCAGGTCGGGATTTTGCACGGCAGCGGTGTTCATGCTGACCTTGTCGGCGCCAGCGTTCAGCAGGCGGCGGACATCTTCAACCTTGCGCACGCCACCGCCCACCGTCAGAGGAATGAACACCTGCTCGGCGCAGGCTTCGACGATGTGGAGAATGATGTCGCGCTGGTCGGAACTGGCGGTGATGTCGAGAAAGGTAACTTCGTCGGCGCCCTGCTCGTCGTAGCGACGGGCGATCTCGACCGGGTCGCCGGCATCGCGCAAGCTGACGAAATTGACGCCCTTGACCACGCGGCCGGCCTTGACGTCGAGACAGGGAATGATGCGTTTGGCGAGCATGGCGTGTTCAGCTCACAAGAAACTCGCCAGGCCGCCCCAAGAGTTTCTTGGCCCCTTGAGGGGAGAGCATAGCGATGCTTTCGGGGTGGGTCATTATTTCGCGCACTTGTTGGCCTCGGCTTGCGCCTTCTCGAAATCGAGCTTGCCTTCGTAGATGGCGCGGCCGGTGATGGCGCCCATGATGCCTTCGTCCTGCACCGCGCAGAGCGCCTTGACGTCATCCATGCTGGCGATGCCGCCCGAGGCGATCACCGGAATCTTCAGCGCTTGCGCCAGCTTGACGGTAGCATCGACATTGACGCCCGAGAGCATGCCGTCGCGGCCGATGTCGGTGTAGATGATCGCCTCGACGCCATAGTCCTCAAACTTTTTGGCGAGGTCGATGACGTCGTGGCCGGTCATTTTCGACCAGCCATCCACCGCCACCTTGCCATCCTTGGCATCCAGCCCGACGATGATGTGGCCGGGAAAGGCGGTACAGGCGTCGTGCAGGAAGCCGGGATTCTTGACGGCGGCTGTGCCGATGATGACGTAACTGAGGCCGTCGTCAAGGCAGCGCGCAATGGTGTCGAGGTCACGAATGCCGCCGCCGAGCTGGACCGGAATCTCTTCGCCGACTTCCTTGAGAATCGCCTTGATGGCCGGTTCATTTTTCGGCTTGCCGGCAAAAGCGCCGTTGAGATCGACGAGATGCAAGCGGCGCGCGCCCAGGTCGATCCAGTGGCGCGCCATGGCGGCAGGGTCTTCGGAGAACACGGTAGCGTCGTCCATGTCGCCTTGCTTGAGGCGGACGCAATGGCCGTCCTTGAGATCGATGGCAGGTATCAGCAGCATGATGGGGGACTTAGCGATGGTAAGGTGAGTGTCGGGAAAAATCAGGGCGACCAGCGCATGAAATTACCGAGCAACGCGAGGCCGGCCTGTGCGCTTTTCTCGGGGTGGAACTGTACCGCGAAGATGTTGCCGCGCGCCACCGCACTGGTAAATGGAATGCCATAAACCGTGGAACCGGTAATCACCTCCGGCGACACCGGTTCGACGTAGTAGCTGTGCACGAAATAGAAGCGGCTGCCGTTGGCAATATCGTGCCAGAGTGGGTGCGGTTCGGCCTGCTCGACGCCGTTCCAGCCCATGTGCGGCACCTTGAGGCGACTGCCGCTGCCATCGGTGGCGAACATCGCCTCCTCGGGGAAGCGGCGTACCTGGCCGGGGAAGAGGCCGAGGCCGGGCACGTCGCCCTCCTCGCTGTGCTCGAACAGCATTTGCAGGCCGATGCAGATGCCGAGGAAAGGCTTGTTCGCCGCCGCGTCGATCACGGCCTGGCGCAATCCGCGTTCGCCAAGCTGGCGCATGCAGTCGGGCATCGCGCCCTGCCCGGGGACGACGACGCGGTCGGCTGCCGCCACCTGTGCCGGATCGGCGGTAACCAGAACTTTGGCAGTGGGCGCAACATGTTCGATCGCCTTGGCGACCGAACGCAAGTTACCCATGCCGTAATCAACAACAGCGACTGTCGTCATGATGCGGTGCTCAGAGCGTGCCTTTGGTCGAGGGAATCGCGCCGGCGGCGCGGGCATCGTCGGCAACGGCCATGCGCAGAGCGCGACCGAAAGCCTTGAACACCGTTTCGGCCTGGTGGTGGGCGTTGTCGCCGCGCAGGTTGTCGATGTGCGCGGTGATGGCGGCATGATTGACCAGGCCCTGGAAAAACTCGCGCACCAGATCGATATCGAATTCGCCGACGCTGCCGCGGGTGAAATCAACATTGAAAACAAGCCCCGGCCGGCCGGAGAGATCGATCACCACGCGCGATAGCGCCTCATCGAGCGGCACATAGGCATGGCCGTAGCGGACGAGGCCCTTCTTGTCGCCCCAGGCCTGCGCCAGCGCCTGGCCGAAGGTGATGCCGACATCTTCAACGGTGTGATGGGCGTCGATGTGCAGGTCGCCTTGCGCTTCGACTTCGAGGTCGAGCATGCCGTGGCGGGCGATCTGATCGAGCATGTGATCGAAAAATCCGACGCCGGTGGCAAGTTGCGACTTGCCCGAGCCGTCAAGATCGACTTTGACCCGAATACGGGTTTCGAGGGTGTTACGGTGCACTTCGGCGCGGCGCATGGCGTTGGCGTCAGGGTTGAAACGAACGGCATGATACCATTTCGCGCCTGCTGCAACCGCTACCCCACCGAACCCACCGTCGTCCACACCGCCACCATGA
Source organism: Sulfuritalea sp. (assembly GCA_020048435.1). Lineage (GTDB taxonomy): Bacteria > Pseudomonadota > Gammaproteobacteria > Burkholderiales > Rhodocyclaceae > Sulfurisoma. The sequence goes on from JAIFMO010000223.1 coordinate 20,008, forward strand.
GCCGCTACTGGAGCACCGTCGTCAAGGGCCTCACGCCCTATGTTCCGGGCGAGCAACCCAAGCTCGCCAATCTCGTCAAGCTCAACACCAACGAGAACCCCTACGGCCCGAGTCCGCGGGTGCTGGAAGCGTTGCGCATCGAACTGGGCGAGCGCGGCGATAACCTGCGCCTCTATCCCGACCCCAATGCCGACCGTCTCAAGGCCGCCGTTGCCAGCTTTTTCGGCAACATCGAGCCGCGTCAGGTTTTCGTCGGCAATGGTTCCGACGAAGTACTGGGCCACGTTTTCCTCGCCCTGCTCAAGCATGAGCGGCCTATCCTGTTCCCCGACATCACCTACAGTTTTTATCCCGTCTATTGCGGGCTCTACGACATCGAATACCAGGCCGTGCCGCTCGACGACGCTTTTGCCATCCGCGTTGCCGACTACGCCCGGCCAAGGGGTGAAATTGGCGGCATCGTTTTCCCCAATCCCAACGCACCCACCGGCCGCGGCCTGCCGCTGGCCGACATCGCCCGGCTGCTGGCAGCGAACCCGGATTCGGTGGTGGTGATCGACGAAGCCTACATCGACTTCGGCGGCCCCGGCTTCGATTCGGCCATCGCGCTGGTGAATCAGCACCCCAACCTGCTGGTGGTGCAAACCCTGTCCAAATCGCGCTCGCTGGCCGGCCTGCGCGTTGGTTTCGCCGTTGGCCACCCCGACCTGATCGAGGCGCTGGAGCGGGTCAAGAACAGCTTCAACTCCTACCCGCTCGACCGCCTCGCCATCGCCGGCGCGGTGGCCGCGCTGGAAGACCGCGAGTGGTTTGAACGCACGCGCCAGGCGGTGATCCGCAGCCGCGTCAAACTGGTCGCCGATCTTGCCGCGCTGGGTTTCGAGGTGTTGCCATCGCAGGCCAATTTCGTTTTCGCCCGCCATCCGCGACACGACGCCGAAAAGTCGGCGCTAGCGCTACGGCAACGCTCGATCATCGTGCGTCATTTCAGGTTGCCACGCATCGACCAGTTCCTGCGCATCACCATCGGCACCGACGCCCAGTGCGAAACGCTGGTCACGGCGCTGCGCGAAATCCTCGGCTAGAAACCCGGCCGGAAACACCCTCCACCCTCGCGGGCTACATCCCCCAGACGCCGATGGCGTGGCCGGCGCTTTGCTCGGTGCGGTGCCAGATGCGCTCGTCCCAGCTTTTCCCGGGACGACGGTCGAAGATGATCAGATAGGCCTCGTTGGCCCCGCAACGATCGGCGTAATCGGCGGTTTGCGCCAGCCCTTCGGCCAGTGTCGCCTCCGGCGCTTTCTTCAAGAGTTTTAGTTCGATCACAACGCGCTGCACCGGGCCGAGATAGCCCTGCGCTTCATCGATGGGCCACTCCAGAAACAGATCGGTGCGCCGCCGGCCCAAGCCGTATTCGCGGTTGATGCGACCGCCGCCGTTCACGATGCGCTGTAAAAACGCCTGCATCAACAGTTGCGGGCCGGCTTCCTTGTAGTTGAAGCCGTCGATCCAGGCGTCGGATTGCTCGCGGAAGAACTGCTGGAAGGCCCCCAGCAGCTTGGGCATGTCCAGCCGGCGCAGCGGCGTCAGGTACCACGGCTGGTCGTGGGCAATGCGCGTTTGCGTCACCCAGGTCAGGTCGCGCGGGATGACTTCGCGGTAGATGCGGTTGGAAATGGCGAGCTGCGGCCGGGTGCGGATCAGGCCGAGGTCTTCGACATACTGCTGATCGTCAGTGGAGACCCGGTCCAGCACCTCGTCACCTTCCAGCAAGGCGGCCACGACGTTGTGCACGCGCGCCTCCTGCAACTTGTCGGAGAGTTGGTCGAGGTGGGTGGCGCGGCTCTGGATCAGCCGTTCGCGGGCGGCCTTGTAACGCTCCAGCGTGATGGGCAGGGTGCGATTGCGCAGTTCCCGGTCTTTCCATGTCACTTCATAGCCCAAGGCATTCACCAGCCAGGGCTGACCGAAGGTGTCTTCCCACAGTTCGGGGTAGATGGCCGGGTCGATGGCCTGACCGGCTTCATCCTCATGCTGGCGCCACAACGTCTCACACTCGGCGCGGATAAAGTTGCCCAGGCGCAGGGATTCGGCCTTGATGTTGAAGGCCGAGCCACCGGTGATGATTTCGTGGTGGGCGGTGTGGATGCGATAGTCGCGCACATCGCGCACACCGCACAGCACGACCGTCTGCGGGAAGGCTTGCGGCCGTTGCGCGTAGCCGGCGCGAATCTGCCGCAGCAGCGAGATCAAACTGTCGCCGACAAGGGCATCGACTTCGTCGAGCAGCAGCACGGTGGGCCGTGGGTCGGTGGGCCGTGGATCGGTGGCGGACCAGTGCGCCAGCAACTGCCGCCAGCGATCACCGGCGGGAATTTGCGGGCCGGCATCTTTCAGCCAGGCCAGCAGGCTGTCGTCACCCAGATAATACTGGGCAGCGAAGGCCATGGCGCTGCAAGCGATGGCGATGCCTTGCTCCATGTCGCCGCGCGCCGCCTGCGCGCCTTCGATGTTGACATACAGCGCACGGAAGCGGCGTTGGGTATTGAGGTGAAGCATCAGCGCCAGCAGCGAAGTGGTCTTGCCGGTCTGGCGCGGAGCGTACAGGGAGAAGTAACGCTGCTGGTCGATCAACACCTCGATCTCGGCCAGATCGATACGCGCCAGCGGATCGATCATGTAGTGCCGGCCCGGGACGGACGGCCCGGCGGTGTTGAATGTTTTCATGAGGCCATCATGCCAGCCAGCCCAAAAAGTCGGCGGTAGCGGTACGGCAGCGCGCCCGCCCCGCTCTGCCCGACCCTGGGGATGCCGTCAATAAATGGCCGGTACGATCATCTCCCTTGGCACGGGATTCCGCAGGTAGTCCGGGTTGTACACGCGTTCCGGCAAGGCGACGGGATCGCGCTCGATTTCCTCGTAGGCGACATGGCTCAACAGGTGATGGATGCAGTTGAGTCGGGCCTTTTTCTTATCCACCGCCTCGATGATCCACCAGGGCGCTTCGGGGATATGGGTGCGTTCCAGCATGATTTCCTTGGCCTTGGTGTACCGCTCCCAGTTGCGGCGCGATTCCATGTCCATCGGACTCAGCTTCCATTGTTTGAGTGGATCGTGGATGCGCATCTTGAAGCGCATTTCCTGCTCATCGTCGGTGATGGAAAACCAGTACTTGATGAGGATGATGCCCGAACGGATGAGCATCTTTTCGAATTCCGGCACGGTGCGAAAGAATTCCTCGTAATCCTCATCGCTGCAAAACTCCATGACCTTTTCCACGCCGGCCCGGTTGTACCAGCTACGATCAAACAGCACGATCTCGCCGCCGGCCGGCAGATGCGACACATAACGCTGGAAATACCACTGGGTGCGTTCCCGCTCGCTCGGCGCCGGCAAGGCCGCCACGCGACAAACGCGGGGGTTGAGGCGCTGGGTGATGCGCTTGATGACGCCGCCCTTGCCGGCCGCGTCGCGGCCTTCGAACAGAACCACCACCTTCAGCTTCTTGTGCACCACCCAGTCCTGCAATTTGACCAGTTCGCCCTGCAGCCGGAACAGCTCCTTGAAATAGAAATGCCGATCCAGACCCGGCGTCTCGCACGCCGCCGTCGTGGCCTCGGCGATCAGCGCATTCATGCGGTCATCGTCGATTTCCATTTCCAGCTCTTCATCAAAGCTGTCCAGCAAATCTTCTTGAATCCGGCGCTCGTAATCCGCGCGCTGCTTGATCTTATTTACGCTCATTGAAATTGACTCCCCGTGATGTTTGATCGACGGAAGTATACAAACCTCTACCGCGCCGCGCTCAAAAAGCATCAATCACTTCAGCCTCCCCGCCACCAGCGACTTCAGCAAGGTGGGCGAGCTCGATTCCCGAATTTCGAGCAGGGCGACAATTCATCAACCCGCAAATACGGTGGCAACAGCTTGGGTCGGATCATCACCCTCAAATTTGAGGGCTCAGTTGCGGCGGACTCGTCCGCCCATGACGCGTAGAGCGGAAAGCGCGTGGCGTCGAAGGGCAACGCCGCCAAAAAAATCAGTGTCTGCCGCCTGAGCGGAAAAAGCGACCCAGCAAGCCGGAAATGAAGCCGGATTTCCCTTTGTCTGACGCATCTTGCCCGCCCGCCTTGTTGGCAAGCATCTTCTGAACGGTGCTGGCGTAGTCGTGATCTTCGCTGGCAATGTGGTTGATCAACCAGGTTGTCAGCATGGTGTGCAATTCGTCGACGACGTCCTCGCCCTTGGCGGCGCGCATCGTGAAACCGGTGACACGCTTGATGAAGAGTTCATGGACTTTTTGGTGCGGCTTGAGAAACTTGTAGCCCGCCTCTTCCATCATCGATTCTTCGAAGCTGAAATGCGACTGGGTGTAATCAACCAGTTGCTCGATAACTTCGCCAACCAGGGTCTTGTCGCCCTTTGTCTTGGCTACCTCGAGGTGGTTTACGTAGGTAACGATCCGCTTGTGCTGTGCGTCAATGACCTCGATACCGGTATCGAGCTTGCTGTCCCAAACGAGCATGATGCTTCTCCCTTGACTGAGAAATCCACTAGAACTTTAGTGTTATACGCTCGATCTGGCTGGCGGGAAACACGTGCATCAAATTTTCATATTTCGGATCAACGCACCAGGCGCAATTCGGCCGCACGGGCATGCGCAATCAGGCCTTCGCCGCGAGCCAGGATCGAGGCAATGGGCCCCAGCGTCTGCGCGCCGGCTGCGGATACGTCGATCAGGCTGGTGCGCTTCTGGAAGTCGTAAACACCGAGCGGACTGGAGAAGCGGGCGCTACGCGACGTCGGCAACACATGGTTCGGCCCGGCGCAGTAGTCGCCGAGCGATTCGGAGGTGTAATGGCCCATGAAGATGGCGCCGGCGTGGCGAATCTTGTCGAGCAGCGCGCGCGGATTCTCGACCGACAATTCAAGATGCTCGGGCGCGATGCGGTTGGCGATGGCGCAGGCTTCGTCAAGGTCGGCAACATGGATCAGGGCGCCGCGACCGGCAAGCGAGGCGGCGATGGTGTCGCGGCGCGGCATGGTCGGCAGCAGTTTTTCGATGCTGGCGGCGACGCGCTCGATGAAGGCGACATCGGGACAGAGCAGGATGGACTGAGCCAGCTCGTCGTGCTCGGCCTGGGCGAAGAGGTCGATGGCGGTCCAGTCCGGGTCGCCCGAGCCGTCGGCGATGATCAGCACTTCCGAGGGACCGGCCACCATGTCGATGCCAACGGTGCCGAAGACGCGCCGCTTGGCGCTGGCGACATAGGCGTTGCCGGGGCCGACGATCTTATCGACCTGCGGGATGGTTTGCGTGCCGTAAGCCAACGCCGCCACGGCCTGGGCGCCGCCGATGGTGAAGACGCGGTCGACACCGGTCAGATGGGCGGCGGCCAGCACCAGCGCATTTTTTTCGCCGCGCGGCGTCGGCACCACCATGATGAGTTCATTCACGCCCGCCACTTTGGCCGGCAAGGCGTTCATCAGCACGGAACTGGGATAGGCGGCCTTGCCGCCGGGCACATAGAGGCCGACGCGGTCGAGCGGCGTGACTTTCTGGCCCAGGCGCGTGCCGCTCATTGGCCCTTCTGTTTCCGTGTATTCCCACGACTCGATCTTTTGCTTCTCGTGGTAAGCGCGCACGCGGGCGGCGGCGGCTTCGAGCGCGGTGCGCTGTTCGGCGGGGAGACCATCGAACGCGGCTTTCAAAACCGCTTGCGGCAGTTCGAGCTCGGGCATCGCCTGCGCGTCGAGTTGGTCAAAACGGCGGGTGTAGTCGAGCACGGCGACGTCGCCGAGGCTGCGCACGTTGGCGAGAATTTCGGCGACGGTGCGCTCGATGGCGTCGTCGGTAGAATTATCGAAAGCCAGCAGGGCGTCGAGCATCGACAGGAATTGCGGCGCGCGACTGGAGAGGCGACGTATCGTCGCGGCCTGGCTCATTTGATCGCTCCGGCAATGGCGTCGATGACGGGTTGCAACTGGTCGCGCTTCAGCTTGAGCGCGGCCTGATTGACCACCAGCCGCGAGGAGATCGGCATGATGTCTTCGACCTCAACCAGGTTGTTGGCCTTGAGCGTGCCGCCGGACGAGACCAGATCGACGATGGCTTCGGCCAGACCGGCCAGCGGCGCCAGTTCCATCGAGCCGTAGAGCTTGATGAGGTCGACATGGACGCCCTTGGCGGCAAAATGTTCGCGGGCAGTGTTGATATATTTGGTGGCAATGCGCAGCCGCGCACCGCGTTGCACGGCGGCGGCGTAGTCGAAGCCGACCGGCGCGGCGACACTCATGCGGCACCTGGCAATCTTCAGATCGAGCGGCTGGTAGAGGCCGGCGCCGCCATGTTCGATCAGCACGTCCTTGCCTGCAATGCCTAGATCGGCCGCGCCGTATTGCACATAGGTCGGCACGTCGGAAGCGCGCACGATAACGACACGCACATCGTCGCGATTGGTGCCGATGATGAGCTTGCGCGACGATTCGGGGTTTTCGCTGGGCACGATGCCGGCGGCGGCAAGCAACGGTAGCGTTTCCTCAAAAATGCGGCCCTTGGAGAGGGCGATGGTGATTTGTGACATGACTTTATTTTACCCGGCGGACACTGGCGCCAAGGGCAGCGAGCTTCTGTTCCAGGTTTTCGTAGCCGCGATCAAGGTGGTAGATGCGTTCGATCAAGGTTTCGCCCTGCGCCACCAGGCCGGCGATGACGAGACTGGCGGAAGCGCGCAGGTCGGTCGCCATAACGGTGGCGCCGTCGAGCTTGGTGACGCCCTTGACGAAGGCAGTGTTGCCGTCGATCTTGATGTCGGCGCCGAGGCGGATGAGTTCGACGGCGTGCATGAAGCGGTTTTCAAAAATCGTCTCGCGAATCACCGCCGTGCCCTCGGCCACGGCGTTCAAGGCCATGAACTGGGCCTGCATGTCGGTGGGGAAGGCCGGATAGGGCGACGTGCGGATCGAGACGGCCAGCGGCCGCGCCGGCGCCTTCAAGGTAATGGCATCGCGCTCCAGCGTGATATCGCAGCCGGTATCCATCAGCTTGTCGATCACGGCGTCGAGATAGCTGGCCGAGGTTTGCGTCAGCCGAATCTGGCCGCCCGCCGCGGCAGCCGCGCAAAGAAAGGTGCCGGTTTCGATGCGGTCCGGCATGATGCGGTGGGTGGCGCCGTGCAGGCGCTCGACGCCACGGATGCGAATCACGTCGGTGCCGGCCCCGGAAATCTGCGCGCCCATGGCGACGAGGCAATTGGCGAGATCGACCACTTCAGGCTCGCGCGCGGCGTTTTCGATCACCGTTTCACCGTCGGCGAGGCAGCCCGCCATCATCAGGTTTTCGGTGCCGGTCACGGTCACCATGTCGGTGAACAGTCTCGCGCCCTTCAGCCGACCACCGCTGCCCGTGGTGCGGGCGTGGACGTAGCCCTGTTCGACGCTCACCTCGGCGCCCATCGCGGTCAGGCCCTTGATGTGCTGATCGACCGGGCGGGCGCCGATGGCGCAGCCGCCAGGCAGCGAAACGCGCGCCTCGCCGGCACGCGCGACCAGCGGGCCCAACACCAGCACCGAAGCGCGCATGGTCTTGACCAGTTCGTAGGGCGCCACGGGATTATCGAGCGCTGAGGCGTCCAGCGTTACCGTACCGCTAGCGCCGACTTTTTCGCGCGTTACCTTGACACCCATTTGCGCCAGCAACTTGAGCATGGTGCCGATGTCGTTGAGCGACGGCACGTTGGTCAGCGTCAAGGGTTCCCTGGTCAGCAGCGCGGCGCAGAGCAGCGGCAACGCCGCGTTCTTGGCGCCGGAGATCGCCACCTCGCCGGAGAGCGGCCGGCCACCTTCGATCAGCAATTTATCCACGAGACTGCGCCTCCGCCGGCGTCAGGCATTGCATCGACAGCGCATGCAGCACGCCGCTGTCGAAATGTTCCTTGATGACCTTGTTAACACGCTGCTGCCGCTGCACGCGATTGAGGCCGTCGAATTCCGCGCTGACGATCAGGGCCTGAAAATGCTGGCCGTCGCCATCGACTTCCAGTCGCTCACAGGGCAATCCGGCCGCGATCCATTGTTCAATTTCTTTGGGGTCAAGCATGTCACATCCTCAATTTGTAGCCGCGCCGCAGCAGTTCCAGCGTCAGGGCGGCGAGCAGGGCAAAGCATAAGCCAACGACAGCCAGGCTGAACCAGGGCGAAATGTCGGAAACGCCGAGGAAGCCATGACGGAAGCCGTCGATCATGTAGAAAAACGGGTTCCAGTGTGAAACCTCGCGCCAGAACGGCGGCAGCGAATGGATCGAGTAGAACACGCCCGAAAGAAAGGTGAGCGGCATGATAATGAAATTCTGGAAGCCGGCAAGCTGGTCGAACTTGTCGGCCCACAGGCCGCCGATGATGCCGAGCGTGCCAAGCAGCGCACCAGCGAGCAACCCGAAGACGAGTATCCACAGTGGCGCCGCGACGGCAGCACCGGTAAAAGCCAATGTCGCCAGGAACACGCCCATGCCGACCATCAGGCCGCGCAAAGTGGCGGCCAGAACAAAAGCGGCCCAGAACTCCACGTAGGAAATCGGCGGCAGCAACATGAAGACCACGCTGCCGGTAACCTTGGCCTGGATCAGCGACGAGGAAGAATTGGCGAAGGCGTTCTGAAGCAGGGACATCATCACCAGTCCCGGCACGAGGAAGGCGACGTAAGGCACGCTGTCATAGACGCGCACATGGTCGGCCAGCACATGGGAGAAGATCAGCAAGTAGAGCACGGCGGTCAGCACCGGCGCGGCCAGCGTCTGGAAGGCGACCTTCCAGAAACGCATCACCTCGCGTTGCAGCAGTGTCGGAAAGCCGCTCATTTTGGCGCCCCGGCTTCAGCCTGCCGCATCACCCGCACGAAGGCTGCTTCCAGACTGGTGGCTTCGCTGGAAAAAAGTTGCAGCAGATTGGCGGTGGTGTCGAGGGCAACGATGCGCCCGGCCTTCATCATGGCAATGCGCCCGCACAAGGCTTCGGCTTCTTCCAGATAGTGCGTGGTCAGCACGATGGTGTGGCCTTCGGTATTGAGGCGGCGGATGAAACGCCAGAGCGCCTGCCGCAGTTCGACATCAACACCGGCGGTCGGCTCGTCAAGCACGATGACGGGTGGCTTGTGCACCAGCGCCTGGGCCACCAGTACGCGGCGCTTCATGCCGCCGGAGAGCGAGCGCATGTTGGCGTCGGCCTTTTCGGCGAGGTCGAGGTTGGCAAGCAGTTCGTCGATCCAGGCATCATTGCGGCGCAGACCGTAGTAGCCGGACTGGATGCGCAGGGTTTCGCGCACGCTGAAGAATGGATCGAAGACAAGCTCCTGCGGCACCATGCCGAGATTGCGCCGCGCCGCCATGGCGTCAGTCTGGACATCGTGGCCCATTACTTCGAGCTTGCCACTGTCGGGCCGCGCCAGCCCGGCCAGGGTTGAGATCAGGGTGGTCTTGCCGGCGCCGTTGGGACCCAGCAGACCGAAGAACTCACCCTTGGCAACATCGAGGTCAATGCCGGCCAGTGCCTGTGTCGCGCCGAAACGCTTGGTTACACCGGCAACGCGAATGGCGGAAGACATGATGCGGCGGCGGGTTCGGCAGCTGCAGCGAGAATCGGCCGCCGCGCCCTCAGGCGAGCGGCAGATATTCGGTCACGCCATAAACCTCGGCGAGACTGATGAAATCCTTGGGTGGATGGATGATGCTGATCGACTTGCCAGCGATGCGGGCAGCACGCAACCAGCCAAAAACAACAGACAGGGCCGATGAATCGATATCGGTGACCGCGGCAAGATCGATCACGTTGAGGCCACCGGCAACCAGGGCGTTGCCCTCATTGAGCAAGGCAGTCGCAGACGTGAGCGTCATTGCGCCTTCAACTTCGATGTGATCGCCCGCCGCGCGGATCATGGGGACGATTTCTTGGCGACGGCGCCTTCGCTGGATTTGTTTTTAGCTTGTAACGCGGCGATCAGGCCGTCGATGCCGCCCTTGCGTACCTCGCTGGTAAATTCGCCGCGATAGTTGATGACCAGGCTGACACCAGCAACCTCGATGTCATAGACTTTCCAACCCTGCGGCAATTTTTCCAGATAGTAGTCGAGACCGATGGGCTTGGCGCCTGACTGTTCGATCTGGGTACGCACCTTTACGTCGGTTTCGCCCGCCTGCATCTTGAAGGGCTTGAAATCGATAGTCTGGTTCTTGTACTCGGTCAGCGCCTTGGAATAGGTACGCACCAGCAGCGTGCGGAACTCGTCGACCAGCACCTTCTGCTGTGCCGCGCTTGCCTGCTTCCAGTTGAGCGCCACGGCCAGTTGCGTCATGTGGGTAAAGTTGAAGTGCGGCAGTACCTTGGCCTCGACCAGGTCGATCGCCTTCCGGTGATTGCCGGACTGGATGTCTTTATCCTTGCGGACGATGTCCAGCACCTCGCTGGTCACGTTCTTGATCAGCAGATCGGGCGCCGTCTCTTCGGCGTGCGCCGGTGTCAGGATGCCGACATTCAGGCCCAGAACGAACATCAAGCCCAGCATCAGACCCGGCAACGACTTCATGAGATTTCCCTTCAGGTTCATGACTAGAAATTTTCCTTTTCGCGCGGCGGTTCGCCGTCGTAAACAAGATTGCGACGACGCTGGAGGTAGCCGTCGCGAATGTAGGCGTATTTGTCGAGCGCGGCGGCCTCGATCACTTTGTCGGCCGGCAGCATCTGGGCACGATCGCTGATCACGCGGGTCACCAGCAGGGTGTTGCGGGCGCGCACTTTCGTTATGTGCGCCACCGGGTCGGCCTTGACGTCGAGCGCCAGACCCACCGTATCGCGCACGTTGCGCGGCCCGAAGAAGGGTACGACGACATAGGCGCCCGGCCCGATACCCCAGCGACCGAAAGTCTGGCCAAAATCCTCGTCGTGCTTTTCCAGGCCGATTTTGCTGGCGAAATCGAAAAGACCGAAGATGCCGACCGTGCTGTTAACCACGAAACGACCCAAGTCGCTCGCGGCGGTAATTCCCTTACCTTGAAGCAGGTTATTGACACCGATAAACACGTCGTCGACGTTACCGAAAAAGTTGGAAACCCCGCTCTTGATCGGCGAAGGCAGGATGGCGTCGTAACCTTTGGCAACCGGCTTGATGGCGGCGGTATCCAGCGCTTCGTTGAAGCCATACATGGCGCGGTTGAAACCTTCAATGGGGTCTTTAGGGTTGCCTGAACTGGCACAGCCGCCAAGTAACAGGGCAGAGCAAGTCAACACTAAAATTCGCAGCACCAGGATTCGCTTCATCACCGAATTGCTCACGGAAACCTCCATCACTTCTTGCCGTCGCCACTGTCACCGTCGGCTGCCTTGTTGAACATGAACTGGCTAATCAGCTTTTCCAGAACCACGGCAGACTGCGTTTTCTTGATCTTCGAGCCATCCTTGAGCATTTCAGGATCGCCACCAACCTCAAAACCGATGTACTGCTCGCCCAGCAAGCCGGATGTATTGATCGTCAGGCTGGTGTCGCGGGGAAACTTGTAACGCGTGTCGAGTTTCATCGCCACCACCGCCCGGTACGACTCCGGATCGAAGTGAATATCGGACACTCGCCCAACCACAACGCCAGCACTTTTCACCGGCGCTCGTACCTTGAGGCCGCCGATATTATCAAATTCAGCTTCCAGCCGGTAAGTCTCGCCGCCGGAGGACGACGACAGGTTGCCGACCTTGAGGGCAAGAAACAACAGCGAAAACAGGCCGATAGCAACGAATATCCCAACCCACAGGTCGATGGTGGCACGGTTCATGGTTAGCCTCTGAACATGAATGCGGTAAGAATGAAGTCGGCAAACAGGATGGCCAGCGACGAATTCACCACGGTACGCGTAGTGGCGCCGGACACACCTTCTGCCGTTGGATCGGAATCGTAGCCCTCGAAAACGGCGATCCAGCTAACGATAACGCCGAAGACGAAGCTCTTGATGACACCATTTATGATGTCCTCGCGAAAATCGACCGATGCCTGCATCTGCGACCAGAACGAACCTTCATCGACCCCGATCAGTTGCACCCCGACCAGATAGCCACCGAAGATACCCATGGCGGAGAACAGCGCCGCCAGCAGCGGCATTGAAATCACCCCGGCCCAGAAGCGGGGCGCGACAACGCGGGCAATGGGATTAACCGCCATCATTTCCATGGCAGAGAGTTGCTCGGTTGCCTTCATCAGGCCGATCTCGGCGGTGATCGCGCTACCGGCGCGACTGGCAAACAGCAGCGCCGACACCACCGGACCCAGTTCGCGCACCAGCGAGAGCGCAACGAGAACGCCCAGCGCCTCGCTCGATCCGTAGCGTTGCAACGTGTCGTAGCCCTGCAAGCCCAGCACCATGCCGACAAAGAGGCCCGACACCAAGATGATGATCAGCGAAAGTACGCCGGTGAAGTAGATTTCGCGGATGGTCAGCTGAAAACGCTGCAGCGCCGTGCCGGAATGCAGCAGCGTGGCCAGCAGGAAGCGGCTGCCAAAACCCAGCCGCCACAGGCGGTCGGTCACACGCCGGCCCAAGGCTTGCAGGATGCGACGCCCGACGCTCACCACCACACCTGCTTTTTGCTGGGCCCGGAAGACATTTCCTCGCCATAGGGGCGCGTGGTCGGGTAATGGAAATTCACGGGGCCGTCGGGCTCGCCCCAAACAAATTGGTGCACGTAAGGCTCGGTCGAGTGCTTTATTTCCTCGGCCGTACCCTCAGCGACGATCTTGCCGGCGGAAACGAAATAAACGTAATCGACGATTTTCAGTGACTCCTGCACGTCATGGGTGACGACAATGGAACTGGTGCCGAGCGCGTCGTTGAGCTTGCGGATCAACTCGCCGACGATGGACAGCGAAATCGGATCGAGACCGGCAAAGGGCTCGTCGTACATGATCAGCATCGGATCGAGCGCGACGGCGCGCGCCAGCGCCACGCGCCGCGCCATGCCGCCGGAAAGCTCGGAGGGCATCAGGTTCGCGGTGCCGCGCAGGCCCACGGCATGAAGCTTCATCATCACCATGTCGTGAATCAGTTCTTCCGGCAGGTCGGTATGCTCGCGCATCTGGAAAGCAATGTTGTCGAAAACCGACATATCGGTGAATAGCGCGCCGAACTGGAACAGCATGCCCATGCGGCGACGCAGTTCGTAGAGGCCGTCGGAATCGAGGGCATGCACGACCTTGCCATCCACCATCACCTCGCCCGAAGAGGGTTTGAGCTGGCCCCCGATCAAGCGCAGGGTTGTCGTCTTGCCGCAACCGGACAGCCCCATGATGGCCACCACCTTGCCGCGCGGGATCGACATGTTGATGCCCGTGAGAATAGGCCGACGGTCATAAGAAAAATTGACGTCGGTCAAACGAATGAGCGGATCAGGTGGGTTGGGTGACGCAGCTTCCATGTTGGGCAAGAAATGATGGCGGCAAACGAAACCGCCCCATTCTATCAGAAAGGAGCGGCGGCACTCTCTTTTGGCATGGTATTTTCCAGGCTAGCCTGCGGTATCATGACCCCGGCCCATTTTCCCGTCACCCTGCCAGACACCCCCTCAACCTCCGTGAGCGATCCCAACACGCCGCCCCTGCTGCTGATAGTCGACGACGACCCCCTGATTGTCGATTCGCTACAGTATTTTCTGGCCAAGGAATTCACTATCGTATCCGCCGCGTCTCGAAGCGAGGTTCAGGATCTGCTGGCGCGGCAGCAGCGGCAGCCGGCCGCCGCGCTGATCGACCTTGGCTTGCCACCGCTGCCCCATCGCCCCGACGAAGGCTTCGCCCTCATTACTGACCTGCTGGCACGCTTGCCGGACATTCGCATCGTCGTACTTTCCGGCCAGAACGATGCCGCGAATGCCCGCCACGCCCGCGTGCTCGGCGCGGCGGATTTTGTCGCCAAACCGGCCGAGCCGCGGCAATTGCTGGTGCTGCTCAAGCAGTTGCTGGCGGTCGGCGCCACACCACCAGCCGCCGCCGATGCCGCGCTGATCGGCAACAGTCCGCCGATGCAAAAACTTCGTTTGCAGCTAAGACAGTACGCCAATGCTCCCTTTTCAGTACTTATCGAAGGCGAATCGGGCAGCGGCAAGGAACTCGTCGCCAACGCGATACACCATTTGTCAGACCGAGCCGCTCGTCCCTGGCTGGCGCTCAACTGTGCCGCCATCGCGCCGTCGCTAGTCGAGCCGACGCTTTTTGGCCACGCCAAAGGCGCCTTTACCGGGGCGGGCAACGTCCGCACGGGTTACTTCGAGGAGGCCGGAGAAGGTACGCTGTTCCTCGACGAAATCGGCGAACTGCCGCTGGACCTGCAACCCAAGTTGCTGCGGGTGCTCGAAAACGGAGAATACCAGCGGGTCGGCGAAACCCAGTCCCGCGTTTCGCGGGCCCGCGTGATTGCCGCCACCAACCGCGACTTGAAGAAAGAGGTACGCGAAGGCCGCTTCCGCGCCGATCTCTACCATCGCCTGTCGGTATTCGCGGTCAACGTACCGCCGGTTCGCGAACTGGGCGACGACCGCCTGCTGCTGCTCGACCATTTCCGCGGTACCTTCGCTCGCCAGTTCAAGGTGACGCCCTTTACCCTCGGCGACGAGGCCCGGCAACGCTGGCTCGATTACCCCTTCCCCGGCAACGTGCGCGAATTACGTAACATCGTTATCCGCCTCACGACCAAGCATCCGGCCGTGACGATTGAACGCGCCGAACTGGATGACGAACTGGACGGCGAAGTCGCCGGAAAATCAGTTGAAGAGCCGGCGGGATCAAACCCCTCGGAAGAGGGCAAGGATCGCGCCGCCATCCCCATGACCCAGGTCGATTTCGATGCGCTGGCCTTGGCGCACCTGCGCAACGCCACCACCAGCCACCATGGCCTGGGCGAATTCAATCTCGACCGTCTGCTGAGGCAGTGGGAACGCGCTTATATTGGCGCCGCGCAACAGTTGACCCATGGAAATCTCAGTCAGACCGCCAAGCTGCTGGGCGTGAACCGGACGACGCTTTACAATCGCATGGAAACGCTTTCCCGCACGGACACCTGACCAACCCTCCCCACCTCAACGCATCCATCATGTATCTCGAACACTTCGGTCTTGCCGAAGTTCCCTTCCGCATCACCCCGCACACCGACTTTTTCTTTGCCGGCGCCAATCGCGGAGCAACGCTGGAGGCGCTGATGTATGCCATTACCCACGATGAAGGCATCGTCAAGGTGAGCGGCGAGGTCGGTAGCGGCAAGACCATGCTCTGCCGCGTGCTGATGGAACGCTTGCCGGAACATGTCACCCTGGTTTACCTGGCCAACCCCTCGCTGTCGCGCGATGACATTCTTTACGCCATTGCCGATGAACTGCGCCTGGTCATTCCCGATCACTCCCGCCGCAGCGTGTTGCTGCGGACATTGCAGGAACACCTGATCAGCCTCTACGCCGACGGTCGCCAGGTCGTGGTGCTGATCGACGAAGCGCACGCCATGCCGGCGGAATCGCTCGAAGAAGTGCGGTTGCTGTCCAATCTCGAATCCAATCGGCACAAGCTCATGCAGTTGGTGCTATTTGGCCAACCCGAGCTGAATGCCGTTCTCGCTCGGTCCGACATGCGCCAGTTGAAGGAGCGCATTACCCACAATTTCGCGCTCGAGCCACTGGTGCGCGACGACATCGCCAATTACATCGACTTCCGCATGCGCGCTGCGGGTTACAAAGGCCCAAGCCTTTTCGCGCCAGCTGCCGTGCGCGAAATAGCCAACGCATCGATGGGGCTGACGCGGCGTATCAACATCCTCGCCGATAAATCCCTGCTGGCCGCTTTCAGCCAGGGCACCCACCAGATCACGGCCAAGCACGTGCGCGCCGCTATTGCCGATTCCGAGTTTGGCACCCTGTCGCAGCCGGCATCGCGCAGGTGGACGCTGGTGGCGGCAGCGGCTGGCGCTATCGCGCTGCTACTGGTGGCAGCCCTGTGGTTGATGCGTGGCGACAAGGAAGCAGCGACACCGACGGCAAGCCCAAACCCAAGCGCCTCCACAACAGTCGCGCCACAGCCCATTACCCCGCCGTCACCCCAAACTCCTCCGCCAACATCAGCCGCTCCTTCAGTTCCGGTGCCGGCGGTGATTCCCGTCGTTGCCGCACCGGTCGCCGGCACACCGCGACCCGAATCACCCCCCAAGGCTTGGGAAAAACTACCGCCCGGGATTCAACAACGCTTGGCAAAACACCAGCCATGGTTCGAGCAAACCCCGGACGAACACTGGTTCATCCAGCTTCTCGGCACCGACAGCACCCATGTTCAACGGGTTGAAAGCATGCTTGCTGGCGCCGATGCACTACTGGACCCCAGCCACGTCCGCGTCTACTTTGTTGAAATGCGTAATAGCGAACGAATCGGGGTTATTTATGGCGAGTACAAGACGCGCCGGGAGGCTCTTGAGGCCATCAAGCAACTGCCGCAGGAATTAAAACCATTCCGCCCATATCCAAGACAGATGCTCAAGCTGCGATAGCTGAAACAATAATTGCGAGAATTCATTAAGTTGTAATCACTTCTTGACGTGATATGATACCTGCGTCCCGCTTAGGAAAGGCGGCAATGAATTATTCCATCGCTCTGGTGGCTGCCATGCGCAAAAGTGCGCCGACTGCTATTTCTCCGACTTCCGTATTCCCGGCATCGCCGGCCCTCCGGCTGACGCTTTGCCTTGTCATGCCGTTCGCGCTGCTTCTCGCCGCCTGCACCACCGCCCCGGTTCAAACACCGTCCGGCGGTCATCTAAGTGCCGAGAATATTCCTGCAACGCAGCCCAACATCCCGCCGCCCGTCCAGAACACGGTCGTGCTCGCCAAACCCAAGCCCACGCCCAAGGTTGAAACCTATAGCGTGGTGGTCAAGGATGTCCGCGTCCAGGAATTACTGTTCGCCCTCGCGCGCGACGCCAAGCTCAACGTCGACATCCATCCCGGCCTGACGGGCACCGTAACGCTCAACGCCATCGACCAAACGCTGCAACAGCTCCTGCACCGTATCGGCAAGCAGGTGGATATGCGCTGGGAACTCGACGGCCCCAATCTGGCCGTCATGCCCGACACCCCTTACCTGCAAAACTATCGTGTCGACTACGTCAATATGTCGCGCGACGTGACCGGAACGGTTTCCATCAACACCCAAATCGCCTCGACCAGTTCGGGCAGCGCAGCTGGTGGCGGTAGCGGCGCAGGCAACAACTCATCGACCACGGTGAGCAGCAAGGCCAAGAACAATTTCTGGGAATCGATCGAAAAAAACCTCAAGGACATCCTGCACGAAACCGACAAAATACTGCCCGAGGGGTCCTCAGAAACGGTGACCGAGCGACTCGATCAGCAACAAACAACGGGAACCGGTGCGCCGCAGCCGCAAGGAACCGCTCGCCCCACCTCTGGCGCACAAGCCTCCATCGCCGGTAGCCCCAACCCCGCAGCACTGCAACAGCAGGGCAGCACGGTTGTGCGCCGCTCCACCTTCCGCGAAGCCGCGTCGGTGATCATCAACCCCGAAGCCGGCGTCATCGTCGTGCGCGCCACTTCGCGGCAGCACGAAAAGGTGCAGGATTTTCTCGATAAAGTCCTTGCCAGCAGTAGCCGGCAGGTGATGATTGAAGCGACGATTGCCGAAGTTCGCCTTGGCAATAAATACGAGCAAGGCATTGACTGGCAAAGCCTGCGCACGCTTCGCAACCCTGGAACAACTGGCTTTTCCATGGCGCAGGGCCCACTGTCCACCTCAGCGGGGCCGGTAACAGCCACGACAAGAACCACTGAGTTCCCGATTTCGGGTGGCACGCTCGCCGAAGTA
>JAIFMO010000057.1 GCA_020048435.1 Sulfuritalea sp.
GCGTTGTCGGACCATATAGCGACGCTGCCACCCTTGCCGCTGCCAGTAGCGTCGGCGTTGATGGTCGACCCGGCGGCGACATAGACCTTGGCGGCGTTGGGTTCCGGTCCGGTGCCGTGGAAGTTGCCGCCGACCAGCACTGTGCCGCCGCTCCCACCGCCCCCTTGGCCGGAAACGTCGATTGTCGACGTGGCAGCGAGCGCGATGTTGCCACCGTCCGCCAGCAGATACACAGCGCCGCCCTTTTCTTCGACGCCACGGGCCTGGATCACGCCGCTATTGTTGACGGCCGTTGCCGCCAGACTGCGCGCGGTGGAGGCGGTCATCACCACCCGGCCGCCGTCGGCCAGCAACTGGCCGCTGTTGGCCACGCCGGCGAGTTCGGCCACATTGCGCTCGCTCACCGTGTAATTGACGAGCTTGTCGCCAACCACATCCAGCGTCAGGCGATTGCCCGAACCGAGCAGTACCGTGCCCAGCCGCGCCTCGACGATGCCGCGGTTGGCGGCATAGTCGCCGGCCAGCACGACGTAACCCTGCTCGCGGGCCTTGATGATGCCTTCGTTGATAACCGTTGCCGTACCGCTAGCGCCGACTTTTTCAAACAGGTAGCGACCGGCCAGAAAATCGCTGTCACGGATGCCCAGCGTGGTGGCGAGCAGGCCGCCGACGTCGAGGCGGGCGCCGGGCGCAAAGTAGATGCCGTTCGGATTGACGAGGAAAACCTGGCCGTTGGACGACAGCCCACCGTAGATCGACGATGGATCGTTGCCGACCACCCGGTTAAGAATGACCGATGACGATGACGGCTGATCGAAGCGCACGCTGTTGCCAGCGCCGATGGAAAAAGCCTGCCAATTGATGATGGCCCGGTCGCCGCTCTGGGTGATGACCTGCCGATTGGCGTCAATATTGACAATCGCCGCCGAGCCGGGCACGACCACTTTGCCACCGGTGGGTAGTTGCGCCCGCGCCGGCCCCAAGTCGAGCAATGCGGCGGCTAGAAGCGCGGCGGCTAGAAGCTGAAGCTGATGCTGGCCCATAGCCTGCCTACGTTGTGATCGGCGGCATGAAGGCGGCCGCCGCCTGGCGTAGCCGCTTCAAGTTTTACGATTGTCTTGCTCGTGGGATAGACGGTCAGCCCCACCCCCCAACCGACCAGGCTCTGCCATGAATCCGAATAGCCCGGCGCCTTATAGACCACCCGGCCGGCATCGCCAAAGAAGGCGATGCTGCCAGGCGTCGAGCCCAGCTTGAGGCTGCGGCGAAACTCAAGCGTCGTCTGCGCGCCCATGTCGCCACGCAGTTCGGACGACCGATAGGCACGCACGCTGCCCGGCCCACCGATTGAATATTTTTCGCTGTCAGGCAACTTGTCGGGGCTGTAAACAAAAGCGCCGCGCAGAAAAACGTCCCATTGGCGGTCGAGCGGCAGCAGGTAGTTGCCGTCCACCTCGATGCGAAAACGCTGGGCGTTCTGGCGGGTACCGTCGGTATTGCGGCGCAGATTGCTGGCCATCTGCACCGACAGATTGCTGACCGATGCGTCGTTGCCGATCAGGTTGGATACGTAGCCGAAGTTGAGCATGGGAACGCGTGTATCGGAGGTCTCCACCCCGAAGGTATTTTGTAGCAGGTGGGTGCTCTTCAATGTCAGGGAAAGTGTTTCGTTGCGCCCCCGGCTACGCGTCATCGGATACTGGACGGAGATGTCGGAGACGCTTGACTTACCGCTGAGGCCAAGCGCAGCAAAGGCGCCGGCCACGTCGTAGCTGGCCTCGGAATAGCTGGCGGCAAGGCGCAGGCCATCATTATTTAGCGGCAGACCGTAGCCCACCTTGCCGTACTTGAGAAGGCTGCGGTCGGTACCGATCGCAAGCAGGGTCAGTTGGTCGCCAATACCGAACGGGTTATTGATTTCGAACCCGACATTGGCTCGCTTCTCGCCGGTTTCCTTGCGACCAATGTTGTCCACGGTGACAGTCGTGGCGACCATTTTCTCCTCGGCCTTGACCAGTATGTCGGAGGTGCCAAACTCGGCGCCTGGCGCCAGGGTGGCGCGTACATCCAATCCGGGCAGGTCGTTCAGCAACAACAGGGTGCGCTCCAGCCGTTCCGTGAACACCAGGCTACCGGGTGGCAACTGCACCAACTGCAATTGCAGGAAGTCATCCGAATAGCGCTTGTTGCCGGAAAAAATCACCTTGCCGACCCGCCCTTCGACCACAGCGATGGTCACTACACCGTCATCCACCCGCTGCGCCGGAACCACCGCACGCGCTAAAGTATAGCCACGGTCGTGATAAAACTCAGTGACGGAATCGGCGGCGACGTTGAGATCATAGAGATTCAACTCCATGTCAAGGAAGCGTTCGACAACCTGTTTCAGCCGCAGCACGGGAAACGCGGTATTGCCGACGAAGCGAAAGGAGTGCACCTGAAAGCGCTTGCCGTGGCGGTCATGAATCGAGGGGCCCGGCTGCTCGGGCAGGATGATCTGGGCCGGCGACGACGGTGTTGGCAGGCGCGGCGCGGCCAGCGACTCCTGCACGCTACCTGGCGTCGGCGGCGTTTGGGCGCGGGCGCCGCCGGACAGCACCAACAGGGCGCACAGAATAACGGACAGCCACCATCCCTTTGAGCGGCATGGCGTCATGGCGCTCTCCACAGACCCGGATTCTTGAAGGGCGTCTGCATGCGCACGACCGCTTCGGATGTAACCGGAATGCGGTAGAAATAGGGGTTGGTGCTCGGGTCGTTGTCATAGCAAAGACTGCTTTTCAGGCCAGGGGTTTCGACCTTGAGGATTTCAGGCGCGGCAATGGTGCCGCCAGAATAGGTGCTGTCGATCTTCGCCACCGTCAGTGGCGGCGCCACGGCAAAACCGAAGATCATGTTCTTGACGATGGGCACCACCAGCCGCACGCAGTAGGTCACGCGCACCTTCAGCAGGTTGGCGTCCTGCACGTTCATGCTGTCATACGAAGGGGTGGGGTCGCGATACATCAGGTTGTCGTTGGGAATCTCGTCGCCGAAGCTCCCGAGCGCACCAACAGTCGGGTTGACGATCTCGATCAGCGTCAGTTTGGGATTGGCCAGTTCGGTTCTGGCGGTGCGACGTCCCAGTTTCAGGGCATCCAGTTGGGTGGCCGACCCGATCTGGTGGGCAAACAGCGGGGCAAGACCGGCGGCCAGCCCATCCTGGATCGACGCCATGCTGCCATTATTCAGGGCGCCCGCCCGCGTGCCGACGAAGGTGGCGTAATTGAGTGTCTGCTTGGCTTCGTAGATGAAAATGAATTGCAGGCTGGAGAGCAGCAGCAGCAGCAGGATCGGCAGGACGTAGATATATTCGATCATCGCCTGGCCGCGCTGTGTTGACTTCACGAGCATGCCCGACCTACTTTTCTGCCGCCGGCGCTGCTTCTGCAACCGCCGGAGCCAGCCGTTCGATCATGGCCTTCGTGCGAACTTGCAGCGGATCGGCGTCATCGATGAATTGATGGGCCTGGATAAAGGAGGCGTGGGCCTGGCGCTGGCGGATGATGCCCAGGTTGTACCAGAGACGGGCATCGCCCGGCGCCAGCAGCAGGCCGCGCTCGTAGGCATCGGCGGCTTTGTCGGGGCGATTGGAGCGGGCGTAGAGATTGCCCAGCCGCAACCAGGTTTCCGGGTCATTCGGCGCTGCACGCGCCAATCCCTGATACAGCGCTTCGGCACGGGCATCCGCACCCGACTCGTAGGCCAGCACGGCGGATTGATGCTGTTCATAGACACTGCCTGGCGCGCAGGCCACCAGGCCAGCCGCAACGCAAAACGAAAACGCTAGCAGGAGCGCCGACCGGCAATTCAGGCGTCGCGCCATTCGAGTACGTCGCCGGCGGCGATACCCGCGGCGTCGAGGGCGCCAGGAGGAAGTTCAAGGGTGGCACGAGCGTGGGCGCAGGCGGCAAAACGCAGCGGCGGCAACTGCCGCACCAGCCGTAGCACCCGCCAGTGCAGGTCGAGAAAGGCAAGGTCGAGCGGGTAACGCATGCCGATGGTGTGCACCGAGGGACAGGGATCGATTAGCAGGCCCTGGCCAGTGCTCAAGGCCGGGCGCCCGAGCAATCCGCGCAGGCGTTCCCACGCGTTGGTGGTGCGGCGCGCCTCGGGAACAAGACAGTCGCTACTGCCAACGCGATAAAGAGCGCCGCGCTTCACAGCATGCCTTCCATGAGGAATTTCATCACGATGGGGAAAGCCAGTACGATGAATGTCACTGGAAAAATGAAGACAATGAGCGGCAGGATGAGCTTGACGGGCGCTTCCATTGCCAGCTTTTCAGCACGCTGAAAGCGTTCGGTGCGGCGCTGGAGGGCCTGCACGCGCAGCGCGGTGCCGAGGCGAGCGCCCATTTTTTCGGCCTGGATCACAGTGCCGACAAAGCTGGTGATTTCTTCCATGTCGAGACGCTTTTCCATGCGGCGCAAGGCATCGGCGCGAGGCACGCCGGCACGCAGGTCGCGCACCACCATGTAGAACTCGTTTCGTAGCGGGCCCGGCGGCCCCTTGTCCATGGCCTGGTTCAGCGCACCATTGAGGTTGAGGCCGGCTTCGACCGCCATGGTGATGAAGTCGAGATACACCGGCAGTGCGCGCAGGACATCTTTCTGGCGCTTGCTGCGGACATCGCGCAGCCAGATCATGGGGAAGTAGAAGCCGCTGAGCAACAGCAGCAGAACCCACGTCAGGTCGAGCGAGTCGACCGCGCCGAGGACGACGCTGCCCAGCGCCAGGGCGGTAATCGCGCCGAAGACTCGTACCGCGTAGAACTGCTCGGCCGACATCAGATATCCGACGCCGGTTTCTTGCAGGCGCTTGTGGGTTTTTTCCAGCCAGTCTGGCGGAAAGCGGCAGGTGAGGTGATATTCGATGAACAGGATCAGCGGCCACGCCATCTTCAGCATGGGCGGCAGCGGGTCCATGTACTCGCGATCCTCCGACGGAACATCGCTCTTCAACGTGGCCAGGCTGTGGAATGCCAGCATCGCCGAGGCGCCAACGGTCAAGCCGATCATCAGGGCAAACAAGGAATCAGACATCGATCGCGGTAATTCTTTGGATGAAGAAATAGCCCATGACTTCCATAGTGCCGATGACAGCCAATGTCAGCCAACCGGGCCAGGTGGTAAACAGGGGCGCCATGGCGACTGGTTCGATCTGCGTCAGACCAAACATCACCAGCAGCGGCAGAGCGGTCATCACGATGCCCTGGATCTTGCCTTGCGCGGTCAGGCTGGCGATCTTGCCTTCCATGGTCTGTTTCTCGCGCAAGGTATCGGCCAGAGAATTAAGGATTTCGGCCAGGTTGCCGCCGACTTCGCGAGAGATGCGCAGCGCGGAAATCACCAGTGCAAAGTCAGCAATGGGGTTGCGCTTCTCCATGTTTTTCAGCGCGGTGTCAAAATCGACGCCGATGCGCAACTCGCGCATCATCAGATCGAATTCCTGGGCGATGGGCGGGCGCTGTTCCTTGATCATGGACTCGATGGCAATGTTGACGCTGGCGCCGGCCGACATGGCGCCGGTGATCATCAGCAGGGCGTCGGGCAGTTGTTTTTCCAGTGTCTTGAACCGCCTGCTGCGCATGGCCCGGACGTAATATTTTGGCAGCACGTAGGTGGCCACCAGGGCTGCAAACGTGAATACCGGGTTAACGGTAAGAAACCAAACCACGCCCGGCACCACGAACATCGCCATGACGTTATAGCGGAACATCTTTTGCGGATCGATGAAGATGAACATGTCGGCCAGCGTGGTCGAGGCCTGATGCTCCATCTGGGCCTGCTGCTTCGACAGCATGCTCTCGCCCCACTGCATGAACAGCCAGGAGATGCACCCCACCGCACCCAGCACCGTGAGTCCGATCAGCGCGATGTCGTTCATAGCACCCTACCCGCCTGGAAGACAGATAAATCGACATCCATGCCGCGGTTCTTGAGATCCTGATAGAAGTCGGGAATGGCGCCGGTGGCGACGTGCTTGCCCTTGACCTTGCCGTCGGCGCCAAAGCCCTGCTGCTTGAACAAGAAAATATCCTGCAAGCTGATCACCTCGCCTTCCATGCCGGTGACTTCGGTGATGTGGGTGATCTTGCGACTGCCGCAGGAGAAGCGGCTCTGCTGGATAAAGAAGCGGATGGCCGAGGCGATCTGCTCGCGGATGGCGCGTACCGGCAGATCAAGACCGGACATCATCACCATGACTTCAAGGCGGGCCAGGCAGTCGCGCGGCGTGTTGGCGTGCGCGGTAGTAAGCGAACCGTCGTGACCGGTGTTCATCGCCGTAAGCATGTCCAGTGCCTCGCCGCCGCGGCACTCGCCGACGACAATGCGGTCGGGGCGCATGCGCAGGGTGTTTTTGACCAGGTCGCGGATGGCGACCATGCCCTTGCCCTCGGCGTTGGCCGGACGCGATTCGAGACCGATCAGGTTGGGTTGCGCCAGTTGCAATTCGGCCGCATCCTCGACGGTGATGATGCGTTCATCCGGCGGAATGAAGCTGGCGAGCAGGTTGAGCAGCGTGGTCTTGCCCGAACCGGTCCCCCCCGAGATGATCATGTTGGCTTTCTGCTCGACCACGGTCTTCATGAAGCCGAGCATTTCATGGGTCATGGAACCGAAGCGGACCATGTCCTCGCCCTGCAATTTCTTCTTCGAGAACTTGCGGATGGTGATGTTGGCGCCCTTCAGCGCCAGCGGCGGGATCACGGCATTGACGCGGGAACCATCCTTGAGGCGGGCATCAACCATGGGCGACGATTCGTCGATGCGCCTACCCAGGGGGGCGACGATGCGTTCGATGGCGCCGACCACCGCCAGGTCGCTGGTGAACGTAATATCCGATTTGGTCAGCTTGCCCAAGCGTTCGATAAATATCTCGTCGAAGCGGTTGACCATGATTTCAGTGACCGCCTCGTCGGCCAGCAGATCTTCCAGCGGGCCGAGACCGACGACCTCGTCAAGCACCTGTTTGATGATGCGCTGGCGATCGATTTCCGGCGGCAGTTCCTTGTCCTTGAGAACGATCTCTTCCAGCAGGACGCGCGTATTGGTGCGCAGTTCGTCCTCGCTCTGGCGTGAGACATCCATGCGGCGCAGGTCCATCTGCTTGATAAGCAGCTGATGGATGCGCTTGAGGTGGCGCGTCATGCTCGCGCGCGTTTCATCGCTCATTGTCGGCGCGGGCGGCGGCGCTGATACCGTGGCAGGTGTCGGCTGAAAAGTCGGCGCTAGCGGTACGGCAGCAGCAGCGGACGCCATCGACGCGGGCGCGGCCTGGGGCGCTGACACGGGAGAATCCGCGGCGGGCAGTTCCAGGTCGAGCACCTCCAGCGTGTAGCCGGCAATGGCGATCTTGTCACCCGGCTTGAGAGGGCCGTGAAGGCTGATTTTCCGGCCGTTGACCTCAGTGCCCGAACTCGATCCAAGATCCTCGACATAAACGCCATCGGGCTTGCGCTGGATTGAGGCATGCCTCTTCGCCACCGTCCAGCCCTGGAGAGCGATCAGATTCTCGTCGCTCTTGCCAATGGAACAGTTGTCGATGGTGCACTCGATCTGGGAGGTATTTCCCTTGGGGGTTGTTACCGCGATGTTCAGCATGGGGCCACCTTCAGTCGATGAGGTCTTTCTTGTTCAGGTTGCGCTCGAAGCGTTCTTTCATTTCGATGCTCTTGTCGATGCGCTCCTGATTCATGGATGACGTCGGATCCACGACCACCGGGGTGACGGCAATCAGCAAATCGCTGCGGCCACCGCGGAAGGAATCGGAGCGGAACAGGCGGCCGATGATCGGCAGATCGCCAAGACCGGGTATCTTGGTGACGTCGTTTTGCATGTCACGATTGATGAGGCCGGAAATCACCATGGTCTGCCCGGATTTGACGTTGATTTCGGTTTCCGCCGTGCGGGTAAGGAAGCCCGGGGTGCCGGCCACGGCGGTCGACTGGTCGAGCTGACTGAGTTCCGCGCGCAACGAAGCGATCACGTTGCCCTTGTCGTCAGCGGCTGGCTTGATGGTGACCTTGATGCCATAGTCCTTGTAAGTAATGTTGGCGGTGCCCAGCGCCCCGGCGGTCTGGATGGGGATCTGGCCGCCAGCAAGAAACTGTGCCGAGCCGCCGCTGCGGGCCGACAGTTCGGGTTCGGCCAGAATGGTCAGGTCGCCATTGTTCTTGGCCAGCGTGATCACGCTCTGGATGGTCGTGGCGATGCCGAGGTAGGTGCGCAAGCCGGTGAAAGTGCTGGGTATGGAAGTGGCCACCGCGGCCGCGCCTTGCGGGTTGGTCGACGAGCCAAAGTTACCGGCGAAGCCCGCCGAGGGGCCAGCAAAACTGCCCGGCCAGGACATGCCGATGGCTTCTGAAAAGCTCTTTTTGACCTCAAGAATCTGCACCTTCATGTAGATCATCTTCTTCATCTCGACATCCAGCTCCTTTACCAGGGGCAGGAGCTGTGGGAAACGCGAAGCGAGGGCATTGATCCGAATGATCTGCGGCGGGCTGGCGGAACCGGTGATGGCGATCTGCGGCCCCATTGGCTTGATCTCGATACCATTGATGTCGCCAAGAACTTCCTTGGCGGCGTTAAAGGCGAAAACGGAATCCTTGGAACCGATGCGAATGATGTAGCGCTGTACCTCGCCCTGCGGCGACCAGAGGACAAGCGAGGTATCGCCGACGCCTTCGGCGATCAGCAGCATCTGCGACTCATCGATGAACTTGGTGCTGACCAGGGCGCCGTTGCCAATGGCTATACGCTGTACCTGAGTGGCTGGGATGGTCGTGATTTCGCCGACGAACATAACGAGTTCCTTGGCGTTTTCTGTGCCGGCATGGGTGAGGCCCGGCAAGGCAAGAACGCAGGCCGCGCAGAACAGAATGAAAAATTGACGGAACATGGTGGTTGTCCTTTGCGGGTTACTTTTCGATCAGGGTCTTGAGTTCGGCCTTCATTGCCGGCGTCAAGCCACTCGAATCGGAACCGGTGGCGGGTGGTGCGGCGGGCTGGGGCGGGGCGATCGCGGGCACGAGGGGCGGGGCGCCGCCCGTGGCAGCGCCGTAACCGGATGCGCCGTAACCGGTTGCGCCGTAAGCGGACACACCGGGAACGGGAACATCGACCCCTTTGAGGCTGGGGCCGGAACGCTGGCCACCGATAATGTATTCGACCACCCCGGCCAAGGTCGTGGAACGCTTCGCATTGCGGGCGCGGGTCGTAATCTCGTCGAAGATATTCTGGGCATTGACGCTGAAATCGATGCTGCCTTCGTCCTTCTCGTTGCGCAGCACATAGCGCAGTTTGCCGATATCCTGGGCCAGGGTGAGGCGCGCTGCCTGGGGCGGCGTCACCTCAAGCGTCAGGGTGCTGTAGGTCGAGGCCTTTCTCGCCCCGGGCGTCTTTTCATCACTTTCCTGCACCACGCGCTGGCCGGTAGCCAGCACCTTCATGCGATCCATGAATGGCACCACGGTCTGGCCACCCTCTTCGCGTCGCATGGCCAGCATGAGGTCGACCCGGTTGCCCGGTTGCACCATGTGGGCGACTGCGTTGAGCTCGTCGATATCGACCGTCATGGCGCGAATCCCGTTTTCCAGCGTGCCCGAAAAATCAGCAACTTCCGGTTTCAGGTCGGTCTTGAGCAGGGGGCGCCCCTTCAACACCGAACGGATCAACGCCTGCCCCTTGTAGTTGGCGAAGTCGTCGGCCAATATCGTATTCGGGTAAATGAGGTCGGCAGCAACCTCGCGCGCGGCCACGCCGTCGTCGGTAAGCAGCATGCCGATCTGCATGTCGCGAATGGGCACGGCCACGGCGACCCGCGGACCGCCTTTCGCTGAGCGGGCAGTGACTTCGGCCGCGATGCTGGCTTCGCGGGAGGCCAGATAGCGCGTTGTCAGGAAAGTTGCCAGAAGCGCCAGGCCAATGGCGGCGAGGAGCATCAACCAGGTTCTGTTGATGCGCAGGGATGGCAGTTTGAAACCCATGGATTGTTTCCTCGAACGTGTGGTAGCAGCGACTAGCGGTTGAATCCTAGAAGGGAAGTGATATGGGGAAACCGATTGCGCTGGCGATATTTTCCGGCTTCAACAAGTCATTTACCGCTTTATCGACAGCTTCAGTGACAATGGTTTTGAGGGCGTCTCCAAAAGACGCCGGCAGGCTGGGGTATGAGCCAATGACCGTGGGTATTGGCAGTTCGGGGTTAGCCCAATCGATGCAGCGATCAACGCTTGCCGTGAGATCGATGGTGGGCAGATAGCTCTGAATCGCGGCGGGTGTCCATTGATCGGAAGAGGTTGCATACGAATAGTCGCACTCGGGAATAGCGGCAATCGCCAAGGCGTAGGTATAGTGTTTGTGATAGTCCTTCAATGCCGTGGCCACTTGCTTCAAGGCGGGCGCTTCGGTCGTCGTCGCATGGGGGTCGGTCACGTCGGAATAGCTGAAGGGCTTGAGCAGCACCATGACGCCGAAGGCCAGCACCACAATATATTCGACGGACGCCTGTCCGCGAAACCAGCGGCGTGACCGAAGGGTATCCCCGTGGGACAGGCGCCGCGCCATCATGGCTGGTCAACGTAATTGAGCAAGACGTTTGACTCCTTGCCCTGCCGCGTAATGGTAACGCTCAGTTCGCGCAGGCCATTTTTCAGCACCATCACATCGCCGTTCTGGTCGGGTTTTTCGATACGATGGTGACTGGTGACGCGCCAGCCAAGGTCGCCCAGGTTGCGGCGATAAAAATCGGCATTAGCCGCGGGCGAAAAGCCGTTCTTAAGCACGACAGTGCGGGCGGTCTTGCCGGCGTCGTTGTGAGCGATGTCGCTGAACAGGGTGCTACCCGGTAGCATGGGCAGTTCTTCCTTCACCGCTTTTCCGCTGGGGGTTGCCGTAAGACCGAGCAGGGCTTCGGTTCCATTCTTGCCGAAGGGCTTGACCTGGACAGTAAAAAAACAGTTGTCGCGCAACGATGCAATGACCTGCCAGGGACCCAGGGAATACTCGACGGGACCGGGAATCTTTTCGTTCGCAGCCCATTCTTTTCGGTAGAACGCCAGGATGTCCTCCGGCGGCGCTTCGCTTTCGAGTCGGCGAATGCTCATGGGGATGCCGTTGTAGTCCAGTTGCGGGGCCACGGCTTGCAATTTTGCCTTTTTCGGCGTGGGAAAATCCGGACAGGCTTGCAGCGGATCCTTCGCCGCCATCGAAGCGCCGGCTACCAGCAGGAGAACAATGGCGAAGCCGCGAATCATGGGGATAGCCTGTCCGGTGGCACGCGATCGACCTCGATACGGCCGAGTTCAAGGGTGCTGAGCTCTGGGAAAAATACCAGGGCAACGACTTGCAAAACACTCATGACCTTGGCGAAGACGCTATCCGTTGGCGGCCGCAGCAGCGAGGACGGCGTCAGGCCGCGAACCTGATTGTAGACGGACATTTTTTTCTTCCCCGCCGCCGTGCTGTATTCGTCTAGCGAGCCGGGACCATTGGCATTCCAGCCGTTGGCCAAAATCACGTTTTTTTCGGAAAAAGCCATTTTCGTTCCGGTGGCGAGGTAGTCGTCCACCGTGCAACTTGCGCAGGGGCCAAGCCCTGCATCGGTGTTGTAAGCCACCTCCCTGACCGCGATTTTGACATCGGCGGTGTACTTGCCCCGGGTATCGACCATGAAGTTGGAGACCACCGACCCGGCAGTGACCAGCGGCGAGATCAATTGATTGACCGTGCCAGGGGCTATGTCGCTGGCGTGGGAGCTACCGCGCGTATTATTGCTGATGTCGCTGTAGCTTTGCAGCAGCGTGTTGCCGCGCCGATCGCGCCAGAGCAGCTTGGAAGCACCACCGACCCAACTCCCGGCGGTCCTGTCGGTATCCTTGAAAGGCGTCGTCCCGCTATCCGACAGCAGGCGTGCGCCGATTTCGGCGCGAATCTGATCGTCGGTTTTTTCGTTGGCATCCCACTTGTTGCTGAAGGTGCTACCTGAACCCAGGCCGAAACTTTCCGCGGCGGCGCCACCAAACCAGACCGTGCGCTCCCAGGCAGCGTAACGCGCGGCCTGCACCGTGTAAGTCTTGATGTCCAGATACTTGGCAATGACCGGTATGGCAAGGAACAGCGGCACCATCACCAGCGCGGCGGCAATCAGCGTCTCGACCATGGCTTGGCCATGCTGATTTGAACGGTGGTTCATAAGAGCCCCGCGCGCTGTATTTCCATCGAAATATATTGTTCGATGAAGCTATTGGGCACCAGGCGCGCCTGCCAGTAGGGATTGTAGAGGCTGCCCAGTTCGGTGGCGCCCTCGCTCCCGATGGTGCGCTTGAACCAGTCAAGGCCGGTGATCCCGCTGCCGGACGTCGGCCGCGAAAAATAGACCTGAGCCTTGGAAAGGCTACGCATCTTGCCTTTGCTGTCGAGTTTTCTTACCGGGGCGCCGTTATCGGTGGCGAACTGGCCGACCCCCGGGCCTTTCAGCATATCGCTGACATCCTTCTCGATCTCGATCACCAAAGGGGGGCCCGTCAGGTTGTCGGCGGCGATGTCTTTCACGTCCATGTATTGGGTAAGACCGCCAAACGTGTTCGGACTCAGGGTGAGCGACGTGCCCGCCCCCTTTTCCTGCTGCATGGCTGCCGATATCTTGGTAGTCCAACTGCTGAGCGAATCGCCATAGGAATTGCTGGCATCATGGCCAAAGTTGTTACTCCCGCTCAGTACGTCTGGCCTGCTAAGTTGTTTGCCCGACTGCGCCGCGCCGTGAGCCACGGGAATCCAGGGTGGCACAAAGGGAATTGGCAACGGAATCGGAATGCCGAGAATGCTGATCCAGAAAATGTCTATGCCGGCGAAGCTTGAGGCGTCGAGTGCCGTCCAGCTCCTCTTCGACTTTGACCCGGGCCCGCCGGGATGCGCGTCGCCATTGGCCGGCGAGGCCGGCGTGCGGGTACGCGTGGTCGTGGGACATCCAGCGGGCGGGGTCGTGCCAAAGCAGCGGGTATCGACCCATTGGTTGGCATTGAAGGCGTACGCACCCGCCGGATGGGCGGCATCGCCCTTCTGGACCGTGCCCGTATCGCCGTCACAGCCGGTGTAGCTTGCCGTCGGGAGTTCATTGTGATAATTGACAACGAGAGGCGTCGAACTGCTCGAAACCGGATTGCCGTGGCAATCCACGCCGGTAGCGCCGGTGCCGCCGCCCGTTCCAGCAGGGGCGCCGGTGCCCGCGTCGTTGGTTACCTTGAGTTCGGTACCGCCCCGGTGGATCACTGGCAGAAATAGCGGGCCCGAGGTGTATGGAATGAACACGGTCGGATCAACAAAGGTCAACGGCGGCGCATAGAAGAAGGCAAAACCCCAAGCGGGTTTGGTCGAACGATCACGGGAAAAATCGTCCAGCGAGTCCGTCGTCACCTGCGCAAAGCGCTCGGCATTGTCGCCGTCGCCCCCCGAGTCCAAATTGGGATTCTTGAATTCGGTAAATCCGAACCATTTGTAGTAGTGGTAGCCAAGATAGAAGGCCGAACTGGAGGTGAGCCGAACCTTTTCGTCATTGGCCTTGATGATGCTGCCACCGCCGTCAAGGATAGCGAGCGGCCCATTGAACAGGGTTACGCCCAGCATGTTATCGAGTGCCTGCCCCAGGGTATCGAAGACGCCCAGCGTCTGGGCAACCGTTAGCGCGGTCGAATAGTGATAAATGCGCTGACTCTCGCTATACACCCTGATCAAACCATCAAGCAGCGTGATGGCTCCCTTCATGAAGGTAGATCCCAATTTACCCTCGTCGAATATTCCCGCTACCGCACCTATTCCTTTGTAAACAGTCGTGTAGAGGGGTTTCAGCATACCCCCCGACCAAATTTTCATCATCAACTCGTAGAGTACGCTACGGCCGAAGTTGGCAGAGTCGTTATTGTTGGTGAAGGACGACAGGTTGCGAAACCATGAGGTCAGGCCGACGAACTGCGCGACGCCGACCTGATTGGCGATCATGGCGCGGTTGGTGTAAGCGGAAAAATTGTAGTCGCGCGCCTCGGCCTGGGCCGCGCTATATACCGCGGCATCGGCGGTATTTTGCAACTTGATCTTCTCTACCGTCTGCCCGCCCATGCTGAACATGGCGAACAGCGCGAGGATCACCAGTACAGATGTGAATAATGCAAAGACAAGAGCCTGCCCACGCTGCGGGCACGCAAGGCGGGCAGCATGTGGCAGGCTCTTGTAACTACCGGGTCGCATGATGATGAACGGGGCGTTCACGCGAGTCCAGCGAAAAGCGGCATCAGTTACCGTAGGACTTCATTGTCTTGTCCACGTTAGCCGATTTAGCGGCGGTACCCGCAGCATCACCAGCAGCGGTGATGGAAGTAGACGAGCCGGTGCCGGCGACTTCTCCCGCCAGGCCTGCGACCTGGTTACGGATGGTCTTGCCGAACAGGGCGTAGACACCGATGGCGGCAACAGCAATCAGGGCAACGATGATGATGTATTCGGTCATGCCTTGACCACGCTGACGAAGGGCGAGTCGATTGAACGGGTTCTTCATGGGGGTCTCCAGGGCGAAAAAATGAGTACGATAAAAGTTCAATTTCTTCAGACCGAAACGGGCGAATTTCTCGCCATTCAGTCTGCGGGTATATTACGCCGTAAATCATCATGACTGTAACCTGATGGCAGCCCGGAGCGCAAATGACCACAACACCCGACACCAATAGACGTGAGCGTGGGCAACACTTGCTGATCGCCCGCGCCTTGACAGTACTGGCTTGCCTTGCCGTCGTGCCGACAGTCAGAGCCGATTTTGCGGCGGGCCTGGCGGCATACAAGGCCAAGGACTATGCCACCGCGGCAAGGGAATACCAGGCAGCGGCCGCGCGGGGCGAAGCGCGGGCGCAGAACGATCTCGGCGTGCTGTACGAGCGCGGCCTCGGTGTCAAGCAGGACTTTGCCGAAGCCGCCGTCTGGTATCGCAAGGCGGCCGACAATGGGTTTCTCGCGGCCCAGACCAACCTTGGCTATCTTCACGAATCCGGTCAGGGGGTACCCCGCGATTTCGGCAAGGCGCTCGCCCTGTACCAACAAGCGGCGGATCGCAACTGGGCGCAAGCGCAGAATAATCTGGGCAGCCTCTACGAGAAGGGCCTGGGCGTGCAGCGCGACTACGGCCGGGCGATGCTCTGGTACCGCAAAGCTGCTGATCAGGACTCGCCGCAGGCGCAGACCAACGTTGGCTACCTGCTTGAAACCGGCCGCGGGGTGCCGCGCGATGATGCCGGTGCCATGCAGTGGTACCGCAAGGCTGCCGACAAGGGCTTCGCCCAGGCCGAAAACAATATCGGGGCGCTCTTTGAGCGCGGCCGTGGCGTGACAGCGGACTTGAATACGGCCATCGCCTGGTATCGCAAAGCCGTGGAAAAAAAGAATCCGCAGGCGCAGACCAACCTCGGCTTCCTTTATGGTGCGGGGCGCGGCTTGCCGCGTGACGATGCCAAGGCCGTCGAGTTGTTTCGCGCCGCCGCGGCGCAGGACTTTGCCCAGGCCCAGAGCAATCTCGGTTTCATGCTGGCCGAGGGCCGTAGTGTTGAACGCGACTACGCGGCCGCCCGGGCGCTTTATGAAAAAGCCATTGCCCAGGGTCTGGCGCAGGCCATGATGCACCTGGCAGTGCTCTACGAAAAGGGCCGGGGCGTGGCGCAGGACAATGCGGTGGCGCTGACGTGGTATCGCCGCGCGGCCGAGGCCGGCTACCGGCCGGCGGCGCAGCGTCTTTTCGCGGTTTATACCAACGGCGAATTGGGCGAGCAGATCGACCCGGTCCGGGCCAAGCTCTGGGCCGACCGGGTGCAATAAGCCGTGGCGGTTCGGTATGGTCGGTTGCTCCTGGTGCTACCGGGTTGGCTGGCTTTCATGCTCTACCTGCCGGCGCTCGCTCATGGCTTTGTCTGGGACGATAATGATTTCCTGACCGACCTGCCCTATCTGCGCGACCCCGAATTGTGGTTGCAACAGGTATTCCAACCGCTGTTCGTCTCGCAAAACTATTTCCGGCCGCTGCCACTGCTTAGTTTTGTCGCAGAAGCGCGCCTGAGCGGGCTCGATCCCTTCGTTTTCCATTTCACCAACCTGCTGCTACACGCGGCCAATACCACGCTGGTCGTTTTGCTGGTACGCGCGGCACTTCCCGCTGGCGTCGCCGCGATGACGGCAGCGGCAGCGGGACTGCTTTTCGCCGTTCACCCGGCACTGGTAGAAAACGTCGCCTGGATTTCGGATCGCTTCGACCTGCTGATGGTGTTTTTCGTCCTGTTGGCCCTGCTGTGCGATTCACGGTTACATCGGCCCTTTCTTCGTGCGGCGGCCGTCGGCAGTGCGTTCCTGCTGGCCCTGCTGAGCAAGGAATCGGCCGTGGTTTTACTGGTACTGCTGCCTTTGTGGCAGGGACTGCGCCATTCCGCGAATACCGGTTGGCGGCCTTGGCAACGCGATGCCTGGCCGCGCGCCGACGTTACCGTGTGGCTCGCCTTGCTGCTCTCGCTTGCCGCCTACCTTGCCATGCGCCAGATCGCGCTCGACAATTTTTACCAGCACGACTCGGAAATGGCGGAGGGTAGCCACTTACAACACCTGCTGCTGATCGGCAAGACCGTCGGCTGGTATGCGGCTCTGGCCATTTGGCCCTTCGGCCAGTTGGGGCCCGTGCATCCGGCACGGACGCCGGTGGCGCTTGGCGACCCCGCGGCATGGCTGGGGCTGGCTGGAATGCTTGCCGTCGGTTTGGCGCTGGCCTACGCGTTGATACGCTCGCCTCTAGCTCGCCGTCCGGCGATTGCCGCCGTGATGGCGCTGGTGGCACTGGCGCCAGTGGCCAACCTGGTGCCGCTAACCATCGGCGACAACCTGGTGCATGACCGCTACCTGATGCTTTCCATCGCCTTTATCGTCCTCGCTCTCGCCCTGGCATGGGAAGCCACCGGCCGTCGGCGCTTGATCGCCTTACCCGCGCTGGTCTGGTCGGTAGCCGCCGCGCTGACGGTAGCCGCCCTGCTGCCACACTGGCAGAGCAATCTCACCCTCTGGCACTGGGCCTACGAGATGGAACCGACGTCGCGCATCGCCCGCGAGAACAAGGTGGCGGCGCTGGTCAACGCGCAGCGCTTTGAAGAAACCGTGAGCGTCGCGCGCCAGGTGCTAGCGGCGAATCCGGATATCGCCAGCACCACGCACAACCTGGCGCTGGCGCTGGCGCAACTTGGTAATGATGTCGAAGGCGAACGCATGGCCCGCCAGGCCATCTTCCTCTTTCAGGAACGGTATGAATCCGACCGGGCCAGGATGTCCGGCAAAACGGAGCGCATGGACATCAGCCCCAGCTACAACCTGCTCGGCCTCATCCAGTTTCGACAGGGCCGGTATCGCGAGGCCGAACAGTCGTTGCGACAGTCCATCGCCCTGACCCCCTATCTCACCCACCCGCACTACAACCTTGCGCTGCTTCACTACGAACATGGCGATTGGTCGGCGGGTGATCGGGAACTCGGGGTCGCGGTTCGCTATGGCACAACGAACCAAGCGCGGGCGTATCAACGTTTTGGCGGTGAAAAAAAGCGCGCAATGCAACAGGCCCTGAATCGGCCCGGGAAAGCCGGGTAGGCCCCCATGCAAGTTCTCGATCTCGCCAACATCGCATGATTCCCTGGCTACCGCCCTCACCTGTTACGGCGTTCCCGCCGGTCGAGCAAGCGCTCATCGAACCCGCCGGCCCCAACGGGCTCCTGGCCGCCGGTGGCGACCTTACGCCCGAACGCCTTGTTGCCGCCTACCGCAGGGGTATATTCCCATGGTTTTCGGACGGCGAACCCATCCTCTGGTGGAGCCCCGATCCCCGCATGGTACTGTTTCCGCACGAATTCGCGCCCAAGCGTTCGCTGGCCAAGGTATTGCGCAACGCCTCCTACGAGGTTCGTCTCGACACAGCTTTCGCCGCCGTGATCGCCGCCTGCGCCACGGCGCCGCGCGCAGGCCAACCCGGCACCTGGATCACGACGGAAATGCAGGCCGCCTATCGCCAGCTGCACGGGCTCGGCTACGCCCACAGCATCGAAACCTGGATCGACGGCCAACTGGCCGGCGGTCTTTACGGCATCGCCATCGGCTGCGCCTTTTATGGCGAGTCGATGTTCACCCGTGTCACCGACGCCTCGAAAATCGCGCTGGCTCATCTTTGCGTATACCTGCGCCAGCACGGTTTCGGCATAATCGACTGCCAGATGGAAACCAAGCACCTCGCCTCCCTCGGCGCCCGCCCGATTCCCCGGCACGAGTTCGTCCGCCACCTCGCCAGGCTCACGCCAGCAAGCGATGTTCCCGGCCCCTGGCCGGCGGATGCCGTGCGCAACGCCTTTCGTGCGGCCCCATGACCCATCTGCGCGATTTGCCGCCCTTTCCCCTGCTCCAGTTTTACGCCACCGCGCCCTATGGCTGCTCCTACCTGCCCGGCCGCGTCGCGCGTTCGCAGGTGGCCACGCCCACCCATCTCATCGACGGCGCCACCTATGGCGAACTGGTGCGTACGGGCTTTCGCCGCAGCGGCGTCTTCACCTACCGCCCCCACTGCGACACCTGCCACGAATGCGTGCCGGTCCGCCTACCGGTAGACCGTTTCACGCCCAGCCGCAGCCAGCGGCGCACCCTCGCCCGCCTCGACAAACTCGACGTCGTCGAGTGCTCGCTGAACTACCGCGAAGAACACTACCTGCTCTACCAGCGCTACCAGGCGGCGCGGCATTGTGGCGGCGGCATGGATCAGGACAGCCGCGACCAGTACGCCCATTTCCTGCTGCAAACCCACGTCGACACGCGCCAGATCGAATACCGCGAAAACGGCGTGCTGCGCATGATCAGCATCATCGACATCGTTTCCGACGGACTTTCGTCGGTCTACACCTTCTACGAACCAGACGACGCCAAAGCCAGCTATGGCACCTATGCCGTCCTGTGGCAGATCGCGCAATGCCAGTACCTCGGCCTGCCTTACCTCTACCTCGGCTACCTGATCCGCAACAGCCGCAAGATGGCCTACAAGACATCGTTCCGTCCCATCGAAGGCCTGCGCGCGGGCCAGTGGCAAGCGCTCGACGCCGCCGATATTTCCTGAAACAGACCCTCACCCGACTCATTCTCCGGCTGCCCATCATGTTCCCCTATTGCCTCGTCAGACCCCTCGTTTTCACCCTCGACCCCGAAACCGCCCACGAACTCACCATCGCCGGCATGAAGACGCTGGGCCGCGCCGGACTCGCCCCCGCCGCGCGACCGCTCCCCGGCCGCGCGGTCCGCATCATGGGCATCGACTTCCCCAACCCGGTCGGCCTCGCCGCCGGCATGGATAAAAATGGCGAGGCCATCGCCGCCCTCGCCGGCTGGGGTTTCGGCTTCATCGAGATCGGCACCGTCACGCCGCGACCGCAACCCGGCAATCCCAAACCCCGCCTGTTCCGCCTGCCCGCAGCCATGGGCATCATCAACCGCATGGGCTTCAACAACCACGGCGTCGACGCGCTCGTCGCCAACGTCAAATCCGCGCGTTTCAAGGGCGTGCTGGGTATCAACATCGGCAAGAACTTTGACACCCCTATCGAAAAAGCCGCCGACGACTATCTCGCCTGCCTCGACAAAGTCTATGAACACGCCAGTTTCGTCACGGTGAACATCTCCAGCCCCAACACCCAGAACCTGCGACAGTTGCAAGGTGAATCCGAACTCGACGCCCTGCTGGGCGCGCTGAAGGAACGACAGACCGCGCTGGCGCAACGCCACGGCCGCCTCGTGCCGCTGGTGCTGAAAATCGCCCCCGATCTTGACGACACGCAAATCGTCACTATTGGTGACGCGCTCCGGCGTCACCGCATCGAAGGCGTGATCGCCACCAACACCACACTGTCGCGCCAGGGCGTCGAAACCTTGCCGCACGGCGCCGAAACCGGTGGCCTGTCCGGCGCGCCCCTTTTAGAGAAATCGACCGAAGTCGTGCGCAAGCTGGCGCGGGCGTTGGCCGGCGAACTGCCCATCATCGCGTCCGGCGGCGTTACCGATGGCGCCGGCGCCAAAGCCAAGCTCGACGCCGGCGCCGCACTGGTGCAGGTCTATTCCGGCCTCGTCTTTCGCGGCCCCGGGCTGGTCAAGGAATGCGTCACGGCGACGCGATGAACGCTCTCGTCGCCAAGCTTGCCACCTTCGTCGCCTGGTGCGGCGAGCCAAGACCGTGCTCTCCGCCTACGGCTTTTCGGCCAAGGCCGACCTGCTGCAACAACTGCTCGACCTCAACCGCAGCGTCGCCCAAAAAGTCGGCGCTAGCGGCACGGCAACCGCGCCCGGCTTACCGCCGATTTATCCTGACCCGACCCGGTTGATATCGGCCGATTGCCTCGGCCCGCCTTCCCCCTGAATCCAGTCATTGTCCTTAAACCACTCGCGACCACACCATGGATCCCCAAGAAATCCTCGAACGCCTGTCACGGATCACCCCGCCGTTTCCGCTCGCCGCTGCCCAGGAAGCCCTGGCGCGCTGGGACGAACTTGCCCCGCTGTTCATTACGCGACTGGAGGAGGTCGCGACAAGCAAGTCGGCGCTGATAGCCCCCGATGAATACGACGGCGTATTCACCTTCGCCCAATATTTGGCGGCGGAAAAACGCGACACGCGCGCATTCCTGCCACTGCTGCGCTCATGCCAATGTTCACTGGACAAAGCGGATGAATTGTTTGGCGACGATGTCGGCGGCAGCCTCGGTCGCCTGCTCGCCACGCTGTGTGACGGCGACCCGGCCCCGCTCAAAACCTTGGCCGAAGATACCAACATTGGCATGTGGAGCCGCCATGCCGGCCTGCATGCGTTGGCGGTGCGGGTCTTCGAGGGCGACGAGTCGCCCGAGAAACTGACCGAATATCTCATGACGTTCTGCGAGCGCGAAGCCGACACCCTGCGAGCAGGCAAGGCGAATGTCGAGCAAATGGGGGAATCAATGCTGACATGGGCTGCCGAAGTGCTGCGCGGTATCGGTCCGGCGCCGTTGATGGAAAATATCCGGGGTTGGTTTGACGAAGGATTGATCGAAGCCGATGTAGCCGGCCTCAAGCATTTCGAGCGGGCCGCAGCCATGTCGCCCGATGAAACGCTCGCTCTCGCCCGGAAGAATCCTCACAACCGCTACATCACCAGCGCCATCGATGAAATGCGCTGGTGGTATTGCTACGAAGTGAAGACGCCGAAAGTTGTCCCGGCCAAGCCGCAATTCCTCTCGATTGGCGACACACAGGGTCACAACTCGCCGAAAGTCGGCCGCAACGCCCCCTGCCCCTGCGGATCGGGCAAAAAATTCAAAAAGTGTTGTGGCAAGTGATGCAACTGGACATCTTCGCCCATAGCCGCGATGTCGTTCTGCGCAATGACGTATCTGAGGCCCTGAAAAGCCGGGATTACGCCACCAGCGCGCAGGCCATCGCGACGCTGGCGACAGAATTCGGCCGCGATCCGCTGTTACCCGCCTTTGCCATCCTGCATGAGGCGCTCTGCCTGCCACCACCGCCCAGTCTCGGTCAGGAAGCCGCCACGGCTGCGCTGGACATGATCGAGCGCGTGGTCGTGCCGGCGGCATGGCAGGCGTTCGGCGAAAACGCAACCGCCCTGCTCGCCCCGCTGTGGTGTGACCTGGCCATCGCTGTTGCCGACCGGCCCTACGTCCGCAAGCGCGAGGCAACCCATGCCGCGTCGCTGTGGCTGCGCGCGGGCAACTGGACGCAAGCCATTGCGAGCATTGCCGGCATCCCCTCATGGCGGCGCCAACCGGCCCCACTGGCGTGGATGGTGGAGGCGCGTTACCAGCTTGATGGTTTCGCCGCCACCTGGCCGCTACTGGCCGAACTTTGCTGGATGGCACCCGGTCGGGCAGAAAAACTGCTGCCACGGCTGACCGCACCGGAAACGATCCGCCTGCTGCGACGCTTCCACGCGGAATTTGAGGGTAACGGCAAGGGTAGTGGCGACAATGCCGACCTGGCCTGGCTGCCCGCTTGGGCGGCGATAGCCGAACCCCACATGGCGGCGGGCCTGACGGAAACGCAAGCTGGCAACGACACGCCACCAGAACGTTGCGCCCGACTGATCCTGAATCTGCTCGTTTGCGAACGGCAAGGGAAACACCACGAACTGGTGGACGGCAGAAAAAAACTGCGCGCCGCCCATCCGGGCATTTTTGCCAATTACATGGCCTCGCGTTAAGCGAGTGAAACCAGCAACGGGTGATAGACTTTTCTGCCATGACCACAACTAACGTCGACGACAAACTGCTGCAAGAGATGGTGGACATCATCGTCCGCGAGGTCGATCCCGATACCATCATTCTGTTCGGATCCCGCGCGCGAAGGGATGCACGGCCGGATTCGGATATCGATCTGATGATCGTTGAAAAAGAGCCCTTCTCGGCGGGGAAAAGCCGGCGCAAGGAGTCGGGGCGCTTGTATCTGGCGCTCATGGACTTGCCGGGGCCCAAGGATATTCTGCTGTATAGCCGCGACGAGTTCGATTTCTGGAAAGAGTCGCTGAATCACGTTGTTGGTCGTGCCTCGCGGGAAGGACGGGTGCTCTATGGACGACTATAAAAAGTCGGCATCGATGCTGCGACTGGCACATGCCGATTTCCGGGCCATGGGCGCAATGTTGGACACCGAGGCGTTCGCCGAGGAAATATTTGGCTTCCATGCGCAACAAGCTATCGAAAAGGCATTGAAAGCGTGGTTGCACGGATTTGGTCAGGATGTCTTGCGCACACACGACCTGACTGAACTGCTGAAAGCACTACGGCGCACTGGCGTCGATATCGCCCCATACCTTCCACTCGCCGAATTCACCATCTTTGCCGTTCAGGCCCGTTACGAGGAAGGCATCGTTACCCCCACCGACCCGCTCGACCGCCCTGCCATCGTCGCCGAGGTCGGCGCCCTGTTGGAGCATGTCGGCAGACAACTGGCGGGGCAGACATGATCATCGGCTGCCCCAGGGAAACAAAAAACCACGAATACCGCGTCGGTCTGACGCCGGCGGGTGTGGCGCAAATAGTCGGCGCTAGCGGTACGGCAATTATCGAATCCAATGCCGGGGCGCGCGTTGGCTTTGCCGATGCCGACTACCTTGCCGCCGGGGCACGTATTGCCGCGAGCCCAACCGAGGTCTATGGCGCGGCCGACCTGATCGTCAAGGTCAAGGAATTGCAGCCGCCCGAGTTCGCGCTGACCCATCCCGGCCAGATTCTGTTCTGCTACCACCACTTCGCCCCCGCCCCCGTCCTGTTGCAGGCCATGCTCGACGCCCGCGTTTCCTGCCTCGCCTACGAGACCGTCACCGACGCGACCGGCGGCCAGTTACCGCTGCTGGCGCCGATGTCGTGCATCGCAGGTCGCCTGGCGCCACAGGCGGGCGCCTGGGCGTTGCAAATGGCCAATGGCGGTTCCGGCGTGCTGCTCGGTGGCGTGGCGGGGGTGCCTCCGGCCAAGGTGGTGGTGATCGGCGCCGGCAGCGTCGGCGCCCACGCCACGCAAATCGCCGTCGGCATGGGCGCCAGCGTAACCGTTTTCGATACCTGCACCCAGCGGCTCGACGCACTCGACGCCCGTTATCGCGGCCGCATCGCCACCGCGACGGCGGCACCGGATCTGCTGGAACACCATATTGCCGACGCCGATCTCGTCATCGGCGCGGTGCTGATTCCAGGCAAGAGCGCGCCGCGCCTGATCACCCGCGAACTGCTGCGCCGGATGCGGCCGGGATCGGTGCTCGTCGACGTCGCCATCGACCAGGGCGGTATCAGCGAGACTTCGCGGCCGACATCGCACGCCCAGGCGCTCTACGTCGAAGAAGGCGTGGTGCATTATTGCGTGACCAACATGCCCAGCGCCGTCGCCCGCACGGCCACGCTGGCGCTGACGCAGGCAACGCTACCCCATGTGCTCGCCCTCGCCGCCCATGGCCTGCGTGACGCCTGCGCCGCCGACGCAGGGCTGGCGGCCGGCTTGCAAGTGCATCGCGGCGGTGTCTGCCATCGCGGTCTTGCCGACGACACCCGGCGCATGCTTGCGACTGCCTCATTCGATTAAGCCGCCCAGAAAAATCGTCCATCCGAGAATCGATATGAACCCCGACCTGTTCAGTCCAGAAAACACCGCCGAAATCGACGCTTTGTTGCGCGCGGGTGCGCAGGAAGCCCTTGCCACCACCGATTTCGTCACTGCCTTCGACGCCTTCCGCCGCGATTTGCCGGAACAGGCCCCCCGGCTTGCCGCCATGCTACCGCCCGAGGGCGAGCGCCCCATCGCTTTCGCCATGTTCCTCGAAATCTGGAATCGTCTGCCGCGACCCGACCACGACTGGAAGACGCTGCCCCTGCCCAAGCCCGAGCGCAACGCCCCCTGCCCCTGCGGCTCAGGTCGAAAATTCAAACAATGCTGCGGCGCGATCACCGACATCTCCCCCTTCGGCATGGGCGAACTTTCGGTGCTGGCCTATGTGCTTGAAACCCTGCCGGTGGCGCAGTACAAGAACCTGCCATTCAAGAAACTGTCGCCCGAGGAAATTGCCCACGTCGCCCAGCACTGGTTCGAGGACGGTCGCGACGATGCCGCCGCCGCCCTGCTCGAAGCCCAGCTCGCCCCCGGCGGCAAGCTCGATGCCCGCCACGAGCACGCTTTCGACATCCTCTGCGATATTTACCTCGACATGAGCGAACCGGATAAGCGCCTGGCGCTGGTCGAACGCCTGATGCAAGCGCCCGACCGCGAACTCAAGACCGCCGCCATGCTCTGCCGCTGCACGATGCTGGCGGATACGAACGACTATGCCGCCGCCTGGAAACTGTTCAAGGAAACACAGCGGCATGATCCGGACAATCCCTCGCTGTCGCATCTTGAAGTGGTGCTGCTGGCCAGCCAGGGCGAAGTCGAAAAGGCGGGGGAACGCGCCCGCTTCTGGGCGGCGCGCCTTGTCAGGCAAGGCTACCCCGGCGAAGAACTTATCGCATGGCTGAGCAAAATCGGGAACGACCCCAAAAGCCTGCTCGACATGATGCGTGGTGGCCCGCACCTCAGGCTGAATGATGCCGACGACTTCGACGATGAATTTACCGAAGTCGACCTAAACGATGTCGACACTCTGCTTGCGCTGGTCGACGCCCTGCCGGCGCCCGCCTGCCACTACCAGCTTTCACCGCAAGACGGCAACGCCGGCCCGCTTGAAGCCGACCCCGCCTTGACAGCGATCGAAGCCGAGTGGCGGGGTATTTTCTGGGGCGATGGCGATGAAGAATATGATGAAGATCAGGAATACCCTGGCGCCGGCGATCCTTGGGGAAACACCCGCTGGATCGGCTGGCTGCGCGATAACCCGCTGGCCTGGCAGAGTTTTCCCGTGCTGGAAGACCTGACGGGATCGCTTGAGTATGTTCTCTTCCCCGAAGACCACGAAGACAGGTGCGACTGGCTGGAGGAAACCCTGCTCGACCATGCAATGGCCCTGCTGCGCACGAACATCGCCAGCAACCAGGCGGAAAATTGCACCCTCGAATGGGATTGGCAAGAAAATCGTCCGGCACTGTCGCTGCTGATGCGACTGAGCGAAATCGCCTATGACAGTGAAGAAGAAGTGCCGCTGCTTGAATGGCTGGTGCTGACGCTCAATCCCGGCGACAACCACGGCTTCCGCACAAGACTAGTGCATCGGCTGTGCGAAAGCGGTCGCGCCGCCGACGCGCTGGCTGTCTGCGCCCGTTACCCGGACGACAGTCTGGGCGGGCTGCTGTATGGTCGCGTGCTGGCGCTCGCCCTGCTTGACCGGCACGACGATGCCGCTACGGCTCTGGCTGACGCAAAAATGAAGTCGCCCAAACTACTCGCCTCGCTCGTCGCCACGAATGCGCCCCAACCCAAACTCCCGTTCGACTCTGTCACGCCCGGCAGTGAGGACGAGGCCTGGCTTTACCGCACGGAATGTCTACGGGTTTGGCAGGAAACTGGCGCGTTTGTCTGGCTACAGCAGGTGGCCGGAGCATAACGAGGCCATGTTGCGCGTGCAAAGTTGTTCGAGGCCGACCAAAAAGCGAGATAATCGGCGGCTCCCGATTCCCCGTGCGGCGCACACCGTGGCCGTGCAGCCATGACCAGCTACCTTTTCATCCTCCTCGGCGCGGCTCTCGTCAACAACGTTGTCCTCGTCCGCATACTTGGCCTCTGCCCTTTCATGGGCGTGTCGAAAAAGCTGGAAACCGCCCTCGGCATGGGCGCGGCCACCACCTTCGTCTTAACGCTGGGCAGCGGCACCAGCTACGTAATTGATTCTTGGCTGCTGATTCCCAACGACCTGGAATATCTGCGCACGCTGTCCTTCATCGTCACCATCGCTGCCATCGTCCAGCTCACCGAGCTGATTATCCAGAAGACCAGCCCGATGCTGCATCAGGTGCTGGGCATCTATCTGCCGCTGATCACCACCAACTGCGCCGTGCTGGGCATTCCGCTGCTCAATATCGGTCTCAAGCACAACATGGTCGAGTCCTTGCTGTTCGGCCTCGGCAGTTCCGTCGGCTTCACCCTGGCGCTGGTGATGTTCGCCGGCGTGCGCGAGCGCATGGAAGGCGCCGACATCCCCCGGTTTTTCCGCGGCAATGCCATCGCCTTCGTCACCGGTGGCTTGATGTCCCTGGCTTTCATGGGCTTCGCCGGGCTCGATAAATACAAATGATCTCCGCCCTGCTCGTCATGGCGCTGGGCGCCGTCATCCTCGGCGCGGCGCTGGGTTACGCTTCCATCAAGTTCAAGATCGAAGGCAACCCGCTGGTCGATAATATCGACGCC
Source organism: Sulfuritalea sp. (assembly GCA_020048435.1). Classification (GTDB taxonomy): domain Bacteria; phylum Pseudomonadota; class Gammaproteobacteria; order Burkholderiales; family Rhodocyclaceae; genus Sulfurisoma. The sequence continues at coordinate 26,943 of JAIFMO010000057.1, forward strand.
ATCCTGCCGCAGACGCAATGCGGCCAGTGCGGCTATCCCGGCTGCAAGCCCTACGCCCAGGCCATCGCCAAGGGTGAAGCCGAGATCAACTGCTGCCCGCCCGGCGGCGACGAAGGCGTCAGAAAACTCGCCGACCTGCTCGGCCGCGAATTCAAGCCCCTCTCCGCCGAACACGGCGTCGAGAAACCGAAGAGCGTGGCCTTCATCGACGAAAAGAGCTGTATCGGCTGCACGCTGTGCATCCAGGCCTGCCCGGTGGACGCCATCGTTGGCGCGGCCAAGCAGATGCACACCATCGTCGCCGCGCAATGCACCGGCTGCGAACTGTGCCTGCCGCCCTGCCCGGTCGATTGCATCGCCATGGCGCCGGTTGCCGCGACGGTTGAAACCTGGAAATGGCAATACCCGCTGTTCCCGCTGAAGCAGGCTGCCTGATGCTCAAGAAACTGTTCAAGTTCAACGGCGGCGTCAAGCCGGACTATCACAAGGAAGCATCCAACCAGCTGCCCATCGCCGACTTCTGGGCCGTGGCGCCGCAACCAGCCGAACTGGTCATTCCGCTGCAGCAGAGCATCGGCGGCATGCCGAATCCGCTGGTGCAGGCCGGCCAGCATGTACTCAAAGGCCAGTTGATCGGGGGGCCGGACGGTGGCGCCTCCTCGGCGGTGCATGCCTCCACCTCGGGCCGGGTCAAGGCCATCGAGATGCGACTGATGCCGCACACCTCCGGGCTTTCCGCGCCGTGCGTGGTGATCGAACCGGACGGCAAAGATGAATGGATAGACCACGCCCCCATTCCCTGGCGCTCACTGAAGCCCGTTGAAATCCGCAACGCCCTGCGCGATGCCGGCGTGGTGGGTCTTGGCGGCGCGGTGTTCCCCTCGCACCTCAAGGTGAATCCGGGCAAAGCCGGCCATCTGGACACGCTGGTGATCAACGGCGCCGAGTGCGAACCCTTCATCACCTGCGACGACATGCAGATGCGCGAACGGCCCGATGGCATCATCAAGGGCGCCGCCATCCTGCGCGACCTGACCCAGGCGAAACAGGTGCTGATCGGCATCGAGGACAACAAGCCCGAGGCGGTGGCTGCCATGCAGGCCGCCGTCATCCGGCTTGGCGAACCACGTATCGAAATTGTGGCCGTGCCGACCCGCTACCCGGCCGGCGGCGCCAAACAACTGATCCGCGTGCTTACCGGCATCGAGGTTCCGCATGGCCAGCGCTCGACCGATTACGGCGTGCAGTGCTTCAACACCGGCACCGCCTACGCCGTGTGGGAGGCGCTGGAACTCGGCCAGCCACTAATCTCGCGCATCCTCACCGTCGCCGGCAATGTGGGCGCGGCCCGCAACTACGAGGTGCGCTTCGGCACACCGATGAAGGACGTCATCACCCTCTGCCAGCCGAAGCCCGATAGCGACCGCGTCATCATGGGCGGGCCGATGATGGGCTACCGCATGCCGGCCGACAGCGTGCCGGTGGTCAAGGCCACCAACTGCATCCTCGTCGGTTCGCCCAGCCTGTTCCCGCCGCCGCCGCCCGAGATGCCCTGCATCCGCTGCGGCGAGTGCGCCAAGGCTTGCCCGGTCAATCTGCAACCCTTCGAGATGTACTGGTTCTCCCGGGCAAAGATATTCGGCAAGGCGCAGGAATACCACCTCTTCGACTGCATCGAATGCGGCTGCTGCGCCTATGTCTGCCCCTCGCGCATCCCGCTGGTCGATTATTACCGTTTCGCCAAAAGTGAAATCTGGACGCGCGAGAACGAAAAGTCCGCGGCCGACACGGCGCGCCAGCGCTACGAACTCCGCCTCGCCCGCGAGGAGCGCGACAAGGTCGAGAAAGCCGCAAAACTGGCCGCCAAAGCCGCCGAAACCAAGGCCAAGCTCGCCGCACAACAAGCTGAACAGCGGGCTTCACAACAGACTACCGCTCCGGCCGCAGGCGAGACAGCAGGCAACAAATCAAACGCGCCACCCG
>JAIFMO010000146.1 GCA_020048435.1 Sulfuritalea sp.
CAGGTGATCAGCACCAATCCGCCCAATCTCGGCAACCAGGTCGATACTTTCGCGTGAATGAACTAACTTCGATGGGGGGTGTTGTGCGTTTAGCCGTTCTGACGGCAGTACTGTTGCTTGCATCCCCGGTTTCGCTGGCGTTCGACCCCGGCACAGGCGTCGTTTATGGTTTCGGCTTTACCGCAACGTGCGACACGCTCACGTCTGACCTGGAAGCACGACCGTCGATCGCTCCCGAGATATACAAAAACTACATTGCAGGATTTATCTCGGGAATCAATTCGGTTACACCACGCAAGCCCCAAGTAGGCGAAGGGCGCGATATCGCCGCCCTATTTGGCTTCATCAAGAAGTACTGCGAGGAGCATCCGCGTGACGAAATGGCGACCGCATTAAGCCGACTGATTGTCGAGTTGGCGGGGAAGAAGCCGAGCGAACTCAATGAGCAGTCTGTGCAGCAGGCGAGCTCAAACGAGAAAAAGAGGCCGCCAACCTCGCGCCCAAAGCCATCGAGAGCCAAGCCTTCAAATTGAACAGTGCAACTGCCCGCCATGAGTTTTGATCCGCAGCGCCAACGCTTCACCTGTGAAGTAGAAGGCAAGACCTGTCACGGCACCTTCTGGGTTGCCGGGAAGATATTGACGGTTTCTACTGGGCGAACTGGCCAAGGAAGGCAAGGCGTAGGGAGCATCCGGCCCGAATTCGTGCTCCCGGACAATGCGGTGATTGGTGGTGCGCTTGTGATTAGAATTCCCCAACAACCTCATCAGCTATCGCACATCTCATGCAAATCCTGTTTTCTCTCGTCGAGTCACCCTTCCACCCGAACTTCGCTGCGCTGCATCAGCGCCTTGGCATCCTGGAAACCCCATTCTCCAGTGCGCGTAACTTACACAAGGCACTGCACAAACAGACTCCCGACTTTTTCGTGGGTGATTTCATTTACGGCTGGGCCAACAACTATGCCGGCACAAATCTGTCGAATCTAGATGTCACCCTGGCAACCCTGCAGCAATTCGCGCCAAAGGCAAAAGTCATCGTCTTCGTACAGCCTGGCGACGAACCTCATATATTCAAACTGAAGGAACTGTTTGCTGTCCATGCCGTCCTGCGATACTCCGCGACTGAAAAAGAGATGCAGGCAGCGTTGGAACTCAAGCCGGAATGACAAATTTAGCCCGGGGAAATCCGGAAGCCGTTACGTCAGCCACTGACTGAGCAAGCCGTCCTGTCCGTTGCCAGCCAAATCGAGTCCCCTCGGTCCTTCATGGCGGTTCAATCGACATAAAGCCATATTTCATTACGACGCATGAACCAGGGCACGAAGGGAGCGTTGTATCGCGAGTAAATTGGCTCGCCTCGGGTGGGGACACCTTCTGCCTTCAACGCCTGCCGGAGTTGGGTCAGATGGTCTGCGTAGTTCGACTCGGACCAAGTACCGGAATAGCGGATAACAGCAAACCGCCCGCCCGGCAATTCCCTCAGCTTGACGCTTGAATCCAGCGGCTCGGGAAGGGTGTCAAGTGTAAATTCCTTGGGCATCGTGAACTGAATGATGAAGCCCCTTTCGCTGGCAGCCTGTGTCACCGGAGCGGTCATGGCGATCTTCATGGGCTCGGGTGTTTGCGTCACCGGTGCCGTCATCTCGATCTTGCGATCGCCCTTGTTCTTGCCAAAGATGTAAGCCGCCAAGATATTGAACCCCTGATTGCCTGCTTCGCTGGCTGGCCCGGGTACATTGACCTCGGCAACGAGGTACGGGGCGTACTGCCTGACTTCAAAGGCTTGGTACTGGCGAACAACTGTGTACGCGGGTTCCTCGATGGCGTGTGCGTTCGTGCCTAGCGAACCCAGGCCCAAGACAGCTAACAGCTTGAAGAGAGAGTTTTTCATTGATGGCAATAAGAAGAAAGCGGATCAGGCCGTGAGCAAATGTCCGACCTTGACCAGAATCAGGCAGCCGGATTGGCTGAAGGGTTGGTGCTGGCTTAAGTGGGGACTGCGCAGCCAGGTCCCGGCCGGATAGTCGCCGTGCTCGTCCGAGAACACGCCCTCCAGCACAAGAATCTCCTCGCCTCCGTAGTGGCGGTGCGGGTTGAAGTAGGTCTGTGGCGCCCAGCGCACCAATGCCGTGTGCTGGGTGCCGAAACTATGCAAAGGCAAGACCTCCAGCCCCTCCACCAAGCCGGGCCGCCAGTCGGCGGTGCGGGTGTCGACAACCACCCGTTCGCTGTCCATCGGGTCCTGGTCGCGTTGCTTGACGAAGATCGTGCAACCTTGCGCTGAAAATTGTACGTGGCAGGAACCGGGCGGGTTCTTGATGAAAGCGCCGGCTCCATAGTCGCCTGTCTCGTCACTGAGGATGCCATCCAGCACCAGTATTTCTTCGCCTAGGGCAAAGGGTGGCGCGCTGAAAGATGCGCCCGGCTCATATCGACAAATGGACGTGGCCGGAGCCTGTTCGCCCTCCAAACGCTCCAGCGGAAGCTGCTGTACGTGCGGTGAAGAGGAGGACATCCAGGACGCATCGTTGCTGTTGACCACGCATCGAATGCTCCAGTCGTCGCGGAGTCGGATAACGTCAGGCGCGTGCGGTGTTTCTGTCATGGTCATGTGCAATTACGCTGTCTGGACATCATGTTCCGCAGAATGTGCAGTAACTCTCCGTAAATGATGCCGGGGCGGGTTTCGAAAATCGGACGAACTCGGCATGCGCTTCGTAAGGGTTTTTGAGCGCGTTCAGCAGTTGCTCAAACGGTCCGAAGTCATTGTCATCGGATGCGGCAGACAGTGCATCCTCGACGCAGTGGTTACGCGGTATGAGCCAAGGATTGGATCTACGCATTCTGCTTGCGCGTGTTGATGCAGTAATACCTGACTCATCTGAATTGGTGCAGCCATCTTCCGTGGCACACCGAACCTGCCAATTCGCTAACCAGGCATCCAAAGCCAAGTGATCAGCGAAGAGATCCCGTATTGGCAACGGATTCCCTTCTGCCGCATCCGCCAGATGCCGCCATGCCAGTGTGAAATCGACGCTATTGCGCTGGAGCAAGGCAAGCCATTCCGCTATCAGGGCACGGTCTTCATCCCCCCCATCGGGCACTTGATCATGGAACCCTAGTTTCGTGCGCATTACATCGAGCCAATAGCGCTGATAGCGGCCATCAAAGCTTGCGATGGCCTCGGTAGCCAGGGCAACAGACTCATCCTCATTATCATCGGCCAGCAAGGGCAGTAATGATTCCGCCAGACGCGCCAAGTTCCATTGCGCAATACCCGGCTGATTTTGGTAGGCATAGCGACCGTGCTGATCAATTGAACTGAACACCGTCTTGGGGTCGTAGGCTTCCATGAATGCGCAGGGGCCATAGTCGATGGTCTCCCCGGGAATGCTCATGTTGTCGGTGTTCATGACGCCGTGGATAAACCCCACCCCCATCCACTGCGCCACCAACGCCGCTTGACGATCGATCACTGCACCTAAAAAGTCCAGATAGCGCCCTTTCTTGCCGATCAATCCGGGATCGTGCCGTGCAATGGTGTAGTCAGCCAGTCGTCGCACGCGCGCGTGGTCGCCGCGGGCCGCATAGTACTCAAAGGTGCCGACGCGGATATGGCTGGCGGCGACGCGCGTGAGGTTGGCGCCGGGCAGCAGTTTCTCGCGACGGACGGCTTCCCCCGTATCAACGACCGCCAATGCGCGCGTCGTCGGAATGCCCAATGCGTGCAGCGCTTCGCTGATCAGCACCTCCCGCAACATGGGACCGAGGGCAGCCTTGCCATCTCCGTTGCGAGCGAAGGGGGTAGGCCCGGAACCTTTGAATGCAATATCACGGCGCTTATCGTGACAATCGATAAGCTCGCCCACGAGCAGCGCCCGGCCATCGCCGAGTTGTGGTGAAAACCGGCCAAACTGATGGCCGGCATACGCTTGCGCAATGGGTTCTGCTCCCTCCGGCAAGCGGTTGCCGGAAAGCATGTCAGCCAGCGTAGCCGCATCCTGCCGCCCTATATCCAGGCGGAGTTCCTCTGCCAGAGCATGATTCAAATACCGCAAACGCGGGCCAGGCACGCGATCTGGTGCCCATTTCACGTAGAAACTGGGCAGTTCACGGGCAAAGCTATTATCAAAAGCGAAACTCATCATAGATGCGCTAATCCTCTCTCCGCGCAATCGCCTCAAGATGCGCGTAGGCCGCTTCGCTACCGAGCCGTGCGTCGACCACGGCCGTACCGACCGTGAAGTGGTAGATGTCCTGAAAGCGCGTGGTATCGAGTCCGAGGGCGCGATGCACCTCGTCGTCGAAGTAACAGCCAATGCCAGTACCCTGGACGCCGGCAGCTTCAGCCTCCAGATAGAGGGTTTGGCCGAGCATGCCGGCCTCCCAAAAGCGCTGGCGGTAGCGCCAGGGGTGTTCTCCTGTGCCGATGTCGTCGAAGCGCGCCAGCATGGCCAGGGCGAAGGCGGAATCGGCAGCGATGTTTTGATGGCATGACACGGTGAGGGCGAATTTGCGCGCATCGAGGGGTGCCAGCAGGTAGAGTGGCAGATGTTCCGGACCGTTGGAAACCCGCTCCCAGAGCCAGTCCGGACGCATCGCGGTGCGCAAATCCTCCAACGCCTCCGGAGCGCGGGGCAGACAGTAGATGCCGGGCTCCAGGCCATGCACGCGATGGACGAACAGCACCGGATGCAGGTTCGGTGGCTGTTCCAGCAACGCCCAGGGCGGTTGACTGGCACGCGGTAGCAAGGCGTCGAGTATTCGGTAGAAGCGTTGCTCGCTAATAGCGCTGAAACCATCGAATGCCTGGGCGGAACGGCGGCGGCGGATGATCTGGCTGACCGGCTCGCACGAGGCCGGGGCCAAAGCCGGCAGTGAGGCTGGCAGCGGCGCTGACAAGCCAGCCTGCTCGATCGTACCGGCGGGTTTGCTGGTAGCGGCGGCTACTGCGGGGATATCCGGCCAGTCACGATGTTCGGGGCTCAGGGTATTGGCATGGCCGGCCCATTTCGCGCCCGCCAACATGGCCATCACCTCTGTCCTGCCAGGCACCACGCCCGGTCCGATCCAGAGCAGAGCTTCGGGCGCCTCGGCTTCAGCTGCGGCGCAGTCCTCTGCCCGATTCACCCCGGTGAGGGTGGCAATCTCATCGTCGCCCCAGTTGGCCAGCAGGCGTACCGGCCAGCCGAGTGTCGCAGCAGCATAGGAAATTGCGGCCAGGGCATGCCCACAATCGTGCTGACAGTAGCGGAAGGCACGCATGCCATACTTCCATGCCTCGCGCCAGTGAATGCCGGTGAGGGCGACAAAGAAGCCCCCTTGCCATGCGAATGGCGTCGTTGCGCGTCTTTCGAGGCAATGTCGGTCGGGGCGATAGTGGTAGACGCCGGCCGGCAGTCCCGGCAGGTCGGGGCAGATCAGGTAACCCTCGGTAGGATGCAGATTGCCACTGGAAGGGTTGCAGCGCAGCGCCCATCGATTGCCGCCAAAGGATTTCCAGGCTGACAGACCGAGAGATAGCTGCAAGAGCTTGGCCACGCTGTCTGAATTCAGTTCATGTTGCAGTACTCCAGTGGAGCTGAACAGTTCGTCCCAACAAACGGGTAGTTCGCCAGCCAGCAGCGGCAATTCCACCTCCGGTGCGCCGGCATAGCGGCGGAAGGGGTCGGGCTGCGAGGCCCAGTCCAGACCGTCGGGGCCGGGTGCATAGCGATTCAGGTGATGCTTGGAGCGCTCGTGGTAGTCGAGGACGGGGTTCATGCGCGCAAGAGTAGCGACAACAGACAGGATGCTATCGTTCGGGTGATCTCCAACAGATTGGCTCAGGGGGATTGCGGGTTCCTGTCTGGTGCTGGCGACTTGCCACACTCATCAAGCCGTCTGCGATCAGCATGTTTCAAGATAGAACGACATTGCCACCTGAATCACAGTCAGTGGAACGCCGATTCATGCGTCGCCCCATCCGCCGGTCTTCGCGCGCCGATTGTGCCCCTTGGTCAAGAGAGAGCGCCAGGACAAGGAATTTGATTAAGAAGAAGGCTGCAACCATCGCGAGTACGACGAGTGACGAGGCAAACGGGATGGGCATGGAAAGTAGTTCGGTCATGATGGGCTCCTTTCAGCAGTTTGTATGCGACGATCCCAATCTACTATAGCCGACAAAGATAGTCAACTACTAAAGCAACCCAAATTGTAGAGTTATGCATACATCTCGTAAACACTGTGCGGATCAGGTCGCCCTTGAGCAGCGTGATGGTGAAGGGCGGCACGGCGTGGATCCCCGCCGGCTCGCGGATCAGGCCCGACCCCTCGTCGGGCACCCCGCTGCTGCGAGTGCCGAGAAAAGAGCGGTCGGCGCAGTCCTCGGACAGCCAAAGGTAGCCGGCCCGCGATACGTGTTGCCGGCGATGAATTCCCGTAGAAATTTGGTTTCGATAAACCAATTCGCATGCCGCATCGCGCGGTCAAAAACGGGAAGTTATTTCGTAGGCGTTCCTTAGATTCACCATCTCCGGGGTGCCGGTCATCTCATTTCTCCGTAGGATTTACCGGAAGAGCCGAAGAACAGCAAGCGCACAACGCTCTCGCTCACTTGAATCGCGCCAGCAAACCATCAAGCTGATCGAGGCTGCCAAAGCGGATACTGAGGCTGCCCGCGCCTTTGCGGTTAGCCATGATTTTTACCGTCGCCCCGATGCTGTCAGACAGTTCTTCTTCCAGCCTCAATAGGTCGCGATCAGGTATCTTCGGCGCCTTTTGCTCCGGCGGGTTCAGGATGCGCGCCACCATGCGCTCGGCTTCGCGCACCGACAAACCCTTGTCGACCACCTCGGCCGCCACCCTGCCCTGCTCGGCTTTCGGCAGCGGCAGCAGCGAGCGGGCATGGCCCATTTCGATGTCGCCGGCCATCAGCATGTCCTGCGCGGGCTTGGCCAGTTGTAACAATCGCAGCAGGTTGCTGGTCGCCGGCCGCGAACGGCCGACAGCGTCCGCCGCCTGCTGGTGCGTCATGGCGAATTCGTCGATCAGCCGCTGCACGCCGGCGGCCTCCTCCAGCGGATTGAGGTCCTCGCGCTGGATGTTCTCGATCAGCGACATCGCCAGTGCAGCGTCGTCGGGAATATCGCGAATCAGCACGGGTACTTCTTCGAGGCCGGCCGCCTGCGCGGCTCGCCAGCGGCGTTCGCCGGCGATGATTTCATAACGGCCGCCACTAATGGGTCGCACCGAAATAGGCTGGATCAGTCCCTGCGCCTTGATCGAGGCGGCCAACTCTTCCAGCGATCCTGGGTCCATGCGCGTGCGTGGCTGGTATTTGCCCGGCTGTAGCGCCGTGAGCGGCAACGATTCCTGGCGATGGGATTCGGGTGCGTTATTAGCGGCCAGCAGGGCGTCGAGGCCGCGGCCAAGGCCTTTTTTGGGCGAGGGTGGGTTCATGATTTACTCATAGCTCGTTGTTCCAGGTTTTCACGCGCTCGACCATCTCGGTGGCGAATGTCAGATAGGCCTGCGCACCCTTGGCGGTCTTGTCGAACAGCACGCCCGGGATGCCGTGCGACGGCGCCTCGGCCAGGCGCACGTTGCGCGGCACCAGGGTCTTGAACACCTTGTCGCCAAAGTGTTGTTCAAGTTGCGCCGACACCTGCGTCGCCAGCAGCGAGCGCGGATCGTACATGACGCGCAGCAGGCCGATGATGCGCAGGTCGCGATTGAGGTTGCGATGCACCTGCTTGATGGTATTGACCAGGTCGGAAAGCCCCTCCAGCGCGTAATATTCACATTGCATTGGGATGATGACGCCATGCGCGGCGCAGAGACCGTTGAGCGTCAACATCGACAGCGAGGGTGGGCAATCGATCAGGACAAAATCATATTCGGCGTCGTGCTGGGCCAGGGCCCGCTTCAGCCGCGACTCGCGCCGGTCGAGATCGACCATCTCGACTTCGGCGCCGGCGAGGTCACGGTTGGCCGGCAGCACGTCGAAACCGCCCGTGGGAGAGGTGACGCGCGTTTCGGCCAACGCCGCCAGTCCCAGCAGAACGTGATAGACGGTGCGTTGGAGCCCGCGCTTGTCGATGCCGCTGCCCATGGTGGCATTGCCCTGCGGGTCGAGGTCGATGAGCAATGTGCGCTGCCCGGCCTGGGCCAGGCCGGCGGCCAGATTGACCGAGGTGGTGGTCTTGCCGACCCCGCCCTTCTGGTTGGCTATGGCAAAAATATGCATCGTCAGTTTCTCTCCAAGACAAGCAAATGACGTTGGGCGTCGAGGCCTGGCACCGTCAGTTCGTGGCTGGCCGCCAGCCGCCAGCCAGGCGGCAGATTGGCAAGTTCGGCGGCCGGAAACAGGCCTTTCATCGCCAGTAGCCGGTTGGACAAATGACCGGCGTGGCTGATGAAATCGGCGAGGCTGGCGAAGGCGCGCGAGATAGCGGCATCGAAAGTGTCCTTCACCGCTTCGGCCCGTCGGCAGTATATGCTGGCGTTGACCAGAGCCATCTCTATCTTTGCCTGCTGCTGGAAGGCGGTTTTCTTCTGACTTGCCTCGATCGAGGCGATCTTCAGTTCGGGCCGGGCCATGGCCAGCACCAGCCCCGGCAGGCCGGCGCCGCTGCCAACATCGGCCAGACGCCGTATCGCTAGCGCCGACTTTTCTGCTTCCATCACCCGCAGCACGGCCAGCGAGTCAAGCAGGTGGTGTGTCACCATGTCTTTTTCCTCGCGCACCGCCGTAAGGTTGTAGGTACGGTTCCACTTGGCGAGCAAGCTCAGGTAGGCGAGCAGGCGTGATTCAGCTCCCTCGGGCAGCATCAGATTCAGTGCAGCAATACCTTCGTGCAACTGTTCGGCGGTACTCATGTCGCCCCTGCCTTGCGCTTCAGGTGCACCAGTAACAGCGATATTGCCGCCGGGGTCACACCCTGGATGCGGCTTGCCTGACCGAGGGTTTCTGGCCGGTTATGGGCCAGCGTCTGCCGCACTTCAATCGACAGACCATGCACGCGGCCATAGTCGATGTCGGCGGGCAAACGCAACTCCTCGCTGGCCTGACTGCGTGCAACCTCTTCTTTCTGCCGCTCGATGTAACCATGATACTTGGCCTGGATTTCGACCTGAGCAACCACGGCTGCATCGAGTCCGCCCACGCTGTCCGCCGCAGTGCACGCGATAGCGCCCGGCAGTGTCATTAGGGCAGCATGGTCGACCCCGGGCCGGCGTAAGAGGTCCAACAGGCTATATTCACGTTCGAGCGGTTTGCCCAACACCCGCAGGGCATCGCTCTCGGTAACGCTGCGCGGATTGATCCAGGTTGACTTGAGTCGTTCGCTCTCGGCGGCGATGGCATCTCGCTTGCGATTGAAGGCGTCCCAGCGAACCGCATCGACCAGGCCCAAGTCACGACCGATTTCAGTCAGACGCAGATCGGCGTTGTCTTCGCGCAAAGACAACCGGTACTCGGCGCGACTGGTAAACATCCGATAAGGCTCGGAGACGCCGCGCGTGATGAGGTCATCAACCAGCACGCCCAAATAGGCTTGATCGCGGCGCGGGCACCAAGCCGGCTCGGCGCGGACATGGCGCGCGGCATTAATACCCGCCAGCAGCCCTTGCGCCGCCGCCTCCTCGTAGCCGGTGGTGCCATTGATCTGGCCGGCAAAGAACAGGCCGCCGATCGATTTGGTTTCCAGCGAGCTCTTGAGGTTACGCGGATCGAAGTAGTCGTATTCGATGGCGTAACCAGGACGCAGGATATTGACATTCTCCAGGCCGCGAATCGAGCGCACCAGCGCCAGTTGCACATCGAATGGCAATGAGGTGGAAACACCCTGCGGGTAGATCTCGTGAGTGTTCAGTCCTTCGGGTTCGAGGAATACCTGATGTCCATCACGTCCGGCAAAGCGGTGAATCTTGTCCTCAATCGACGGGCAGTAACGCGGCCCAACGCCCTCGATCACTCCGGTGAACATCGGCGAACGGTCAAGGCCGGCACGAATGATGTCGTGAGTTCGCTGGTTGGTATGGGTAATCCAGCAGGATACCTGGCGGGGGTGCTGCCCGGAGTTACCGAGAAAGGAAAACGCTGGCGCCGGGTCATCGCCGGGCTGACTTTCCAGCACCGAATAGTCGATGGTCTTGCCGTCGAGACGTGGCGGCGTGCCGGTCTTGAGACGACCCACCGGCAGTTGCAGTTCGCGCAGACGCTGCGCCAGCGAAATCGCCGATGGATCGCCGAAACGACCGGCGCGGTAGTTTTCCAGACCGACATGTACAAGGCCATTGAGAAAAGTCCCCGCCGTCAGCACTACGGCCGGCGCTTCGAAGCGGATACCCAATTGGGTCACCACTCCGCTTACCCGCTCGCCGACCAACGTCAGATCGTCGACCGCCTGCTGGAACAAGGTGAGGTTCGGCTGGTTTTCGAGTCGATTGCGTATCGACTGCTTGTAAAGCGCCCGGTCGGCCTGGGCGCGGGTAGCGCGTACCGCCGGCCCCTTCGAGGCATTGAGAATACGAAACTGGATGCCGGCCTCATCGGTCACCGCCGCCATCACCCCACCGAGAGCATCGACCTCCTTGACCAGGTGTCCCTTGCCGATACCGCCGATAGAAGGATTGCACGACATGGCGCCAAGGGTTTCGATGTTGTGCGTCAGCAGCAACGTCTTGCTGCCTGTGCGAGCCGCAGCCAGCGCCGCTTCGGTGCCGGCATGGCCGCCACCAATAACAATCACATCGAAACGGTTGGGATAGAGCATCGTAAAAAGTCGGCGGTAGCGGGACGGCAAAAAAGAGGCGCAATGATACGCCTGAGCGCGGTCAATCCTGATTGTCAATTCAAGGTCGTCAAGATTGTTTCACGTGAAACGTGGTTTCACGTGAAACAATCTTTCAGTGGCGGCCGCCCAGTCCCAGATAGGCTTCAATCACACGGGGATCACCGGCAAGCTGATTGCTCGGGCCCTCGATGGCTACCTCACCAGTTTCAAGCACATACCCATAGTCGGCAATCTGCAAGGCAGCGCGAGCATTCTGTTCAACCAATAATACCGCCACACCCGTTTGTTTGAGGTTGGCGACGATGCGCAATATCTCGCGCACAATCAAGGGTGCCAATCCCAGGCTTGGTTCATCCAGCAGCAGCAATCGCGGCTTTGCCATCAAGGCGCGACCAACAGCCAGCATCTGCCGTTCGCCACCCGAAAGCGTGACGGCCATCTGATCACGCCGCTCCTTCAGGCGGGGAAAAATGGTAAAAACGTGATCCATCGTGTCGCGTTCGTCGCGATGACCGAGGCGATGCCGCATGAAAGCGCCAAGCAACAGGTTGTCCTCGACGCTCATTTCACCGAACAAGGCCCGCGACTCTGGCACCAGCGTCATTCCCTGCGCCACCATGCGCTCAACCTCAATCTCACGCTGGACGTGCCCGAGATAGCTGACATCACCCCGCATTCGTGGCAATACACCCATAATCGCCGACAACAAAGTGGTCTTGCCTGCGCCATTAGGACCAATAACCGTAACGATGGCACCGGGCGCCACTGTAAGAGAAACTTGGTGCAACACTTCGACCTTGCCATAAGAAACGCAAAGATCACGAATATCGAGAATGGGCGTTCCCGGCTTCACTTCAGCCCACTCCACCGAGGTAAGCTTGCAGCACGGCCGGGTCTTGTTGAACCTGATCGGGCGAACCCTCGGCAATCTTTAACCCGAATTCCATCACCACCAACCGGTCAGCCAAGCCCATGACAAAATCCATGTCGTGCTCGACCAACAGGATACCCATGCCCTCCCCACGCAACCGGCGCAGCAACTCGGCTAACGACTGCTTCTCAAGGTAACGCAAACCTGCTGCTGGCTCATCCAGCAACAACAAGCAAGGATCGGCCGCGAGGGCACGCGCAATTTCTACGATGCGCTGCTGACCGAGCGCCAGATTGCCCGCCTGTTCAAACAAATATTGACCAAGACCGACCCGTTCGATCTGACGTGCCGCTTCGGCCAACAAACGGCCCTCCTCCTTCCTATCGAGTTGGAAGGCGGCCATCGCAACGCCATTGTCGCCACGCAAATGCGCACCGATGGCAACGTTTTCCAACACCGACATGGCGGGCAGCAACCGAACATGCTGAAAGGTACGACTCATGCCACGGCGGGCGATGTCGCGCGAAGCTAGACCATCGACACGTTCGCCAAGGAAACGAATCTCGCCCGAACTGAGACCATCAACGCCGGAGATACAATTGAACATCGTGCTCTTGCCGGCTCCGTTGGGCCCGATCAGCGCCAGTATTTCTCCGGCAGTGACATGCAGGTTCATACGATCATTGGCAACAAGACCACCAAACTTCTTCACCGCATCCTTCACCTCTAGCAGCACGGTACCGCTCGTTGGTGGGGTGCGCTGCGATAGCCGCTCACCAACGGGCGCCGACCGCACCGCTTCACCTCGTGGAAACCAGTGAACCAACAGCGGCCACAAACCATCTCGGGCGCGTTGCAGCATCAGGATCATCATCACGCCGAAAACGATGACCTCAAAGTTACCCGAGGCGCCAAGAATTTTCGGCAGTATTTCCTGCAGTCCCTGCTTCAAAACAGTAATGACAGTCGCCCCGACCAACGCGCCCCAAACGTGAGCCGCACCACCAATGACCGCCATGAACAGGTACTCGATACCGATATGCAGGCCAAAGGGAGTTGGGTTAACAAAGCGTTGCAGGTGGGCATAAAGCCAGCCGGAAACACAGGCGAACAGCGCCGCGATGATGAAGATCACCACCTTGGAGCGCGGCGTATTCACACCCATCGATTCTGCCATTACCGTGCCACCCTTGAGGGCGCGAATTGCCCGGCCCTCGCGCGAGTCGAGCAGGTTGCTCGTCAACCAGACGGCAGCCAGCAGCATGGCCCAGATCAGGTAGTAGTAGTGACGCGAATCCCGCAGTTCGAAGCCGGCAATACTCAACAACGGAATACCTGTGATACCGGTGTGACCGCCGAGTAATTCGATATTGCCGAAGAGAAAATAAATAGCGATGCCCCAAGCGATAGTGCCAAGCGGCAGATAGTGCCCCGACAGCCGCAGGGTCGCCCAGCCCAGCACAAAGGCAAACAGGGCGGTGAGCGCCAAACCCACCAACAACGCAACCCAGGGCGAACCGCCAACCAGTGCCGCCCACGCCGGCAGTTCGGGCGTCGCCGTCAGCCAAGCCGTCGTGTAGGCGCCAAGTCCGACAAAGGCCGCTTGCCCGAAGG
Organism: Sulfuritalea sp.; assembly: GCA_020048435.1. Lineage (GTDB taxonomy): Bacteria > Pseudomonadota > Gammaproteobacteria > Burkholderiales > Rhodocyclaceae > Sulfurisoma. The sequence continues at coordinate 13,266 of JAIFMO010000146.1, forward strand.
AAGTCAGCCCTCCAACACCGGTAAGCAACACCAGCCCAAGCGCCACGATCGAATACAAGCCAATGTAATTAAGCAAGGTGACGTGGAACTCGCCCAGCAGCCAAGGCGCCAGCGACAACAGGAGCAGGAAGACGGTAAGGGCAAAGCGGTCGCGCCTCATTCCACTTATTCCTCTTCCTCGACGTGGCGGGTGGTAAGAGAACGCCACAGCAACACGGGGATGATCAGGGTGAACACGATCACCTCCTTGAACGCGCTGGCATGAAAAGACGAAAAGGATTCGAGCAACCCGACCAGCACCGCGCCGGCTGCAGCAACCGGGTAGCTGGCCAACCCGCCGATGATGGCGCCGACAAAACCCTTGAGACCAATCAGAAAACCAGTGTCGTAGTAGATGGTGGTGATCGGCGCAATTAGGATGCCGGAAAAGGCGCCGATGGCCGCCGCCAGCAGAAAGGACAGCTTGCCAGCCAAGGTGGTCGAGATGCCCATCAGGCGAGCACCGACGCGGTTGATCGCGGTAGCTCGCAGTGCCTTGCCATATAAGGTGCGCTCGAACAGTTGATAGAGAACGACGATCAGCGCCAGGCTGGCAATAACCACCCAGATCGTCTGGCCGCCGACCGCGATGCCACCGATGTCGAGCCGAGCTTCCGAAAATGGCGTGGTGCGCGAACCCTCGGCGCCGAAGAACAGCAGTCCCAATCCCACCAGCGTCACATGAACGGCGACCGACACGATCAGCAGCACCAGCACCGACGCCTCGGCCAACGGCTGGTAAACCAACCGATAGAGCATCGGCCCCAGCGGCACGATCACTGCCAGAGCAAGCAACACCTGCGCCACTTGCGGTAGTTCATCCGGTCGCAACAAGCTGAGCAGGGCAGCCACCAATGCCGGGTAAAGAATATTCCAGCCGATGATGCCCGCTATGCGTCGGCCGGTACCGCGCCGCACCGCCTGGATCAGGTCGATGATAGCCACAACCAGGCCGGCGCCAAGCAGCAGCCACAGGGTTCCCGGCACCCGGCCCGCCTGAATGCTGGCCAAGGTTAGCGCGCCAAAAGCAACGAACTCGCCTTGCGGGATGAAAATGACCCGGGTAACCGTAAAGACCAGTACCAGTGCCAAAGCCAGTAGCGCGTAGATGGCGCCGTTGGTGATGCCGTCCTGGCCGAGAAGAAGCGCTATCTGGATATCCATGCGGGGAAAATGAAGGCGTTCAAGATGAAGTCTTTCAAACGAACAAGGGCGCTCAACCGTCAGTAAAGCGCCCTTGCTCCGGGGCGGCAGGGAGTATACCTCCCACTACCGCCCGCACAACGAACCCACTTACTTCAGCAGCTTCCAGGCTCCATTTTCTATTACTACCATAACGCGCGCGCGCTGGTCGAAGCCAAGGTGATCTTGCGCCGACATATTGACGATACCGTGGGATACAGTGACGTTCTTGAGGCCTTCAAGCGCATCGCGCAACGCCGCCCGAAACTCCTTGCTGCCCGGCTTGGCTTTTTTCAGCGCGACAGGAACGGCATTTTGCAGCAACAGACCCGCATCCCAGGCATGGGCGCCGAAGGTAGAAGTCGAACCCGCACCCTGCACCTTTTCGTAGCGTGTGGTGTAGTCCAGCGCCACTTTCTTGATCGGGTTGCTATCCGGCAACTGCGCCGCCACCAGCACCGGGCCGGCCGGCAGGAAGGTACCCTCGCAATCCTTGCCGCAAACGCGGATGAAATCCTTGTTGGCGACGCCGTGGGTCTGGTAGAACTTGCCGGCGTACCCCTTCTCCTTCAGCACCTTCTGCGGCAGCGCCGCCGGCGTGCCGGAACCGGCCACCAGCACGGCGTCGGGCTTCGCGGCCATGACCTTCAGCACCTGACCAGTAACGGAAGTGTCGCTGCGGTTGTAGCGCTCGTTAGCCACAACGTGAAGTTTGCGCGCTTCAGCGATCTTGCTGAATTCGTTGAACCAGCCCTCACCATAGGCATCTGCAAAGCCGATGAAGGCCACCGTCTTCACCCCGGCGTTGGTCATGTGCTCAACGATGGCGGTCGACATCTGCACGTCGTTCTGCGGCGTCTTGAAAATCCACTTCACCTTAGGATTGGCCGGATCGACGATCTTGGCCCCAGCGGCCATCGAGATCATGGGCGTCTCGGCATCGGCCGCCACGTCGATCATCGCCAGCGAGTTGGGGGTGATGGTCGAACCAATGATCACATCGACCTTATCTTCGGCCACAAACTTGCGGACGTTCTTGACGGCCGTGGTTGTGTCGGAGGCATCGTCAAGCACGATGTAGTTGATCTTCTGGCCGGCGATTGTTGTCGGCAGCAGCGCAATCGTGTTCTTCTCGGGAATGCCGAGCGAGGCAGCCGGGCCGGTAGCAGAAACATTGACGCCAACACTGATATCAGCGAGTGCAAACGGTGCCGCCATGACGGCGCACGCACCCACAAAACCTGCAAGCATTTGTTTTTTAATCATAATTTCTCCTCATCAGGGAATAGTCAGGTCAAGAACCGGGTATCGTAGCCGAATTTCACAATCAGAACAGTATTAAACGCACAGAAAGCTTATTCCCCGCTACCGCGACTGACGATGCGATCACGCCCCGCCTGCTTGCCTGCGTACATGCGACTGTCGGCCAGGGCCACCAGATCTTGCCAGGATTCCCGTGCATCCTCGATCCGCCCGGCCACGCCGATGCTGGCGGTCACCGCCACACCATCGGGCCGCCGACCCAGCCCCATGTCGCGCAGACGGTTCAGGGCGATACTGGCCTCCTTCAGGGAAGCATTGGGCATCACCAGCACGAACTCCTCACCGCCCCAACGGGCAAGAATGTCGCCAGTGCGAAGGTGCTTGCGGATGAGCGTCACCGCGTCGATCAGTACATGGTCGCCGACGTCGTGGCCAAAGGTGTCGTTGATCTGCTTGAAGCGGTCGAGATCGATGAAAGCCAGCGTCAACGGTGTCTTGTTGCGGACGGCCAGGCTGAAGTGGACTTCCAACAGTTCCTCGCCACTGTGGCGCGAATAGCAGCCCGTCAGGCCATCGCGGATCGCCTCGCGCACCAGCACGATCATGAAGGCAAGCTGGGAAATTCCGGCCAGGGCCGATACCCCCATGATAAGCAACAGCAGCCAGAACGAAGCCGCCACCGTCGGCCAATTAAGAATGGGCAACTTGAACACGGCGGCGCCGATCTGCGCCAGCAGCACCGGCGCGGCGAACAAAATGCTTTCAATCAGCGTCAGCGGGAAAATAGACAAACCCGCCACCACCACGAACGGGAGGAAGGCATAGCCTGTCGCAAATGCAGCCTGCATTCCCTGCATTTCGAACTGCCCCATGTGCTGGGAGGAAAATATGAAAAACGCCGTGGGTATCGCCAGCAGCAAGCCCAGTGACCGGTAAGCATCATGCGGCGACTGCATCTTGCGCGGCATTAGCATCACTGCGACAAAGGCAGCCGTCGCCGCCAGCCGCCCCAAAACAAGCTCGAACCATATCTCACTTGTGAAGGCGACCACGTCCACCACGATCCACAGGGGCGTCAGCAGCGCAAACAGCGCCGCCACCAGCCGCACACGCGAAACGATCATGGTGGTGCGCCGCCGTGACAGCAGGCTCAGGTGCCCCCCCGGTCGCACCAGCCAGCCGATCTCCTGTCGGCTCATTTCGATCAGGACGAGCGACCACGCCTGCTGCCACAATTGACCGAAAAAGTGCTTGTTGAAAACTCTCACCGCCGCTGATGCCCTTTTTCTCAAGCGACGAGCGCCGCGTAAGCCTTGGGCAGATGTCCGGCCACACGCTGTTCCGCGAGCCACAGGTCGCGGCGTGTCTGCATGTCGATCCACAGTTGCGGACCATAGCCAAAGAACGCCCCAAGACGCAATGCCATCTCGGGCGATACCGCCGACCGCTCGGCCAGAATGCCATGCACCATCTGCCTCGACACCCCCAGCGCACGCACGAAGGCCGCTACAGATAAACCAAGCGCCGGCAAACTATCTTCCTGCAAAATTTCGCCTGGATGGGTCGGGCACCGTGTTGCACTCATGTCCATCTCCTCAATAATCGTTTTACAGATCAACATCGGCGGCGTTTTTCGCTGTTGCTTGGTCGTTCGGGTTCCAGTCTGGAACATGGGCACAATCCTGATCATACTTTTTGAAGTCATGACCCTATTCTGCCCGATCACAATCACCCCCGCGCCTTCGCTACCTTGTCACTGGCTGATTTACAGGGTTTAACCTCGCACCTGATCAAGATTGCCGCAACCCTGTCGTTAATAAGTACATGTTGTTTGCATTGCCTATGGGCAAGCAGTCCTGATATGGAGCCAATTATGTCAGTCAGTGGAATAGGAAGTAGCGGCGGATTCGATCTATCAAAAATGGCGTCGAGCATGGCGACCAAGATAGTGAAGGAACTCGATACCGATCAGAGCGGCAGCGTCAGCAAGTCGGAATTTATTTCCGGCGTGACGGCCAAAGGGATCGCCGCCACAGATGCAAGTGCGAAGTTCGACAACATCGACACCAAGAAGACTGGATCGATTAGCCAGTTGGATATTGAAACGAACATCAAGTCCTCGGTGCCGAAAGACGGTGCCGCGCCAAGCGGCGGGGCAAAACCGCCGTCGGGTGCGAAGGGTGCGCCCCCAGCCGGTAGCGGAGGTGGTGGACAAGCGAGCAGTTCGTCCTCTTCATCCTCATCCAGCAGCACGAAATCCTACGACAAGGCGGACGCCAACGAGGATGGGACGGTCAGCGAAGTCGAACAATTGGTATATTCCCTCAAGCATCCCGATGCGACATCGTCCAGCGGCAAGACATCTGCCCAGTCGCTGGGCAATACGATAGACGTTCTGGCCTGAAGTGCAGCACCCGCTTCATGCTTGACTGGTAGATTTGCCCGTAGCAGTTTCCCGACTTCCCCAGACGATAGGGCAACATCCCTGCTCTGGGCACTGGCAATGAATTTCGCCTCAATTGCCGCCGCCGGGTTGAGAAGGCTTCTGACTACGCTGGAATGCTCGCTACTTTCCGATGCAAAATCGGCTAAAAATAACGCCCAGCAGGTCGTCGGACGTAAATACGCCGGTGATGGAAGCCAGCGCCTCGTGCGCGAGGCGCAATTCCTCGGCGCAGAGTTCGAGCTGCGTCAGTTGCCGTGCCGCTAGCGCCGACTTTTCGGCAGCAATGTTCAGCGCGTCGAGATGCCGCTCGCGGGCAAGGATGACGTCCTCGCCATGGCCAGCCCAGCCGGCGACGCGCAGCAGTTCGTCGTGCAGCAGTTCGATGCCGGCGCCTGATTTGGCCGACAACCGCAGATGCACCTGATCGCCGCGCTCGGTGCGCTGTTCGAAGCGCTGCGGCGGCGCGCCGGCCAGATCGCACTTGTTTTCGACCACGATGCGCTCGATGCCCGCCGGCAGACGCAGCGCGATGGCATGGTCGGCGGGCGTGACGCCGGCACGGGCATCGACGATCTGCAAGACGACATCGGCGCGCCCGATCTCTTGCCAAGTACGCTCGATGCCGATCTTCTCGACGGCGTCCGCGGTTTCGCGCAGGCCGGCGGTGTCGATGATGTGCAGGGGAATGCCCTCCACATGGATGGTCTCGCGCACGGCGTCACGGGTGGTGCCGGCAACCTCGGTGACGATGGCGCGTTCCTCGCCGGCCAGGCGGTTGAGCAGGGACGACTTGCCGACATTGGGCAGCCCCGCCAGCACCACATGCAGGCCGCTGCGCAGCAGGGCGCCCTGGCGCGCGCGCGTTTGCAGGGCGGCAAGATCGGCACGCAGACGGTCGAGCCGTGCCTCTGCCTTGATCTCGCGCAGTAACTGTTCAGCGTCGATTTCTTCTTCGGGAAAGTCGAGCGTGGCCTCGATCAGCATGCGCAGTTCGACCAGTTGGGCGTCGATGCCATGCACAGCACGCGAAAACTCGCCCGATAGCGAACGCACGGCGGAACGCGCTGCCTGCGCCGTCGAGGCTTCGATCAGGTCGGCCACTGCCTCGGCCTGGGCCAGATCCATCTTGTCATTGAGGAAGGCGCGGCGGCTGAATTCGCCTGGCTCCGCCAGTCGCGCGCCAAGTTCGACGCAGCGTGCCAGCAGCAGTTGCATCACCACCGGGCCACCATGGCCCTGCAACTCGATGATGTCCTCGCCGGTGAAGGATCGCGGCGCTGCGAAATAGAGCAGGATGCCGTGGTCGATGGCCACGCCATCCGCCGCCAAAAAGTCGGCGGTAGCGACACGGCGTGGCTGGATGGAAGCGGCTTGCCTGCCGGTCAGTGCCGCGGCGAAGGGCAGCAGCCCGCTGCCGGAAACCCGCACCACGCCGATACCACCGCGCCCGGGGGCGGTAGCGATAGCGGCAATGGTGTCGGTGGGCCTCAATGCGCCTTCAGTCCGGCTTTCTCGATCATGCGATTGACCTGCCACTGCTGAGTAATCGACAGGATGTTATTCACCGTCCAGTAGAGCACCAGGCCTGAGGGGAAAAACAGGAACATGACGGTAAATATCGGCGGCATCATCCACATGATCTTGGCCTGCATCGGATCGGGCGGCGCCGGATTGAGCCAGGTTTGCAGGAACATGGTGGCACCCATGATCAGCGGCAGCACGAACCAGGGATCCTTGGTCGACAGGTCGGTAATCCAGCCCAGCCACGGCGCTTGGCGCATCTCGACGGTGCCAAGCAACACCCAGTAGAGCGCGATGAAGACGGGAATCTGGACCAGGATGGGTAGGCAGCCACCAAGCGGATTAACCTTTTCCTTCTTGTAGAGATCCATCATCTCCTGGTTCATGCGCTGGCGGTCATCGCCATAGCTTTCCTTGAGCTTGGCCAGCTTGGGCGCCAGCAAGCGCATCTTGGCCATCGACTTGTAGCTGGCGGCAGAGAGCGGGAAAAAGATCAACTTGAGCAACATGGTCAGACCAATAATGGCCCAGCCCCAGTTGCCGGCCAGATTGTGGATGAACTGGAGTACCCAGAACAATGGTGCGGCGATCACCGTGAGCCAACCGTAATCAACCACCAGATCGAGACCGGGGGCAATTTTTGCCAGTTTGTCCTGCTCCTGCGGTCCGGCATAAAGTTCGGCTACCAACTTGGCGTTGGCACCGGGCGCGATGGCTCCCAGCGGCACGATAACACCGGCGGCAAACTGTTCGTTGCCCAGCTTGCGGGTGAAGAACTCGCGTTGCATTTTGTCCGTCGGCAGCCAGGCCGAAACGAAGTAATGCTGCACCATCGCCACCCAGCCGTTATCGGCCTCCTTGACGTGCTTGTCCTTACCCGCGGCGATGTCGGCAAAATCGATCTTCTGAAACTTGCCGGCATCGGTGTAGAAGGCCGGGCCGGTAAAGGTACTCACGCCCATGCCCTGGCTGCCACCCTCCTCCGCCTTGCTGTCTCGAGCAAGCTGGAAGTAGGCTTGGGGAGTGATCGGCACGGTGCCGCCGTTGACGACCTCATGCTCCACGCCGATCAGGTAGCTGCCGCGCTTGAACACATAGGTCTTGGCAACCCGAATGGCATTGGCACCCTCACCACCCGTCGCCTCGAGGCGCACGCGCAGTTCGTCCTGACCATCCATAAGTGCGGGGCTGCCAGCCGGCAAAGACCAGACCGTGCGGTGATTGGGTAAACCTGATGTGCCGATCAGCCCGCTCTGCGCCGCATAGGCATGCTTGTCTTCGAACAGTACGAAGTGCTTGCCACCGCCTTCGTTGGCGCCGTGCTTAAGCAATTCGAGCCGCACGATGTCTCCGCCAAGCCCTGAAATTTCGATGCTGAAAAGGTCGGTCTTGACTTGCAGGCGAGGGGCGACACCGGCCGTGACAGCAAGAGAGCCAGTAGCAACAAGGGGTGGCGTACCGCTCGCATTTCCGCTCACAGAAACCTGCGATGTTGGCGGTGGCGCGACGGTGGCGGCAGATTGGGCTGTCTGGCTGGCAACAGGGGGCAAAGGCGGTTGCCCTTGTTTCACCCAAGCCTCCCACAACATGACCAGGGAGAAGCCAAATACGAGAAGCAGGATCAGACGTTGATTGTCCATGACGGGTATCGCTACAGTAGGCAATAAATGCTAGGGAACGGGATCATACCCGCCTGGATGCCACGGATTGCAGCGGCCGACGCGGCGCAGCGCCAGCCACAGGCCCCGCAGTGGGCCGTGCCGTTGCAAGGCGGCGGCGGCATATTCGGAGCAACTTGGCTCGAAACGGCAACTGCGGCCCAGCATCGGGCTGATCGCATATTGATAAACGCGAATCAGCGCAACCAGCGGCCAGACTAAAAGAGATTCAATCGCGCGCCAAATGTTCATTGGTTCACAGGTTCATGGATTCATTGCCGGGCAAGCGCTTTGCTCAAGCGGATCAACAAGCCATCAATCTCCGCGCGCATGGCACGCCTCGACGCCCCGTCGGTACCGCCGGGCGACTTGGCCAGGCGCAGCACCAGATCGCAGGGCGGCAAGTCGGCGCGCACCTGACGGAAGGCCTCGCGGGCGATGCGTTTCACCAGGTTGCGCAACACGGCACGCCGCGCCAGTTTCTTGGCGACGACCAGACCCAAACGCGGGCTTGATAACTTGTCTGGACACGGCGCCAAACCCGGCTCGTGGCCCGTTAAATCCGCGATAACGCTGTTGTCTGCGGTAAACGTTTCCAAATCCTCCACCGGCGGAGGTACTGGCCGATAGTGGAGATGGAAACGTTCGCCGCGCAACACACGCCGATGATTGAAGACGACCGAAAATTCGGCCGCCTCGTGCAGACGATGACAGGCCTGGAAGGGATACCCAGACGAATTCAGACAAATTCAGACGCTGCAGATACTGCAGACGCTGCCAACGAAATGTCAGACAGCGAGGCGCTGACGACCCTTGGCGCGGCGGGCGCGAATAACCGCGCGACCACCCCGGGTACGCATGCGCACGAGGAAGCCATGTGTACGCTTGCGGCGCACGACCGAAGGCTGATAGGTGCGTTTCATGTTAAGTGCCTTTCAGGAAAAAACGCGCGATTACATCCTGCCTCCCCATCCTTGTCAAGCGATATATTGTCACCCCCCTTGTGGATAACTCCTGACGAAGCCGCTAGAATTGCGCGCTCTGCAATGGTCGACGATACCAGTATCGCTATCTGCCAAGGCTTGGATTAAAAACAGATCCCAACCGTTTCAGTAATCGATTCAATTAATTCAAATAACACAATGAGTGAATTTTGGTCTGCTTGCCTCAGCAGCTTTGAGCGTGATTTGCCGGCGCAGCAGTTCAATACCTGGATCAAATCCCTGCGTCTCGAAGATGAGCCTGTCACCGCCAGTTCCAACGGTAATGGAGACGGACTCGCGCGGCACATGCGTCTGCTGGCGCCCAACCGCTTCATCCTGCAATGGGTGCGCGAACGCTATCTTTCCCGGATCGAGGCGCTTTCCGTACAGTATTTCAAGGAACCCGTAAGTATCAGCCTCACATTGGACGACACACCGCGATCTCTGGAAATGCCTGCTGCCGCTGGCGTGTCGACAAACAACGACCACAATGACCATGATGACTTCAGCAACCTGAACGACCTCGCCTCGCGCCTCGATGTTTCCGCCGCACTGGCGGCGATCGCCCAGTTGCCCGCGGCCTTGCCCGCTACGCTGCCCGCCTCTCGGGGTGAAGATCCGGGCTACGAACGCACCCGTCTCAATCCCGAATTCAACTTCGAAGCCCTCGTCTCCGGCCGCGCCAACGATCTTGCCCGTGCTGCCGCGCAACAGTGTGCCCAGAATCCGGGTATCTCCTACAACCCGCTGTTCATCTATGGTGGCGTCGGCCTTGGCAAAACCCACCTTGCCCACGCTCTCGGCAACGAAGTCTGGCGCCACAACCCGAATCGGGTGGTGCGCTACATTCACGCACACGATTACATTGCCGACGTGGTACGCGCCTATCAGCAAAAAGCGTTCGACGCGCTCAAGCGTTACTACTCTTCGCTCGACCTGCTGATCATCGACGACATCCAGTTCCTTGGCGGCAACAAGGAACGCACGCAGGAAGAATTTTTCTTCGCTTTCAACGCCCTGATCGAGGCCAAAAAACAGATCGTCATCACCTGCGACACCTTTCCGAAAGACATCCAGGGCATCGAGGATCGGCTTATTTCGCGCTTCGACTGGGGTCTGACCGTAACTATCGAGCCGCCGGAACTGGAAATGCGCGTGGCCATTCTCAAAAAGAAGGCCGAGAGTTCGCAAATTCCTCTAACAGACGATGTCGCCTTCCTGATTGCCAAACATCTACGTTCCAACGTGCGCGAACTCGAAGGCGCCCTTAACCGCGTACTGGCTTTCTCCCGTTTCCACGGTCGCGACATCACGATTGAAGTCGCCAAGGAAGCGCTGAAGGATGTAATTGGCGCTACCAATCGCCAGATCACGCTGGAACTGATCCAGAAAACCGTGGCGGATTACTTCAAGATGAAGGTTGCCGACATGTACTCGCAAAAGCGCACCCGCGCCATCGCCCGGCCGCGCCAGGTAGCGATGTGGCTGGCGCGCGAACTCACGGCGCACAGCCTGCCTGAAATCGGCGACGCCTTTGGCGGCCGCGACCACACCACTGTGATGCACGCTTGCCGCACCATCATCGACAAACGCCGCCTGGACGACGTCCTCAATAACGACCTGCACATACTCATGCAGACCATCAAGAGCTGATCAAAACATAACCCATGAGCAAGCTATGGAAATCCTCTGGATGGATTGTGTATAAGTAAGTCTTTTTCGCTTTTTCCAATTTTCATCCACATTCCCCCACAGCTCGTCACCAAGCTAAACGAACCGTTATACATTACCCAAGTAGTTGATTCATAAAATTTAAGTAGAGTTATTCCCTGGAACTTATCCCTTATATCATCAACATCAGGTAGATATATAGAAATGCTCCTATTCAAAGGCCCCCGCGACCAGATCCTGGCTCCGCTGCAATCCGTCTGCGGTATTGTTGAAAAAAGACATACCCTGCCCATCCTCTCCAACGTGCTGATGGAAATGGAAGGCGGTCGGCTGACACTGCTGGCAACCGACATAGAAATCCAGATTAAAACGGCCACTGCCGCCGCCGGCGAAGAAAAAGCCGCGTTAACCGTTGCCGCGCGCAAGTTGCAGGATATTCTGCGTTCCCTGCCCGAATCGGCCGAGATCAGCCTAGCCCTTGAAGACAAGCGCTTGCAACTCAAGGCAGGCAAGAGCCGTTTCAACCTGCAAACCCTGCCGGCGGAAGACTTTCCCCGCATGGCCGAAGGCACCGGCCAGCAGACCACGCTCAAGCTGACCCAGAAGCAGTTCAAGCGGCTGCTGGCCCTGGTGCAGTACGCCATGGCGCAGCAGGACATTCGCTACTACCTCAACGGCCTGTTGCTGATCGTGGCGGGAGACGAAATGCGCGTGGTGGCCACTGACGGCCACCGGCTGGCCTTCGCCTCTGAATCACTGGGCGAACAAAGCGGCCGCATCGAAGTAATTCTGCCGCGCAAGACCGTGCTCGAACTTTCCCGCCAGTTGGCCGACAACGATGAAGCACTGGAAATCATGCTGATGCCGACCCAGGCACGCTTCCGCTTTGGTGACATCGAACTCGTCTCCAAGCTGATCGACGGCAAGTTTCCGGATTACGAACGGGTCATCCCGCAGCATCACACCAAGGTTTTGAAAATTGGGGCCAGCTTGTTGCAGCAGTCGCTACAGCGTGCGGCGATTCTCACCAACGAAAAATTCCGTGGTGTGCGGCTGGTATTGGGCCCAGGCGCGCTGAAGATCATGTCGACCAATGCCGAGCAGGAAGAAGCGCAGGAAGAGATCGAAGTCGATTACCAGGGTGAAGCGCTCGATGTCGGTTTCAACGTGACTTATCTCATCGATGTCTTCAACAACGTGTCCACCGAAATCATCGAGTGTCGCCTGGCCGACGCTAATTCGAGCGCTCTCTTCATGTTGCCGGACAATGACCGGTTCAAGTATGTCGTCATGCCGATGCGAATCTGAGGAAATCGAAAAACCCCATGAGCGAAGAGAATAAAGCCGTAACGAGTAGCGATCAGGGCGACTACGACGAGGATTCCATCCAGCAACTCGAAGGGCTGGAAGCCGTGCGTAAACGCCCGGGCATGTACATCGGCGATACCTCCGATGGCACCGGCCTTCACCACATGGTGTTCGAGGTGGTCGACAACGCCATCGACGAAGCACTGGCCGGCCATTGCGACGAGATTGTCATCACCATCCACACCGACAACTCGATTTCACTGACCGACAATGGTCGCGGTATTCCCGTCGGCGTCAAATTTGACGACAAACACGAACCCAGGCGCTCGGCCGCCGAGATCGTCATGTGCGTGTTGCATGCTGGCGGCAAATTCAACCAGAATTCCTACAAGGTTTCGGGTGGTTTGCACGGTGTTGGCGTCTCCTGCGTCAATGCGCTGTCCAAGTGGCTGCGGCTGACCGTCCGCCGCGACGGCAAGAAGCATTTCATGGAATTCCATCGCGGGCATGCCGTCGACCGCATTGTAGAAATTCAAAATGGCGTCGAAGTCTCGCCCCTGAAGGTTCTTGGCGAAACCAAAAACCGTGGCACCGAAGTGCATTTTCTGGCTGACGAGGAAATTTTCGGCACCGTCGAATTTCATTACGACATCATCGCCAAGCGCCTGCGCGAGCTATCCTTCCTCAACAACGGCGTCAAGATCAAGCTGATCGACCAGCGCAACAACAAGGAAGAAGATTTTGCCTTTGCCGGCGGCGTCAAAGGTTTCGTCGAGTACATCAACCGCGCCAAGACCGTCCTGCACCCCACCGTGTTTTATTCGACCGGCGAGGCGCAATTGCCCAATGGCGGCAGCATCAGCGTCGAAGTGGCAATGCAATGGAACGATTCCTACGCCGAGCAGGTGCTCTGCTTCACCAACAACATTCCGCAGACCGATGGCGGCACCCATCTGACCGGTCTGCGCCAGGCAATGACCCGCGTCATCAACAAGTACATCGAAGAACACGAGATCGCCAAGAAGGCCAAGGTTGACATCGCCGGCGACGACATGCGTGAAGGCCTCGCCTGCGTGCTTTCGGTCAAGATGCCCGACCCCAAGTTCGCTTCCCAAACCAAAATGAAGCTGGTTTCTTCCGAAGCCATGCCCGCTGTACAAGAAGTCGTGGCGCAAAAGCTCTCCGAGTATCTGCTCGAAAGACCGGGTGACGCCAAGGTCATCACCGGCAAGATTGTCGAAGCGGCGCGTGCCCGCGAAGCGGCGCGCAAGGCCCGCGACATGACCCGCCGCAAGGGCGTGCTCGACAACATCGGCCTGCCCGGCAAGCTGGCCGACTGCCAGGAAAAAGACCCGGCCCTGTGCGAGCTTTACATCGTCGAGGGCGATTCCGCCGGTGGTTCCGCCAAGCAGGGTCGCGACCGCAAGTTCCAGGCGATCCTGCCCCTGCGTGGCAAGGTGCTCAACGTCGAAAAGGCGCGGCTGGACAAAGTCATCGCCTCCGAGCAGATCGTCATCCTGCTCACCGCGCTGGGTTGCGGCTTCGGCAAGGAAGACTACAAGCCAGAAAAACTGCGCTACCACCGCATCATCATCATGACCGACGCCGACGTCGATGGCGCTCATATCCGGACGTTGTTGTTGACCTTCTTCTACCGGCAGATGCCCGATCTGGTCGAAGGCGGCCACATCTACATCGCCCAGCCGCCGCTCTACAAGATCAAGCACGGCCGCAGCGAGCTCTACATCAAGGATGACCAGGCGCTCAACCAGCATTTGCTGAAGCTCGCGCTCGATGGCGCCGCGCTCACGCCGAAATTCGGCGCGCCGGCCATCGAAGGCGAGGCTCTCGGCGAACTGGCCCGCGGTTACCTGTTGTCCGAAGCTGTCGTCAAGCGGCTGTCCGACTTCATCGATGCCGAAGTGTTGCACGCCCTGCTGGCCAACGACATTCCGCTCGATCTGGTCGACGAGGGCGTCGCCCTGGCCAGCGCGACTGCCTTGGCGCGTCATTTGCCCACCACCCTGCGCATTGCCGCGGAATTCCACGAAAAATCGGAAAAGTGGCGGCTGCGGATCGAGAAAATGCGCCATGGCAACCTCCGAGTCGGTCACATCGACGAAGATTTCATGCACTCGGGCGACTACCTCCAACTACGCAAAACCGCGCAGCTGATCGCCGGACTCATTGACGCAACAGCGGGCGGCGCCACTATCCGACGCGGCGAAAAATCGCAGAGCGTAACCAGCTTCGCCGATGCCATGACCTGGCTGTTGAACGAAGTCGAGCGCGGCCTCGCGAAGCAACGCTACAAGGGTCTTGGCGAAATGAACCCCGAGCAACTGTGGGAAACCACCATGGACCCGGCTGTTCGGCGGCTACTCAAGGTGCAGATCGACGATGCCATCGCGGCCGACGAAATCTTTACCACCCTGATGGGCGACGATGTTGAACCGCGCCGCGCCTTCATCGAATCGAACGCACTTTACGCCCGCAATATCGACGTTTGAAGATGTAGGATCCCACGAACATTTAGATTTTTCCCAATTGTCTAGATTTCGTGGGAACTCTATCAACTTAGCATAATAAAAAGCCGATCACTGAGATCGGCTTTTTATTTTCCCCGCTGGGATACCTAACTGTCCCTTCGGCATCCGCCGCCATACGATGACCGAGCCATCTGTACCCCCAACGGCAGCTTTGCGGGGTTGCCGTTGAATGAGTGCTACCAGCCACAAGCGGGCATAGCGGCACTTGAATTTCGTGCGCCTCCAATGGCGGGTAACTGATCCGGAAGCTGCCGCTCGACATTTTCACTGCTCCGCTCGCTTATCGGCCGAAGCTACCCGCCTGGTCGTCGGCACATCAATTTGGGTTCATATTGACACGGTAAGGACTATTCCTTACCATAAAAGCCAACACCAAGGAGGCGCCCCATGATCACCATTCACGAAGTAGCCACGCTCACGTCCAAAGGACAGATCACCCTGCCCAAGCCCATTCGTCAAGCGCTCAGCGTGGATTTTGGCGGAAAGCTTGCGTTCGATCTCGAGGGAGATCGCGTGATTGTTACGCGTGTAGTGGATGAGCAACACGAAGACCCTGCCATCGCGAGCTTTCTCGGCCTTCTGGAAAAAGACATCGAGTCCGGCCGGCACATCACCACTCTGCCCGACGACCTGGCGCGCGCGATGCTGGCCACTCTCGGCAAGCAGGTTGATATCCACGAAGACATCGTGGGCGACGTCGCACTGTGATTCAGCGTCACGGGTGGAACCTGCTCTTCCATGACTGCCTGATCGAGCAACTGCAAAAACTGCATGCCGCCGTCGAACGAACCAGGGCGCAAGACCCTGTGGCGAGCGAGTCGAACGCCAACGTCAAGCTGTTCAATGCGCTGACCGAATTGATCTTTGAAGTCGTGCCGGGCGACCCCGGCCGGGATGAGTATCGGCAAGGCAACACCATGGGGCCTGCCTTTCGGCACTGGCGGCGTGCCAAGATCGGTCGTCGCTTCCGCCTGTTCTTCCGCTTCGACTCAAAAACCCGGATCATCATCTTTGCCTGGATCAACGACGAGCACACACTGCGCTCCTCCGGCAGCAAAACCGATCCTTACGTTGTCTTCCAGAAAATGCTCAAGCAAGGACATCCGCCTGATGATTGGAATGCACTGCTTGCCGCGAGCAAAGCCGGCTGGAAGGCCGACCTGCGCTAACTTTCCCCCATGACCGACCTGCCTCCCGACAAACTTGCCGGCCTGCTGAACCGAATCGGCCAAGGTGACGACAAAGCGGTAACCGAGCTTTATCGCCACTACCATGGGTCATATTCCGTAAACCTGTTGACCTCGCGAATTTAGTCTGGA
>JAIFMO010000104.1:0-3716 GCA_020048435.1 Sulfuritalea sp.
ATCGGTGTGCAATTGCGCCAGCACCGCATCGCGTGTGGTCTTGAAAATGTTGACGCGCAGATCGAAGCTCGCCGCCTGGTTAAGTCCGCGCGCCAGATCCAGCACTTCCGCGGCCGACATACGCTCAAGCAGCCGCTCGGCCAGCCAGTCCGGCAAGTCAGCTTGTTCGGCCAGCGTCACGTCCGCTGCGGCCTGGCCCTTCAGACCGACCAGCCAGGCGGCCTCGCGCCCGCCCTCGTCGCCCAGCGCTTCGGCGATCTGCCGCTGCCCGATGCCGGCCACCTTGACCAGCGCCAACAGCACCAGCCGCAACGGCGTAGGCCGCTCGCCCGCCGCCATTTCAAGCAAGCGCTTGCGACGCAGCACCGTATAAGCCGTCTCGGCGACGAAGGCACGTTCGCGCCCCCCCAGCCGATTGCTGCGGAAAAAAGCGGTCAGCACGGCATCGGCCGGCTGGGAAAACTTGAGCAGTTCGCGCGTGACCTGCGCGGCATGGCCAATCATCGTGTCGGTGATTTTCATTATTCGATTTCCATTTCATCGACCAGCTGGTCGAAAATTTCGCCCTTGCGATCCACGTGGCGGATGCGCAGCGGCAGGCGGCGTTCGATGCCGATCCATATTTCTGTCGCGTCGCCGGAGGTGCCGACGGTTTTGATGTGCAGTGCCGCCTTCTCACCCAGCGGCGTGCTCAATTTTTCCTCGCCAACCCGCGCGAAGACGTAGCGCTCGATCTTCTTGCCGGTCGCCACGGTCAGCGCCAGCGTTTCCGCGCCCACGGCACCCGGCGGCAGCAGGCCGATCTGGTAAAACATCGACAGCATGTCCTGCATGCCCGCTTCCACCGGCAGGTCGCGCGGACCGGGATTCATCGACACGCGCCCGGCGGCCCAATCGAAGTTGGCGGTGTCGCCGGGCGTACCGGGCGTACCATTGGCGCCGCCACGTTCCACCCGGAACACGCGCGGTCGCAGGCCCTCGGGCAGCAAGTCACCCTCGCTGAATTGCGTGACGGTCGCCGGCCGGAACAGCGCCGCGATACCGGTGGTTTCGGCCACGGCGCGCAGGGTGTAGGCGTTGCCGTCCAGTTTCAGGAAATGCTCCGAGCGACCGACAACGAGTCCCTGCTCGCCGCGCACGATGGCGAAGCGGATGCGCACGCGCTTGGGCAGCGGCACGCTGGCCAGCGGCTTCGCGACGGGCGGGGGGGCTGCTGGTGCGTCTGCCACGGGTGCCACGGCTTCCTAGCGGTACGGCAGTGGGGCGTTGCTGCCGTGGCGGATTTTTCTTGGCGGGCGGGGGAACGGGGGCGGCGGCCACCGTCGGTGGTGGAACCGCAGGTGCGGGCGGCAACGCCAGGCGGGCATCGATATGTCCCTCAGTATTCGGGCTCAGCAAGTCGTCAAGGGATGGCAACTGCCAGCCGGGGCGGGACAACGCCAGCGTGTGCAGCAACAACGAAGCCGCCAGCGCCAGCCACCAGCGCCAGTTGGTCGCGGCGGACGGGGAAGCGGCGACGGCGTCGCTCATTGCGCCGCGGGCACGCAAAGACTCGCCTGCGCAGGCATTTCGCCCTCCAGCAGCACGCGGCCGTTTTCGATGCGCAGCCGTCCGGCGAGAAACCAGCGCACGGCCAGCGGGTAGATCACATGCTCCTGTTCGAGCACCCGCGCGGCCAGGCGGGCCGGCGTATCGTCCGGCCACACCGGCACGGCGGCCTGGATCACGATGGGGCCGGAATCAAGCGAGGCTGTGACGAAATGCACCGTGCAGCCGTGCAGGCGCACGCCCAGCCCGATGGCCTTGGCGTGGGTGTCGAGACCCGGAAACGCCGGTAGCAGCGAGGGGTGAATATTGAGCATGCGACCATCAAAACGGCGCACGAAATCGTCACACAGCACGCGCATGAAACCAGCCAGCACGACCAGATCGGGCGCATGTTTATCAATCTCGGTGGCAAGCGCCGCGTCAAATTCGGTGCGGCTCGGATAGGCCTTGTGATCCACCACGGCAACCGGCACACCACGAGCCTTGGCGAAGTCGAGTCCCGCCGCGTCGGGCCGATTGCTGATGACGGCGGCGCAGCGGCCCGGCAGGTCGGCGTCGAGCAAGGACCGCATATTGCTGCCGCGGCCGGAAATAAGGATGACAAATTTTTTCATCAGAACCCCGCAATGGGCAGAAACACCGCGGTCGCCACGCTCTGGATAGCCTTGGCGATGGTGCGGTTGGTGCGCTCGGCGACAATGACCGAGAGCAGATCGAGATTGCCGACGAGTTTGCCGAATTCGCGCTCGAAGCTCAGGTTTTGCACTGGCGTCATTTCGTTGCTGAGCAGCAGCGGCGTGCCGTCGGCGCTGCGCGCATGAGTGAGCTTCCACGCGGCGATCTCGACATTGCGGGCGCTGTTGTAGAGGGACTGCGGATCGAGTTCGTCGAGCAGGAAAAACTCCGTCTTGCCATTGAATGCGCCGTGCATCATGCCACCCAGGCCAACGACGAAGGCGGCCACGCGATCACCCGCCCAGTCTTCGCGCAGCGCCAGCAGAATCGCTTCGCCACCCCTGCCGCCCGGCTCGGGCAGACGCCACGCCGTCGCCGGGTCGAACAACCGCGCCAAGGCTGCATCCATGCTGGCCTGCCCACCCTTGCGCCATTCGCGCGGGTTGCGCCGGTAGAGCTTTTCCGCCAGCAAGCGCAGGCCGGCAAAAGCCTCGCGACGGTGAATGTCGGCGACCCGATCAACGTCGGACTTGAACAGTTGCTCCGGCCCGAACGTACCCGTGGAAACGCAAGCGGTCAGCGGCAACACCAGCATGAGCAAGACCAGCAGCGCACGCACGGCGGCGCGCTACGACTTGTTCGCGGCCAGACGGTGGCGCAGCCAGCCGATCACCATCGGCATGACCGATAGCGCAATGATGCCCAGCACAACGAGGGTAAAGTTGTTCTTAACCACGGGCAGATTGCCAAACCAGTAGCCGGCCAGCGTCAATGAAAACACCCAGATCACGCCGCCCAACAGGTCAAACACAAAATAGCGCGGATAGGTCATGCGCGCCACGCCAGCCACGAACGGGGCAAAAGTACGCACTAACGGAATAAACCGGGCGATGGTCATGGTCATGCCGCCGTAACGCTCGTAGAAGGCATGCGTCTTTTCGTAAGCGGCGCGGTTGAAGAAACGCGATTGGGCGCCCCAGCGCAGCACCTTGCCGCCGACCCAGCGGCCGATCCAGTAATTGACGTTATCGCCGATCACCGCGGCGGCCAGCAGCACGGCCACCAGCACCTGAATGTCCATACCGCCCGTGGCCGCCAGCGCGCCGGCAACGAACAGCAGTGAATCGCCCGGCAGGAAGGGCGTCACCACCAGGCCGGTCTCGCAAAAAATTATGGCAAAAAGGATCGCGTAGATCCATGCGCCGTGCTGCGCCACCAGCACGGCCAGATGCTTGTCGAGGTGCAGAACAATGTCGATGAACTGCGCGATGAATTGGGGTAGTAGGTCCATGGGGCGCAGTTTACACGACACTGCTCACGACATCGCACACAACGCCTCACATGACTCGAGACACGACATCCCTCCCGGCCTTCATGCAATCCGGCCGGGACTGGCTGTTCCGGTCAGTCCTCCAACTTCACACGCTCGACGTGAAGTGGGCTGCTCAAGATTTGACGTGCTTCTGGCCCGGGCCTTTGGCTTCGACCTCGCC
>JAIFMO010000104.1:3756-6264 GCA_020048435.1 Sulfuritalea sp.
TTGCCGGGAGGGGAGAGGACATCAATGAGGCTAATGGCTTGCTGGGTCATGTTGCGGCTCCTGCTTCGTGATTGCTTCGGACAGCATGTTATCTTCTCCGCTATTTTATTTGTCGGATCAGCCAATAGATAGGACTGTCGCTCGCAGGTTCAACGGCAAACTGCAACAAGTTGTTTCAGGCGCCCGCCGCAGTGGGTCTGCCCACCGGGCGATATGGACCAGTATCGCCCGGTATGGCCCGGTGTGGCCCTTTTAGGCCATGATCCGCCGCCAGAAATTCGATGAGAAGCGCGGATCGACGTGTTGCGAAAATTCTTCCAGGCGCGGATAACCTTGGCGAAACAGGGCGGGGGGCATACAGGCGTCCTTGGCCGGGTAAAGCCGGCCGCCGGCTTCAGCCACGATGGCGTCGAGGCGCTTGAACAGCGCCAGCGTTGGCGCGCCGCCATTGGGGAAGTCGAGCGCCAGGTTGGTGCCGGGCAGCGGGAAAGAAAGCATCCCGGGTGAAACGGCGTCGCCGAAGGTCTTGAGCACGGCAAGGAAAGAACCTTGCCCGCTCTGGCCGATCGCGGCAAGCAGCGCCGCCGTCGCTTCCTCCTGTCCGGCCTTGGGCACGGCGCATTGGTACTGGTAGAAACCGCGCCGGCCGTAGAGACGGTTCCAGTTCAGCACATGATCGAGCGGATAGAAATACGGCAGACAATGCTTGGTTTCCCGCGCCGGTAGCGGCCGATTGAAATAGGTGGCGTTGAAGGCGGTGAGGCTGGCACGATTGATCAGCGAAAACGGCGGCATGACTGGCACGGAAAGTTGCAACGCGGACGAAAAAGTCGGCGGTAGCGGTACGGCAGCTGGTTCTGTAGCCGCTGCGGTTTCGGCATGATTCCCGGCCATCAGGATGCCGCGCGGCTCGCGTGCAAGGCAATCGATCCAGGCAACGACATGCTCGTGCGTCTTCTCGGCGGCGGCGTTGAGGGCGAAGAATTCGTCGAGGCCGTGGAAGCGATGGTTATCGACCGCGATGGCTGGACTTGGCACGCGCCGCAGTTGCAGGTCGATCCAGGTGATAAGCCCCGTCAGCCCAAGGCCGCCTATGGTCGCGGCAAAAAGATCGGCGTGCTCTGTCGCGCTGCATTCGAGGCGCGCGCCATCGGAGCGCAGCAGTTCAAAACGGGGGACGTGACAGCCGAGCGTGCCGCCAACGTGGTGATTCTTGCCATGCACGTCGTTGGCCAGTGCGCCGCCCAGTGTGACGAAGCGCGTGCCCGGCGTCACCGGCAGGAACCAGCCGCGCGGCAGGAAGACGCGAACGATTTCGTCGAGCAGCACGCCGGCCTCGGCGCGCAGGACGCCCGTTTCCGCATCGAAGGCGATGAAGCGGTCCAACCCGCGCGTCAGTAGCAGTTCGCCGCCGCTATTCACGCCGACATCACCGTAGCTGCGACCGTTGCCATAGGCGAGCAGCGACGCCCCGGCACCCTCATTCACCGCATCGGCAGCCAGCGGCGCGGCGCGCTCGGAAAGTCGGCGCTGACGGTACGGCGGCGCGTAAGGAAGATTGCCCCAAGTTTGCATTATTTACTCCTTGCCAACGCTACCGCACCCAGCGCCACGGCGAACCACAGGGTCGCCAGACGGCAGAGCAGGGTCGCCGATACCGCCACCGGTTCGGGCAGGCCATTGCCGATCAGCAGCGCGATCATCACCACTTCGCTGCCGCCCAGGCCGCCGGGTAGAAAAGACAGCCCGCCGACCAGCATGGCAAAGGCGTAGATGAACACCGCCAGCGGCAAGGCCAGCGGGTAGCCCAACGCCCCCAGCAGCCAGTGAAAAGCCGCCGCTTCGGCGCCCCAGGCAACGACACCAAGCAACAGCGCCCAGCTCAGCGTGGTCCAGCGGAAACAGGTGCGAAAACCAAGTATCAATTCGCACAGGCGGGCCAGCGCCTGCCAGCGGCCTTGTCGGCGCGCCGCCCAGGTGTCGATGGCGTGAATCCAGCCGGGAAACTGCACCGCCAGGATGGCGATGGCCACGACGGCCAGCGCCCCCGCCACCAGCGGCGCGCCATTGGGATAGCGCCAGAACACGGCCGCGCAGAGCAGCAGGATGGCGAGCAGGTCGGCGGCGCGTTCCGAAAAAAAGGCGGCGGTACTTTCGATCAGCGGCACGCCGTGGGGCTTGAGCAACAGGCCGCGCAGCAGTTCGCCCATCTTGCCCGGCGTAGTAGTGAGCGCGAAGCCAGCGAAATAGATGCGCGCGGACGCCCCCCACGGCACGGCGTGACCAAGCAAGCCGAGGTAGTGCTGCCAGCGAACAAAGCGGAGGACATAGTTAAGCAGCGAGAGGCCGAGCATGCCGGCCACGACCGTCGGGCCCGCCCGCGCAAAGGCCGCCGCCACCTCGCGCCAGCCAGCCCACAGCGACAGACCGAGATAAGCTGCGGCGGCCAGCGCGACAGTCCAGCCGGTCAGGCGGATAACGCGTGGCGACAGCGGCGATGGTGTCGAA